>NZ_MDTU01000001.1:1525241-1599783 GCF_001720395.1 Piscirickettsia litoralis
AAAAAAATCAACAGATAAAATAGCAGAAAAAAATACTTCAACTCGATTCGATGCTCCTCCCCAAACTGACATACCAGCTAAACCAATTGCAACACCTAAAAACAAAAATCGATATGTTATAGGACTATTTCTAGCTATCAATAAAAAAGATAACGTTATCCAAACCCAGGTGGGTGAAGACGCAACAGATTGGCTTGAATTATCAAACACAATAAACAACAAACTTAATACAAATAGTATTATTCCAATGACTCTGTCGCTAATAATAAAATTCACCATTCTTTCCACAACTCTTTCTTTCAACTACATATCAGTAATATTTATGCAATTGCTGCATTCGATGCAGCTAAAGAACCTGCACCAGCTAGTGCGGCACCTCCTGTAAACAACCCTGCACTTTCACTTCCAACAACCACTGTAGCAGCTGTTCCTGCACCGAGGGCTGCCGCAGCTCCTCCAGTAAGAGCAACAGCGAGCACACCGATCGAAACTAGGATAATTCCTTCAACAACTTCTCCTGTATCCAGTGATGAAAAAATAGAGTGCCCACTATCCTTAAAAGTATGGATTTGGGTAGGAAGCTGACCAATAATATGCTTGCAAAGTGCATCTAATGCTGTTGGCTCCAAATGTGCATCTACATCTACAGCAAGCTCTACACCGATTTGGCCTTTAAAACCATAATGGATTTTATCGAGCAAATACTTCACAACCTCCTCTTTGGGGGTGAGCAAACCATAGATACCATTTAAGCTTACAGTCACCCCACCCTTGTCATTCAGTTTGGACTCAAAGCTATATGTCCACTGTCCAAGCTTTAGTTCTTTTGCTGATGCTAATTCCAACGCCTTTAGTGGCTGAGAGCTAACTTTGTATTCTGCACTATTACTAAAGCCATGCTCTAGCTGCTTTTCTAAACCCATGCTGAACTTCTTCTCAAAATTTTTCCCCTCAGCACTTTCTAAGGCAGTTTTCAAGTTAATACTTTTTGCAGCCCCTGATTTTTTATCAAATTTACCAATCAAAGTACCATTAGCTGTAACCTCAAAGTTAATAGTCTGGTGCTTAAAACCCTTAGCAGCAATACCTACACCTAAATTAACTCCACCACCCCATTTACTCTTTAAAAAATCAACTTTCAATGTTGCAGAGGGTGATATTTCATCAAGAGCGCTTTCAATAAGGTGGATATTCTCATTACGCCATTTAATAACCGACTGCATCATAGGAGCAGAGTAATGCTGATAAACTCGAGTATAGGCAAAATCACTGGGGCCTGAAACTAGTGTTCGGGCTAAACTGACATATTGAGCCTTATGCTCTTTGAGGTAGATCGAAGCGGCTTGCCATGCATGTGCTGCTTGTGTCACAGTAGAGTTAAAACCCTCTACAACTGAATGTGTTACTTCTTGCAATTTACCTTCGATCTTTTCCCACAAAGAGCGTGTGTCGGGGGCATCAGTCAATAGCCGAACTGCGGGAATTTTACGTTGGCCTGCAGCAATTACATGGCAAGAACCCAAATTATCGTGCCTACTCACTTTAGGGTCATGTGATTTTAAATACTCGGGTATCCAGCTCGGTATATTTTCAGGTTGGAATTTAGTTGACTGTTGCAATTTTTGATAAAAACTTGCCGCCGTAATTCCTTTGGCAACAAAGTAACAAGTGCCTACAACCTGCTTATCATGCTGCATTTTATCTTCAGGCTTAATCGGCTCCATGTTTTTATTGATAGGCACAGTTAAACCCAATTTATAACGACCACTAAACATAAACTCATCTTCACTCACCCACTCCCAACTTGGCACACCTAAAAGGTAAGCAAGTTGATACATATGGCTTCTAATTGGATCAGAAAGCTTGGTTAAATGCATTTGTGGTGAACGAGCAATCATAATGCCAGGTGCAGATGCATTAACCGATTCATCACGTACCGTTTGAGTCATTGTATTCTCCCTATATTGCTATAATTACGCTTTTAACAAAATGAACCAGAAAAGCTAATTGTATTGCTATTATCCGTTGATGTTGCTTGTTCATCTGCAATTGCTTCAGTCTCTACTTTTGTTTTCTTCGCTGCCATCACAGGTTTTTCTTCCTGTGTCGGTACATCAACCACTGATGATGTAGTGTTTTTAAATTGACCAGGTTCACCAATAAGATCACCTTCGTTCATTCCTCTGATAAAACCCAATGGAGACTGCTCACAAATCGCTTGAGCTTTAAAGTAAGCACGTGTGTTTAGACGCCCTTCTTGCTCTAACTGATTCTTGTGAAAAATAGAGTCCACGTAGACCATTACTAAATCTCGAAGTTCTTCTTCAAAGTAATCGAACAAATTAACGTTTTTAAGCTTATTCACCAGCATTTCACTGTACAATGCGGCTTTGACTACTTCTTGATTCTCATATAGAGCTTTGACTTGACTCGCTTTCCCTAAAAGCTCTTGCCATGCTGGCGACCTGGGAGGACTACTTTGATTATCCATTTATAAAAGTCCTTACAGATAATGACAAAGCATGTTGATTGATTAAGGTGATAAAAGGCATTAGTCACCATCCTTGCTTTATTTTTCAATAAGTTATAAAAATTCTGCATTTTAATTATTATCCAACCGATACTCTACCAGAAAAAGCAAGCAACAGCCATAAAAAACCAAGCCGTTTAGAAAAAGCAACTTCTTGATTTTTTTATATTTAATCAAGTGATATTAGCAAACAAAAACATTAATCATAAACAACAAACTATACTCCATATAAGTAATAGAAAGCTGCATTAGCACCTAAATGAAACGATGAAAACAACCCGTTTACAGTTATTGCTGGTAGAGGACGACTTAGCCGATCAGAAGCTGGTTTTATTAGCCTTAGCAAAAATCAACTTTCCTTATCAATTACAAATTAAAAATGATGGAGAAGAAGCTTTACAACACATTATAAATACCCAAGATAGACCGGACTACCCGGATGCAATGTTGCTTGATTTAAACTTGCCTAAACGATCTGGGCAAGATATTTTGAAACGACTGAATATCGAGGCAGGGCAAGGCAGTAACCTAAGCAAAATATATACAGTGATGTTTACTACATCTAAATTTAGTCAAGACAAGCAAAAAGCAGGGATTTTTGGCGCAGATGCTTATTTTGAAAAAACAGATCATCTGCAAGATTATATTAATTTATTAAATACAGTTTATATCGATTGCATGGCCAATAGCTAAAATTTAAACTAAAAACTAAACTAAATAAAATAATTTTAATAGATTCTGGCATATCTTATAGTATCAAAGTACGAACGCATGTGCAGTGATCTTCTGGTAAAATTACCCCACTACGCTCGTAACCATTATTTTAACCAATCATTAACGCACTAAAATAACTTGCTATAAATAAAACCTAAAAAGCAATAACACCGCGGTCAGCCGTTCCCATCAACACCACATCTGCCGCTTGTGCTGCAAAAATTCCATTACAAACCACCCCTGCAAGCTGGTTAATCTGGGATTCTAGTTTATTTGGCTCATTAATTTGCAAACCATGCACATCTAAGATGATATTGCCATTATCAGTAATCACGCCTTCTCGATAGACAGGACGACCGCCTAGCTTTACAAGTTCACGCGCAATATAAGAACGTGCCATAGGAATCACTTCAACAGGCAATGGAAAATTACCTAAAAAAGGCACCTTCTTGCTTTCATCAACGATGCAGATAAATTGCTTAGAGGCACTGGCAACGATTTTTTCCCGTGTTAATGCCGCTCCACCGCCTTTAATCATGTGTTTAAACTCAGTAACTTCATCGGCACCATCAACGTAAATATCCAGCTCTCCTGCTGTATTTAAGTCAGTAACGGGAATACCATGTGCTTTTAAACGCTTTGCACTTTCCTCAGAGCTTGCCACTGTTCCTTCGATCTGATTTTTAATCGCCGCTAATGAGTCAATAAAGAAATTTGCCGTTGATCCGGTACCAACACCAACCCACATGCCAGGTTTTACATATTCTAGGGCTTTTAAAGCGACCTGCTGTTTTAAATCATCTTGCTTCATTACTGACCTCCACTTGTTTTTACTTGAGTTAAGCCTAATCCAAAAAATAGTAACAATCCTAATAAAACACAACCGAGCATCAATAACCCTAAAGGCAGTGCATTAACATGGACAACATGCGCCGTTGCTGAACTTGATAAAAAGGCCAAGCCCACTTCACCAAAAAATAATAAACCGGCAGCAAGGCCAATATTCTCTTTAATATAGGACATCGCTTTCACTTGAGCTGGAGAAATTAATAAGCCGATACCCAGCTCATAGCAGAGCATGCCAACAATAAAACCAGATAAATTCTGAGTGAATATTAAGGCAGAAAAAATAATAATCAACACACCCAAACATTGTAAGAAAATACCTAAATAAATCGCTCGAGATTTGGATAATAATTTGACAAAATAAGGGCTACTATAACTGCCTGCCATATAGCCAAGAATAACCAGCGCAAAAATACCGCCATAAACCCCAGGTGGAATATGCCAGCTATCAATCAATACAAACGATGAGCCGGTCACAAAAACGAAAAAACCAGCAAAGCCAAACGAAGCAAGCAAATTATAACGCAAGTAATTTAAATCAGCGGCAACATGATAATAAGAGAGTAATATATCTTTAATACTAATGTTTTTCTTTTTCTCTAGGCAGGTTTCTGGCAACAAAAACAAGCTCAATATAAAGGCGAGCAAACCAAATAAGATCATAATAAAAAAGGTGACATGCCAATTAAAATAGCTCTGAATCAAACCACCTAAAATAGGCGCGACAGCGGGAGCCACTGAAACGCTTCCAGCAATTAACGCCACTGCTTTAATTTCTTGCTGACCGCGATAAGCATCTTTAGCCATCGCCCGGGATAACGCCGTGCAATAACATCCTAATAGTCCTTGGAAAAAGCGCGCAATAATCATTAATTCAATATTGGGCGCAAAAAAACAATGGTACTCGTAATTAAGTAAGCAGATAAACTGCCTAGCATCACCGGCCGGCGGCCAAAAATATCCGACAATGGTCCAGCAATAAACATCGAAAAGGCAAAACCGAGCATAAAGCTGCTTAGGGTCATTTGGGCCGCAGTGGCGCTGGTATTAAAAGAAGAGGCAATATTAGGCAGCGAGGGAATATAAAAATCGACAGATAAAGGAGCAAGCGCGGTTAACAAGGTCAATAAGATAATGAATGGATAAAAATGCTGAGCTGGCTTGAGCATTTTTGTTTTATACTCCTAGATCAATTTCAAATTAATCCTAAATTAGATTTAAATTTAAACTAGAATTTTAGAATTTAAGCTCAAATTTAAATTAATTATTAGAAGATCAAAAAAAACCGAGCTCATGGCCCGGTTTCTTTTAGATCGTTTGCTTATTCACCGTCAGAGTTATCTTCAGGCTTTTCGGCAACAGCGCGATCAACAAGCTCAACAATGGCCATAGGGGCATTGTCACCTTGACGAAAACCGCACTTTAATACACGCACATAACCACCAGGACGTGATTTGTAACGTGGACCTAGATCAGTAAATAACTTGCTTGTCGTTTCTTTATCACGTAAACGTGAGAACGCTAAACGACGGTTAGCAACGCTATCTTCTTTTGCCAATGTAATTAATGGCTCAACTACACCGCGCAACTCTTTTGCTTTAGGCAACGTTGTACGGATCACCTCATTTTGCATCAAAGATACAGCCATGTTTTTGAACATAGCTTTACGGTGTGCACTATTACGGTTGAGGTGGCGACCACTTTTGCGATGACGCATGGCTTATTTCCTTCAACTTAAACTGGATAAACAAAGCAAGACACGAGATTACTCGAGACCTTGCGGCGGCC
Source organism: Piscirickettsia litoralis (assembly GCF_001720395.1). Classification (NCBI taxonomy): domain Bacteria; kingdom Pseudomonadati; phylum Pseudomonadota; class Gammaproteobacteria; order Thiotrichales; family Piscirickettsiaceae; genus Piscirickettsia; species Piscirickettsia litoralis. The sequence continues at coordinate 1,531,120 of NZ_MDTU01000001.1, forward strand.
AATTTTCAAGCGGTGTGCCCATAGCGAGGCCATGAGTAGCAAGCACTGCTTTAATTTCAGCCAACGATTTTTTACCCAAGTTTGGTGTCTTTAATAAATCTGTTTCAGCACGTTGGATTAAATCGCCAACAAAGCGGATATTCTCAGCTTTGAGACAATTCATCGAACGAACTGTTAGATCTAAGTCATCAATTGGGCGTAACAGGATTGGATCCACTTCAGCTTCTTTACGCGCAGGCTCTGCTTGCTTAGTGACATCTAACTCTACAAACGAAGAGAGTTGATCTTGCAAGATCATCGCCGCACGACGAATTGCAGCTTCAGGATCAATCGTTCCTGTGGTCTCCAAATCGATAACAAGCTTATCGAGGTCTGTGCGCTGTTCAACACGCGCGCGCTCTACTGAGTAGGCGACACGACGGATTGGACTAAATGACGCATCTAACTGCAAACGACCCACCGATTGATTCTCATCTTCGCTATCGCGCAACGTTGCCGGCTTATAGCCACAACCGGTTGCAACATGAAGACGAATCGTCAAATCAATGTCTTTAGAAAGGTTTGCAATCACATGATTCGGATTTTTTACCTCAACACGAGGATCATCCTGAATGTCAGACGCAAGCACAGGGCCGACCCCTTTTTTGTGAAGCGTAAGCGTTGCCTCAGTGCAGTCGTGGAGAATTAATGCTAATCCTTTGAGGTTGAGCAAAATCTCGATGACATCTTCTTGAACACCTTCAATAGAAGTGTATTCGTGAAGCACACCTTCAATCTCAGCCTCAACGACAGCAGCACCCTGAATCGATGATAATAAGATACGGCGTAGTGCATTCCCTAAGGTATGCCCAAAACCTCGCTCTAATGGCTCTAGAACCAAACGCGAACGGCTTCTACCGAGGTCTTGTACATCGACCAAGCGCGGCTTTAAAAATTCATTGATGTTACCCTGCATGAAACGGCCCCTTTAAATGCTATTACTTAGAGTACAGCTCGACAATCAACTGCTCGTTAATATCAGCTGATAACTCACTACGCTCTGGCATTGCTTTAAAGATACCTTCCATCTTATCAGCATCAACATCCACCCAAGCGATATCAGCACGTTGCTTCGCTAACTCAAGTGCACCTTGAATACGCAATTGCTTTTTCGCACGCTCGCGAATAGAAACAACATCATCAGGCGACACTTTGTAAGATGGGATGTTAACCACTGTACCATTGACAAGAATGGACTTATGGCTGACCAACTGACGCGCTTCGGCACGTGTTGATGCAAAACCCATACGATATACAACGTTGTCTAAACGAGATTCTAATAACTGCAACAAGTTCTCACCAGTAGAACCTTTAATACGTGCAGCTTCTTTATAATAACGGCGGAAATGCTTCTCAAGCAAACCATAAATACGGCGTACTTTTTGCTTTTCACGTAATTGCACACCATAGTCGGACAAACGACCACGACGCGCACCGTGTTGACCAGGAACAGCATCAGCCTTACATTTTGAGTCTAGTGCGCGAACACCACTCTTCAAGAAAAGATCAGTTCCTTCACGACGTGCGAGTTTGCACTTAGGTCCAATATATCTACCCATAGCTACACCCCCTACACGCGACGTTTCTTAGGCGGACGACATCCATTGTGTGGAATTGGCGTCACGTCTGTGATGTTAGTGATTTTGAAGCCTTTTGCATTTAAAGCACGGATCGCAGATTCACGACCTGGCCCTGGGCCTTTTACAAAAACTTCAACGTTTTTCATACCGAATTCGCGAGCGACTTCACCGGCACGTTCTGCGGCAACCTGTGCTGCAAATGGCGTGCTCTTACGTGAACCACGGAAGCCTGAACCTCCAGAAGTTGCCCACGCTAAGGTATTCCCTTGGCGATCTGAGATCGTTACAATCGTGTTGTTAAAAGACGCATGAACATGAGCCATTCCATCCACGACTTGCTTTTTGACACGCTTTTTAGCGCGCACTGCTGTCTTTGCCATAGTACTTTATTTCCTACTTAGTGACTGGACGACGTGGACCCTTACGCGTACGAGCATTCGTTTGCGTACGTTGGCCACGGAGAGGCAAGCTACGACGATGACGTAGGCCGCGATAGCAACCCAAGTCCATTAAGCGCTTGATGTTCATGGAAATTTCACGACGCAAATCACCTTCAGTCGTGTATTCACCCACAGCTTTACGAAGTGCTTCAACTTCATCTTCAGAAAGATTTCTGATTTTAGCTGTAGGATTCACACCCGCTGCGATACAAATTTTTTGTGCGCGTGGTCGACCAATACCAAAGATTGAAGTTAATGCAATCTCGGCATGTTTTTGTACTGGAATATTGACACCTGCTATACGGGCCATTCCAAACTCCTACCTAAGAGACTAACCAATCGCTATTCTTTAATGACAAAAAAGCTAAATACAATACTTAGCCCTTCTGCATAGTGAAAGTGTCATTATTAACCCTTCACTGAATAGCGCCTAAAACGATCCTGAAACTAAACTTAGCCTTGACGCTGTTTATGTTTAGGATCTGTACAGATAACACGTACGACGCGATCGCGGCGAATCACCTTGCAATTACGGCACATACGTTTTACAGAAGCACGAACTTTCATCGTTCATCTCTCCATTCAATTGAGCCTTACAGCTCAACAAAGTCTAGGGCGCAGGTTTAGCGCCCCTTTAAATTCGCTTTTTTCAGGAGCGAATCATATTGACGTGACATCAAATGTGCTTGTACCTGAGAAATAAAGTCCATCACTACGACCACAACGATCAATAATGACGTCCCTCCGAAATAGAACGGCACGTTCCAGGCCAGAGTGAAAAACTCAGGTAACAACGACACGGCAGCAACATAAATTGCCCCCACCAAAGTGAGTCGTGTCATCACTCCATCAATATAGCGTGCTGTTTTCTCCCCTGGGCGGATTCCTGGAATAAACGCGCCGGACTTTTTCAAGTTATCAGCGGTATCCCGAGGGTTAAACACCAAGGCAGTATAAAAGAACGCAAAAAATATAACAGCGGCACAGAATAACAGTAAATACAATGGTTGTCCAGGACTTAGCATCAAGCCTAAATCACTGAGCCATCCCATGTGCGGACCATGACCAAACCATTGGCTTAGGGTCGCAGGGAAAAGTAAGATACTGCTTGCGAAGATCGGTGGGATCACCCCTGCCATATTAATCTTCAGCGGTAAGTGAGAGCTTTGCGCGGCAAACATACGGCGGCCTTGTTGACGCTTAGCATAGTTCACGGTGATTTTGCGCTGAGCCCGCTCCATAAAGACAACAAAAGCGGTGACAGCAACCACGGCGACAGCCACTAACAACAACACAGCTAAAGGCAGATCGCCTTCACGTGATGCGGTAAATGCCTTGCCTAGCGCACTTGGCAAACCGGCGACAATACCGGCAAAAATCAGCATGGAAATACCATTACCAATACCGCGTTCGGTGATTTGCTCACCAAGCCACATGATAAACATTGTGCCTGTTACTAACGTCACAACTGAACTGACAAAGAAAATCGTCCCTGGATCTATCGCTAAACCCTGGCCGATAATGTACTTTGTAATCCCGATAGACTGCAGTAAGGCAAGCGCTAATGTTCCATAGCGAGTGTATTGGGTAATTTTACGCTGACCGGCTTCTCCACCTTCTTTCTTCAGCTCCTCCAAGGAAGGCACCACCGCAGTTAATAACTGAATGATGATCGATGCCGAGATATAAGGCATCACCCCAAGAGCAAGCACAGAAAGACGCTGCAGAGCGCCTCCTGAAAACATATTAAATAAGCCAAGGATGGTTTTTCCTTGGCTATCAAAGAACTGAGCGAGTTTATTTGGATCAATTCCCGGCACCGGGATATGAGAGCCGATGCGGTAAACCACAATGGCAATCAAGAGAAAAAATAAACGTTTACGCAGTTCAGCCAGGCCGGAGCCTGACTTATTTAATTGTGCTGGAGCGCTAAATTTAGCCATTTACGCCTCGACTTTACCACCCGCTGCTTCAATGGCAGCAAGCGCACCTTTGGTTGCACGAAGGCCGCGAACATTGACTGCTTTAGTGATTTCACCAGAAGCAATAATTTTCACATCCAAAGTACTCTTACGAACAAGGCCCGCCGCTTTCAATGCTAATAAATCAATCATATCAACATCAAGCTTAGCAAGCTCGTGCAAACGCACTTCTTCGGTCACCAAAGCTTTACGAGATGTAAAACCAAATTTTGGCAAGCGGCGTTGTAGTGGCATCTGACCACCTTCAAAACCGACTTTATGGAAACCACCAGAACGTGCTTTTTGCCCTTTATGGCCACGCCCAGAGGTTTTACCTAAACCAGAACCTGTACCGCGACCCACACGCTTAGGAGCATGTTTCGCGCCTTCAGCAGGCTTTAATGTATTCAAACGCATGATTAGTTCTCCTCAACTTTAAGCATGTAGGAAACTTTATTGATCATGCCACGATTGCAAGGTGTATCGATCACAGTCACCGTGTGGTGAGTGCGACGAAGACCTAAACCTCTTAGGCAGTCTTTATGACTTTGTAAGCGGCCGATCGAACTGCGAGTTTGTGTTACAGTTAATGTCTTACTCATCACAGTTACCCCACAATCTCACCAACAGACTTGCCACGTTTCGCAGCAATATCTTCTGGCGATGAAATGCTTTTTAGGCCGTTGATCGTTGCACGAATAACGTTGACAGGATTGGTTGAACCAATCGATTTTGCCAAAACGTTTTGCACGCCAACAACTTCAAATACTGCACGCATCGCACCACCGGCGATGATACCTGTACCGTCTGAGGCTGGTTGCATGTACACTTTCGATGCACCATGACGTGCATTGACTGCATAATGCAATGTAGTGCCTTTTAGAGGCACTTCAACCATAGATTTACGTGCCGCTTCCATCGCTTTTTGAATAGCGACTGGCACTTCACGTGCCTTACCACGACCAAAACCTACACGGCCATTACCATCACCAACGACAGTCAATGCAGAAAAACCAAATACGCGTCCGCCTTTTACAACTTTCGCAGTACGGTTAACGTCTACAAGCTTCTCTTGTAAACCATCAGCTTGTTTTTCCAATTTTGCCATGACCTAACCCTTAAAACTGTAGACCGTTTGCACGTGCAGCATCAGCTAACGCTTTCACACGACCGTGATATTTAAAACCAGAGCGGTCAAACGCGACTTGCGTAACGCCCGCAGCAACAGCACGCTCAGCAACGAGCTTACCGATTTCACCTGCTGCAGCCACATTGCCTGTTGACTTACCAGCTTCTTTGTAAGATTTCTCTACAGTCGATGCTGCTGCCAACACACGACCACTTTCTGCATCAATCACTTGAGCATAAGTGTGGCGTGGTGTGCGGTGAATGCTTAAGCGACTAATGCCTTGCTCACGAATTCGAGCACGCGCACGGCCCGCACGACGTAGACGAGATGTTTTCTTATCCATGCCGCTACCCTACTTCTTCTTAGCTTCTTTAAGGACTATCGTCTCATCCGCATAACGGACGCCCTTGCCTTTATAAGGCTCCGGTGGACGATAACCACGAATATTTGCTGCAACTTGGCCAACAACTTGCTTATCGGTACCCTTGACCAAAATTTCCGTTTGGCTTGGCGTCTCGATCGTAATTCCCTCAGGAACAGCAAAGTTCACTGGGTGAGAAAAACCGAGGGTCAAGTTCAACGTTTTACCTTGGGCCTGAGCACGATAACCGACACCAACCAATTGAAGTTTCTTTTCGAAACCTTGGCTAACACCCGTCACCATATTATTTAGCAAAGCGCGTGCAGTACCGGCTTGCGCCCAGGCACCAGGAACTTCACTTGCAGGAGCAAACGTTAATACGTTGTCTTCATGCTTAATTGCAACAAGATTATTTAATTCGCGTGCCAAAGTACCTTTAGGACCTTTAACACTGACATTTTGATTCTTCACAGTGACTTCTACACCACTTGGAATCGTAATCGGACTTTTTGCGACTCGTGACATTCTTCTAACCCCTTATGCTACGTAGGCCAGAACTTCGCCACCTTCATTGAGTGCACGAGCAGACTTAGCAGTCATAACACCTTTTGAAGTTGAGACGATCGCAATACCGTAACCACCATTGACTTGAGGTAAATCTTGAGCAGGCTTGTACGTACGTAGACCTGGACGGCTTACACGTTCGATTTGCTCGATAACCGCTTTACCTTCAAAATATTTCAATGTGATTGTGAGTTGAGGTTTAGCGCCTTCACTTACTTCGTAAGCCGAAACGAAACCTTCATCTTTCAATACTTTAGCAATAGCGACTTTCAATTTAGCAGAGCCCATAGAGACAGTCTCTTTCTCGGCCGCTTGTGCATTGCGGATACGCGTTAGCATATCAGCAACTGGATCTTGCATACTCATTTGTAACTTACTCCTAGAGCCGCAATTCTTACCAGCTTGCCTTTCGCACACCTGGAACATCACCGAACATTACGTGTTGACGCAATTTATTACGGCAAAGACCAAACTTACGATAAACAGCATGTGGACGACCTGTGATACGGCAACGACGTTGTTGGCGAACAGGGCTAGCATCACGAGGCAGTGCCTGTAATTTTACCTGTGCATCCCAACGCTCTTCGTCAGAGGCGTTCAGATCATTGATAATTGCTTTTAATGCAGCACGCTTCTCAGCATACTTCGCAACAGTGCGAGCACGCTTTTCTTCACGCTGAATCATGCAAACCTTAGCCATAACTTACACCCTTAGTTTTGTCTTAATGGGAAGTTAAACGCTTTTAACAGCGCTCGACCTTCTTCATTCGATTTAGCTGTCGTTGTGATGGTAATATCCATCCCACGTAACTTATCAACTTTATCGTAATCGATTTCAGGGAAGACGATTTGCTCTTTAATTCCCATGCTGTAGTTACCACGACCGTCAAATGACTTAGGGCTTAAGCCACGGAAATCACGAATACGAGGAATCGCAATATCCACTAGACGCTCTAAAAATTCGTACATACGCTCGCCACGCAATGTGACTTTACAGCCAATCGGCCAGCCTTCACGAACTTTAAAGCCTGCAATTGATTTACGTGCACGAGTCACAACCGGCTTCTGACCTGCAATTTTAGTCATGTCAGAAACAGCATGCTCGATGACTTTCTTATCACCAATCGCTTCACCTACACCCATGTTTAAGGTGATTTTAGTGATACGCGGAACCGCCATTACACTGCTGTAATCGAACTGTTCCTTTAGTTTTTTCACTACAGTATCAGTGTAGTGTTGTTTTAATCGGGCCATTTTTTTCTACCTAGCCTTACGCATCAACTACGTCATTATTGGACTTGAAATAACGCACTTTTTCCTGACCTTCGCCGCGGAAACCAACGCGATCCCCTTTGCCAGTCGCAGGGTTGAAAAGCATGACGTTAGAAATGTGAATTGGCATTTCTTTGTCAACGATTCCACCTTGCACACCCGCTTGTGGGTTTGCTTTGACGTGTTTTTTCGCAATATTCAAGCCTTCAACTACAACGCGATCTTCCAGAAGACGAACAACTTTGCCGCATTGGCCTTTGTTCTTTCCTGAAATCGCGATGACTTCATCGCCTTTTTTAATTTTGCGCATGAATTTAAAGCTCCTGTTTACAGTACTTCAGGTGCTAATGAGACGATTCGCATGAACTTCTCATTACGCAACTCGCGAGTTACAGGACCAAAAATACGAGTACCAATGGGTTGCTCTTGTGCATTTAACAACACAGCAGCATTGCCATCAAAACGGATGACAGAACCATCTGGACGACGTACACCTTTCTTTGTACGTACAACTACGGCACTTAATACTTGGCCTTTTTTAACTTTCCCGTGTGGGATTGCTTCTTTAACGGTTACTTTAATAATGTCACCTACGCCAGCGTAGCGACGTTTGGAACCGCCAAGCACCTTGATACACTCAACACGACGAGCGCCGCTATTATCAGCGACTTGAAGCTCAGTCTGCATCTGAATCATGGCTGTTCTCCAAAACAAAAAGATACAACAACTGCACCCCTAATAAAGGGTGCATTATAGCATCGTCTGTAAAAATAAAAAGCCCCCAGTAAACACTAGGAGACTTAGACTACTTTATGTTCTAGTTTGCACGCTCATCAACTGAGACTAGCGTCCATGTCTTCGTTTTAGAAAGAGGACGACATTCACGTACAGTGACTGTGTCTCCTTCACGACATTGGTTAGTCTCATCATGAGCATGAAGCTTAGTCGAACGACGCATTACTTTACCGTAAAGTGCGTGACGAACTTGACGCTCAACTAGTACAGTGATTGATTTATCACCTTTTGAGCTGACCACACGGCCAGTCATCATACGAACGATCTTTTTCTCGCTCATTATGCAGCACCTGCTCTTTTCTTCTCATGAAGAACGGTTTTAACTCGAGCAATATTACGACGCACGTTTTTCAACAAGTGGTTCTGAGCCAATTGGCCAGAACCGTGTTGCATGCGAAGATTGAACTGCTCACGAAGAAGCTCAAGCAACTCACTTTGGAGTTCACTTGTACATTTTTTGTTTCAATTCTTGCGCTTTCATTACATTACCGTCCGTTTCACAAACGTTGTGGAGACCGGAAGTTTTGCTGCCGCTAAGCGAAACGCTTCGCGCGCGATTTCTTCAGGTACACCTTCAATTTCGTAGAGAACACGGCCAGGCTGGATTTGGGAAACCCAAAGCTCCACACTTCCTTTACCTTTACCCATACGAACCTCAAGTGGCTTCTTAGACACTGGCTTGTCAGGAAAGATCCTGATCCAGATTTTACCACTACGTTTCACGTGACGGTTAATCGCACGACGTGCCGCTTCGATTTGGCGTGCCGTAATACGACCACGACCGGTGGCTTTTAAACCAAACTCACCAAAGCTGACGTCAGCGCCGCGAGTTGCGACACCACGATTACGCATTTTGAATTGCTTACGGAATTTTGTACGTTTCGGTTGTAACATCTGTAACTACTCCCTACTTCGCTGGCGCTGGACGTTTCTTACCAGATTTGGCCTTGCGGCCGCCTCCAGCAGGTTTTTGCCCAGGTTTTTCTGCAGAAAGTGCGGTTAAATCATCAACGCGACCTAAGATCTCGCCTTTGAAAATCCAAACTTTCACACCAATAATACCGTAAGTGGTTAATGCTTCTGCGGTACCGTAATCAACATCCGCACGGAATGTATGCAAAGGCACACTACCTTCGAGGTAGCGCTCAGTACGCGCAATCTCAGCACCGCCTAAACGACCTGAAACTTGAACACGAATTCCTTTAGCACCGATACGCATCGCATTTTGCACAGCACGTTTCATCGCACGACGGAACATCACACGACGCTCGAGCTGTTGAGCAATACTTTCAGCAACAAGTGTTGCATCAATTTCTGGCTTACGCACTTCTTCGATAGAGATATGTACAGGAATCCCCATCATTTTTGTGACTTCAGCACGTAACTTCTCTACATCTTCACCTTTTTTACCGATGACTATGCCTGGACGTGCCGTGTGAATCACGATACGCGCATTTTGCGCAGGACGTTCAATCTGAATGCGGCTAACTGCTGCATTTGCAAGCTTCTTCTTCAAGAAGTCACGAACTTGGATATCGCTATATAGCTTATCTGCATATGTCCGTGAATCTGCATACCATTTTGAAGTCCAGTCTTTAACAATACCAAGACGAATCCCGGTAGGATGAACCTTCTGACCCATCGAGCCTATCTCCTAGCAATCCGCAACCTGAACCGTAATATGGCAGGTACGTTTCACGATAATGTTAACACGGCCTTTAGCACGAGCACGCATACGCTTCAAACGTGGACCTTCGTCGACGAAAGCTTTAGAAACTTTCAACTCGTCAACATCAGCACCTTCGTTATGCTCAGCATTCGCGATTGCCGACTCGAGGACTTTTTTGACATCTTGAGCGACTTGTTTATTGCTAAACGTCAAGACATCTAAAGCACGACTTACAGGTAAGCCGCGAATCTGATCAACAACCAATCTTACTTTCTGCGGTGATACACGCGCGTATTTTAATTTAGCGACTGCTTCCATCACCTTTACCTCTTCGCTTTCTTATCAGCGGCATGACCACGGTAAGTACGCGTAGGCGCAAACTCACCTAACTTATGTCCAACCATCTGATCTGTGACATACACAGGAACGTGTTGACGACCATTGTGAATCGCAATAGTCAAACCAACCATATCCGGCAAAATCATAGAACGGCGAGACCAAGTTTTAATCGGTCGCTTACTGTTAGAAGCAACTGCTGAATCCACTTTTTTCATCAAGTGGAGATCAACAAAAGGCCCTTTTTTCAATGAACGTGGCACGAGTTACTCCTCCAACTTACTTATTACGACGACGAACAATGAACTTGTCCGTACGCTTATTACGGCGAGTCTTCTTACCTTTAGTAGGTACACCCCATGGAGTTACAGGATGACGACCACCAGACGTACGACCTTCACCACCACCGTGTGGGTGATCTACCGGGTTCATTGCCACACCGCGAACGGTTGGACGAACACCACGCCAGCGTTTAGCACCCGCTTTACCTAATGAACGTAAGCTATGCTCTGAGTTACATACTTCACCAATGGTGGCACGACACTCAACGAGCACTTTACGCATTTCACCAGAGCGAAGACGTAATGTTGCATAGCGGCCTTCACGAGCGACTAACTGCGCAGAGGTTCCTGCACTACGCGCCATTTGACCACCTTTACCAGGCTTCAACTCAATATTGTGAATCACCGAACCTAATGGGATATTGCGAATAGGTAAGCTATTACCTACTTTGATTGGTGACTCTTCACCACTCACCACAGTATCACCCGCTTTTAAACCTTTCGGCGCTAAGATATAACGACGCTCACCGTCTGCAAACAATATCAAGGCGATATGTGCACTACGGCCTGGATCGTATTCTAAACGCTCAACCTTCGCAGGAATTGCATCTTTGTTGCGCTTAAAGTCAACGATACGGATATGTTGACGATGCCCACCACCGACGTGACGAACAGTAATGCGACCGTTATTGTTACGACCACCACTCTTACTCTTCTTCACCAATAGCGGCGCATGAGGAGCACCTTTGTGCAACTCTGGGTTAACCACTTTAACAACAAAGCGACGACCTGGAGAAGTTGGTTTTGATTTAATCACTGCCATAACCTAATACTCCTCTACTTCGCGCTTAGCAAGTCTAGCTCTTGGCCATCTTGCAAAGTCACATAAGCTTTTTTCCAGTCTTTACGACGACCAGAAACCTTACCGCCACGCTGTGTTGTTTTACCTTTTACGTTGACAGTGGTTACACCGTTAACTTTAACGTCAAACAATTTTTCAACAGCTCGTTTGATCTCTAGCTTGGTTGCATCGGTTGCAACTTTAAACACAACTTGCGAAGATTCAGCCGCATTGGCTGCCTTCTCAGAGATGTGTGGCGCAAGAATGACTTTTAATAAACGTTCTTGGTTCATGCGAAAGCCTCCTCAATTTGCTTGAGTGCATCAACTGTCACAAGAACTTTATCAAATGCAACGAGGCTGACAGGATCAAGTCCTGCAACATCACGCACATCAACATTCTTTAAGTTACGCGCTGCTAGATATAACTTTTCCTCTACATCATGAGATACAATCAACGTGTCGTTTAATTGCAAATCTTTTAATAGAGTTGATAATTCTTTTGTTTTTGGCGCAGAAAGCTCTACTTTTTCTACAACGACTAAGCGCTCTTGACGAACCAGCTCAGACAATATAGAACGCATTGCACCACGGTACATCTTGCGGTTGACTTTTTGCGAGAAATCACGCGGTTTCGCTGCAAAAGTTACACCACCAGTACGCCAGATCGGGCTACGAATCGTTCCCGCACGGGCACGACCAGTTCCCTTTTGACGCCAAGGCTTCGCACCACCACCACGTACTTCAGAACGGGATTTTTTGGGCTTTTGTTCCCTGACGACCAGCTGCCATATATGCTGTGACAACTTGATGAATCAAAGCTTCATTAAACTCACGGCCAAAAGTATTTTCAGATACTTCGACATTGCCTTGAGAGCCTTGACCCGGAACACTAATTTGTAGTTCCATTCTCATTACCTCTCAATTATGCCTTAACCGCAGATTTAACGATCACATCACTTCCAGGCGCACCTGGAACACCGCCTTTCACTAAGACGAAACCACGCTCTAAATCAACGCGAACAACTTCTTGTGATTGAACAGTAACGCGCTCAGCGCCCATATGACCTGCCATTTTCTTGCCTTTAAAGACACGGCCAGGTGTTTGGTTTTGTCCGATAGACCCTGGAGCACGGTGAGAAAGTGAGTTACCGTGAGTCGCATCTTGCATAGAGAAATTGTGGCGCTTAATTACACCCGCAAAGCCTTTACCCTTTGATGTTCCGATCACGTCAACTTTTTGACCCGCTTCAAAAAGAGAGACTGTAAGCTCTTGACCTACAGAAAATTCTTCTTTGTTTGTCTCTGGAAGACGAAATTCCCAAAGACCACGACCGGCTTCTGTTTTTGCTTTTGCAAAATGCCCTGCTTGCGCCTTATTAACGCGAGAAGCACGACGAGAACCTGTCGTTACTTGGATAGCACGATAACCGTCATTCTCTAGATCTTTGACCTGAGTGATACGGTTCGGCTCGACTTGAATCACAGTCACAGGAATCGAAGCACCATCTTCAGTGAAGACGCGTGTCATCCCAGCCTTGCGACCGACTAATCCGATTGCCATTTTGTTGTTACCTCTATCACCACCCCGATTTCGATTGACCGGAGCTGATTAATTCCAACACTCGAAAAATGCCCGACCTTGCAGGTGCAAGGACGGGTCAACTCATCTCGAGAACAGGCATTCTAACCCAAACTGATTTGAACGTCTACACCTGCAGCTAAATCTAGCTTCATCAAGGCATCAACAGTCTTATCCGTTGGATCCACAATATCAACAAGACGTTTGTGAGTACGAAGTTCGTACTGGTCACGTGCATCTTTATTGACGTGAGGAGAAACCAAAACCGTAAAACGCTCTTTACGTGTCGGTAAAGGAATCGGGCCACGCACTTGCGCGCCCGTACGTTTTGCAGTTTCTACGATTTCACCAGTAGAGCGATCGATTAAACGATGATCGAACGCTTTTAAACGAATGCGGATTCTTTGATTTGCCATTCTCTATTACTCTACGACCTTAGCAACTACACCAGAACCAACAGTACGGCCACCTTCACGAATCGCGAAGCGTAAACCATCATCCATTGCGATTGGAGCAATCAATTCAACAGTGATAGAAATGTTGTCACCAGGCATGACCATTTCTACGCCTTCTGGCAAGAATACTTCACCAGTTACGTCCGTTGTACGGAAGTAGAACTGTGGACGGTATCCTTTAAAGAATGGAGTGTGACGTCCACCTTCTTCTTTGTTTAGTACATACACTTCAGCTTCGAACTTAGTGTGTGGAGTGATAGAGCCAGGCTTAGCCAATACTTGACCACGCTCAACGTCTTCACGCTTAGTACCACGTAACAATGCACCGATGTTATCACCCGCACGACCTTCATCAAGAAGCTTACGGAACATCTCAACACCTGTTACTGTTGATTTCGTTGTTTCACGAATACCAACGATCTCAACTTCATCACCCGTGTTTACGATACCTGTCTCAACACGACCTGTAACAACTGTACCACGACCTGAGATAGAGAATACGTCCTCTACAGGCATCAAGAATGGCTTGTCAGTATCACGCTCTGGCTCAGGAATATAAGTATCTAAAGCTTCAGCTAGCTTTAAGATTGCACCTTCACCAATATCAGACGTATCGCCTTCTAATGCTTTTAAAGCAGAACCAGGAATCACAGGAATATCATCACCTGGGAAGTCATATTCGCTAAGAAGTTCACGAACTTCCATCTCAACAAGCTCTAATAACTCTTCATCATCAACCATGTCAACTTTGTTCAAGAAAACGATGATGTAAGGAACACCAACCTGACGACCTAATAGGATGTGCTCACGTGTTTGTGGCATAGGACCATCAGCAGCGTTTACAACCAAGATCGCTCCGTCCATTTGCGCAGCACCGGTGATCATGTTTTTAACATAGTCAGCGTGTCCTGGGCAGTCTACGTGCGCATAGTGGCGAGTTTCAGTTTCATACTCAACGTGAGATGTAGAGATCGTGATACCACGCTCTTTTTCTTCAGGCGCATTATCGATTTCGTCGAATGCACGTGCGTTACCACCAAATTTTTCAGTTAAAACTTTAGTGATTGCAGCAGTTAAAGTTGTTTTACCGTGGTCAACGTGGCCAATTGTTCCAACGTTTACGTGTGGTTTTCCACGCTCAAAAGTTTCTTTTGCCATGAGAATAAATCCCCTCTAGTTATACAAGTTAAGATTGTCTTTCTTTAATGATCGCTTCAGCCACATTATTCGGAGCTTCCGCATATTTTTCAAACTGCATACTGTAAGATGCACGACCTTGAGATAAAGAACGCATATCAGTTGCATAGCCAAACATTTCAGCTAAAGGCACCATTGCAGTAACTACTTTACCTGCTGGGTTCTCATCCATGCTCTGAATGATACCACGACGACGATTCAAGTCACCGACAACATCACCCATGTAGTCTTCAGGTGTTACAACTTCAACTTTCATCATCGGCTCTAACAAGGCTGGATTTGCATTTAAAGCACCTTGTTTAAGTGCCATAGAACCTGCGATCTTAAATGCCATCTCACTCGAGTCAACATCGTGGAAAGATCCGTCGTATAAAGTTGCTTTCAAACCAATCAATGGATAACCGGCTAACACACCGTTTTCCATCTGCTCTTTAATGCCCTTTTCAACCGCTGGGATATATTCACGCGGAATCACACCACCAACGATTTCATTGACGAATTCGAAGCCATCAGCCGGCTCACCTTCTTCGTTCAATAAAGGTTCAAAGCGCACCCAAACATGACCGTATTGACCACGACCACCGGATTGGCGTACAAATTTACCTTCTTGCTCTTTCGATGCACGAATCGCTTCACGATAAGCCACTTGCGGTTTACCGACATTAGCTTCAACGTTGAACTCACGCTTCATACGATCAACCAAGATATCTAAGTGAAGCTCACCCATACCCGAGATAATCGTTTGACCGGTCTCTTCATCTGTTTTCACACGGAACGAAGGATCTTCTTGCGCCAATTTACCTAGAGCAATACCCATTTTTTCTTGGTCTGCTTTAGATTTTGGTTCAATCGCAATCGAGATCACAGGCTCTGGGAATTCCATACGCTCAAGCACAATCGGAGCGTCTTGCGCACAGAGAGTATCCCCTGTCGTCACATCTTTTAGACCGATTGCCGCTGCGATATCACCCGCATAGACTTGCTTGATCTCTTCACGTGAATTCGAATGCATCTGCACGATACGACCGATACGCTCACGCTTACCTTTCACCGTATTTAAAACAGAATCACCACTGTTCACCACGCCAGAGTAACAACGCATAAACGTTAAGGTACCGACGAATGGGTCCGTTGCGATTTTAAATGCTAATGCCGAGAAAGGCGCATTATCATCTGCAGGACGCTCACCTTCGCTTTCATCGTCTAAGATACCTTTAATTGCAGGCACATCGATCGGTGAAGGCAGGTATTCAATCACTGCATCCAACATTGCTTGTACACCTTTGTTCTTAAATGCAGAACCACAAAGTGATAAAACAATTTCGTTATTTAGAGTACGCTTACGCAGACCTTCTTTAACTTCATCAATAGAAAGCTCACCTTCTTCAAGGTATTTTTCCATGAGTTCTTCAGAAGATTCAGCAGCGGCTTCAACCATATGCTCATGCCATTGCTGACACTCGTCTTGCATATGCTCAGGAATATCACGTAACTCGTACGTCATCCCCTTGTCTGCTTCATTCCAGTAAATCGCCTTCATGCGCAGCAAATCAACTAGACCTTCGAACTCATCTTCAGCACCGATAGGTAACTGAATTGGCACTGGAGTCGCACCTAAGCGTGTTTTAATTTGGTCAACTACACGTAGGAAGTTAGCGCCCGCACGGTCCATCTTATTAACGAAGACAATACGTGGAACACCATATTTATTCGCCTGACGCCAAACGGTCTCAGACTGAGGCTCAACCCCTGAAGTCGCGCAGAATACAACAACCGCACCATCGAGTACACGCAACGAACGCTCAACTTCAATGGTGAAGTCAACGTGCCCTGGGGTATCAATGATGTTTACACGGTGTTGTGGGAACTGTTGGTCCATACCAGCCCAGAAACAAGTCGTTGCAGCCGAGGTAATAGTAATACCACGCTCTTGCTCTTGCTCCATCCAGTCCATAGTCGCAGCGCCATCATGCACCTCACCAATTTTGTGAGAGACGCCTGTATAAAATAATACACGTTCCGTAGTCGTAGTTTTACCTGCATCCACGTGGGCGCAGATACCAATATTACGGTAACGATCGATAGTAGTTGTACGTGCCACGATCTTTCCTCTCGATTACCAACGGTAGTGTGAGAACGCTTTGTTAGCTTCAGCCATACGGTGCGTATCTTCACGTTTTTTAACAGCAGTTCCACGACCTTCAACAGCGTCGATTAACTCACCTGCTAAACGGAGGCCCATAGACTTTTCGCTGCGCTTACGTGATGCATCGACAATCCAACGCATAGATAAGGCAGTACGACGTGCTGGGCGAACTTCGACAGGGATCTGGTAAGTCGCACCACCAACGCGGCGTGATTTTACCTCAACCGCAGGGCGAACCGCATCAAGTGCATTTTCAAACACTTCTAACGGGTTCTCACCTTTACGACGTTCGCTAATAACGTCCATGGCACCATAGACAATTTTTTCAGCGATAGATTTCTTACCGTCAACCATCAAATGGTTAACGAATTTCGCTAGCGTTTCGCTACCGAATTTAGGATCTGGCAAAATTTCACGTTTTGCCGCAACTCTTCTTCTAGGCATTGTACTATTATCCCAATTACCTGATTAAAAAATAACCGTTTTACTTTCGTTCAAACAGTCACACTCACTAAAATCTTAAAGTTCATCAAATAAACAATAAACTTAAGACTTAGGACGCTTAGTACCGTACTTAGAACGACCTTGCTTACGATCATTCACACCAGACGTATCCAGCGCACCACGAACAACGTGATAACGAACACCTGGTAAATCCTTTACACGACCACCACGGATTAATACAACGCTGTGCTCTTGTAAGTTGTGGCCTTCACCACCAATGTATGCAGATACTTCATAGCTATTCGTCAAACGTACACGAGCTACTTTACGCAAAGCCGAGTTTGGCTTCTTCGGTGTAGTCGTGTAAACACGTGTACATACGCCACGGCGTTGTGGGCATGCTTGTAACGCAGGGACGTTAGTTTTCTTCACCTGGCGTTTACGTGGTTTACGAATGAGCTGATTAACGGTTGCCATTCAATTGAACTCCCAAAATCAACCTTTTAAAATGTAATAAAATCACTCACCCGCACAAAGCGGATGGGTGATTATAAAAAAGCCTGTCTATCACTGTCAAGAACTTAGGCAGACAGACTTCGCCTGCCTACTGTAATCGAAACGCTAGCAATGATCAAGTTTTACTAAGAACCGCTGGCATCAGAGGCTTTAAAGGCTTCACTTAAAGCACTTTGCACATCATCTGCGGTCGGTTTCTTAGCTTCTTGAAGCTCTTGCACCGGTTCTGGTTGACGGTTACGACGTCGCTCATTGTGATAAGCCAATCCAGTTCCCGCAGGAATCAGTCGACCAACAATCACATTCTCTTTGAGACCACGAAGGTCATCACGTTTTCCTGTCACAGCCGCTTCTGTCAAGACACGTGTCGTCTCTTGGAAAGAGGCCGCTGAGATAAAGGATTCTGTTGAAAGTGAGGCTTTAGTGATCCCTAACAGCATCGGCGTGAAACGTGCCGGTACTTGGTCTTCAGCTAAACGCTCATTTTCTTCTAGCACTTGATAGTCTTCAACAAGTTCACCGACCAGCAATTTGGTATCGCCTGCCATCGTGACCATGACCTTACGCAACATTTGGCGCAAGATAACTTCAATGTGCTTATCATTAATTTTCACACCCTGAAGACGATAGACGTCTTGAATCTCATTGACGATATAATCCGCCAACGCTCTAACCCCTTTCAGGCGCAAGATGTCATGCGGGCTCGGCTCACCATCGACGAGAACCTCACCTTTTTCAATCTGCTCACCTTCAAAGACGTTCAGTGGACGCCATTTTGGCACCAAGATTTCAAACGCTTCACCCTCAGGCGGTGTAATCACCAAACGGCGCTTTTCTTTCGTCTCTTTACCAAAGTTAACCACTCCAGTAATCTCAGCTAAGACCGCCGCTTCTTTAGGGATTCGCGCTTCGAATAAGTCAGCTACACGCGGTAGACCCCCGGTGATATCACGCGTCTTCGAGCCTTCTTGTGGAATACGTGCGATAACATCACCCACGCCCACCTCGGCATCGTTTTCAAGGTTTAAGATCGCGCCGGTTGGCAAGTTATAACTTGCAGCAATATTGGTATTTGGAATACACAGATCATCACCATGCGCGTCGACCAAACGTACCATTGGCCGCAATTCTTTACCTGTTGCACCCGAACGTTTCGCATCTTCAACCACAATACTTGAAAGCCCGGTCATCTCATCAACCTGGCGGGACATCGACACGCCATCAACCAAGTCGATAAAACGAATACGCCCTTTCACTTCTGAGATAATCGGATGCGAGTGCGGATCCCACGTCGCCACAATCTGACCAGCATCAATCGCCGCGCCATCGGTCACAGAAAGCTCTGAACCATACGGCAGCTTATACTGCTCACGCTCACGACCGTGCTCATCGACCACGGCGATTTGGCTCGATCGTGAAATAATTACCGATTTGCCGTCAATACGGTCCACTTTCTTAATGTTGTGGAAACGAACAAAACCACTGTTTTTCACCTGGATATTATTCGCTGCAGACGCCCGCGATGCCGCACCACCAATGTGGAAGGTACGCATGGTTAACTGCGTGCCCGGCTCACCAATGGATTGCGCTGCAATCACACCAACTGCCTCACCAGCATTCACACGATGACCACGCGCCAAATCACGACCATAGCAAGTCGCACAGATACCACGACGCGTCTCACAGGTCACCGCAGAACGGACAACAACCTCATAAACACCAGCATCATCAATACGTTTAATCGAGTGCTCATCCAAGTAAGTGCCTTTTTCAAGAACCACGTCACCGGATGGCGAAATCACATCTTTCGCACAAGAACGACCAATTAAGCGATCTGCCAATGGCACAACCACATCACCACCTTCGATCAGCGGCGTCATAGTCAAGCCTTCTTCAGTCCCACAATCGACTTCAGTCACGACAACATCTTGAGCCACATCGACCAAACGCCGCGTTAAGTAACCTGAGTTCGCTGTTTTCAATGCGGTATCGGCCAAACCTTTACGCGCACCGTGCGTCGAGATAAAGTATTGAAGGACGTTCAAACCTTCACGGAAGTTAGCGATAATCGGCGTTTCAATGATCGAACCGTCCGGTTTTGCCATCAAACCACGCATACCTGCGAGCTGACGCATCTGATCTTGCGAACCACGCGCTCCTGAGTCTGCCATCATGTAAACTGAGTTAAATGAAGCTTGCTCTACAGTATTGCCTTCGGCATCAACCACCTGCTCTTTCGAGAGGTTCTCCATCATCGCTTTTTTAACAGTATCATTAGTGCGCGACCAAATATCGACGACTTTGTTATAACGCTCACCTGAGGTCACCAAGCCGGAAGCATATTGCTCAGTAATCTCACGAACCTGAGACTCTGCTTCTTCAATAATCGCCGGTTTAGACTCAGGCACCACCATGTCATCAATACCAACAGAGACACCCGAGCGCGTTGCATACCTAAATCCGGCATACATCAGCTGATCGGCAAAAATCACTGTCTCTTTTAGACCAACATTGTGATAACACTCATCGAGTAGGCCGGCGATTTGCTTTTTACCCATGGCTTTATTCACCATTTCAAACGGGATACCCGCCGGAACAATAGTAAATAACAAAGCACGACCGATCGTTGTATCGATCAAGCGAGTACGCTCAATCAATTCATTATTATCATCACGCGCAAAATCGGTAATACGGACCTTAACTTTCGCATGTAGATCTACAACTTCGGCTTGATACGCACGCTCTGCTTCTTTGATATCCGCAAAGACCATGCCCTCACCTTTGGCATTGATCTTCTCACGTGTCGTATAATAAATACCCAAAACCACGTCTTGCGATGGTGCGATCACTGGATCACCTGATGCTGGCGATAAAATATTGTTCGTCGACATCATCAAAGCACGCGCTTCAAGCTGCGCTTCAATCGTCAACGGAATGTGAACCGCCATCTGGTCACCGTCAAAGTCAGCGTTATAAGCCGCACAGACGAGCGGATGCAACTGAATCGCTTTACCTTCAATCAGTACAGGCTCAAAGGCTTGAATCCCTAAACGGTGCAATGTCGGTGCACGGTTAAGTAGAACAGGATGCTCACGAATCACTTCATCAAGAACGTCCCAAACCTCAGCAGCCTCTTTTTCAACGAGCTTTTTCGCTGCCTTAATCGTTGTCGCCAAACCACGGAACTGTAACTTACTGAAAATGAACGGCTTAAATAACTCTAAGGCCATTTTCTTTGGCAAGCCACATTGATGCAAACGCAATGTCGGACCGACCACGATGACAGAACGACCTGAATAGTCAACACGCTTACCGAGCAAGTTTTGACGGAAACGCCCCTGCTTACCCTTGATCATGTCTGCCAACGATTTTAGTGCGCGACGGTTAGAACCCGTAATCGCGCGGCCACGACGACCATTATCTAATAAAGCATCAACAGACTCTTGCAACATGCGTTTTTCATTGCGAACAATGATATCAGGCGCTGCAAGCTCTAATAAGCGCTTCAAACGGTTGTTACGGTTAATGACACGGCGATATAAGTCGTTCAAGTCAGAGGTTGCGAAACGGCCCCCATCTAGCGGCACCAATGGACGCAGATCAGGCGGCAGAACAGGCAACACATCCATCACCATCCATTCTGGCTTATTGCCAGAACCAGCAAACGCTTCTAATAGTTTCAGGCGTTTAGTGATTTTCTTAATGCGAGTTTCTGAATTAGTCGTTGGCAATTCATCACGCAATGCGGTGATTTCACTTTCAAGATTAAGCTCTTTTAAGATAATCTTGATCGCCTCAGCTCCCATACGAGCATCGAACTCATCACCATACTGCTCTAAGGCATTTAGATATTCTTCATCAGAAAGCATTTGACCTTTTTCTAAGGCCGTCATGCCCGGCTCAATAACGACAAAGGCTTCAAAATAAAGCACACGTTCGATATCACGTAAGGTCATATCAAGCAATGTGCCTATGCGTGAAGGCAATGAACGCAAGAACCAAATATGTGCAACCGGGCTTGCAAGATCGACGTGGCCCATGCGGTCACGACGAACTTTCGTTGGCGCAACTTCAACACCACACTTCTCACAAATCACACCACGGTGCTTTAAGCGCTTATATTTACCACATAAGCATTCGTAATCTTTGATCGGTCCAAAGATTTTCGCACAGAACAAACCGTCACGTTCTGGCTTAAATGTACGATAGTTAATCGTCTCAGGCTTCTTTACTTCACCATAAGACCACGAACGTATCATGTCGGGTGATGCAAGGCCGATACGGATTGCATCAAAATCTTCGAAGCGTGCACCACGCTTCACCATACCCAATAAATCTTTCAAGGCTGTTCTCCCGCGTTGAAGAACGGGGCGCGCTCAATATTAAGCGCGCCGCGATGATTACTCTTGCTCAAGCTCGATATCGATACCAAGTGAACGGATTTCTTTGACTAACACATTAAAGGACTCAGGCATGCCTGGTTCCATACGGTGATCGCCCTCAACAATGTTTTTATAGACCTTAGTTCGGCCTCCAACATCATCAGACTTCACTGTCAGCATTTCTTGTAGGGTGTAGGCTGCACCATAAGCTTCTAAGGCCCAGACCTCCATCTCACCAAAACGCTGACCACCGAATTGCGCTTTACCACCGAGTGGCTGCTGCGTCACCAAGCTGTAAGAGCCTGTTGAACGCGCATGCATCTTGTCATCAACTAAGTGATTAAGCTTCAACATGTACATATAGCCGACAGTGACCGGACGATCAAATTGAACACCAGTACGGCCATCAAACAAGATGGTTTGACCTGATTCAGGCAACCCAGCGAGTTTTAGCATGCCTTTGATCTGCTTCTCTGCTGCCCCATCAAAGACGGCTGTTGCCATCGGCACACCCTTACGCAGGTTATTCGCCAACGCTAGAATTTCTTTATCGCTTAAAGAATCTAGATCTTCTGGGTGCTCTGTATCGCCGTTATAAACTTGCCCTAAGAACTCACGCACTTTAGCAACTTCGCGCTGCTCATCGAGCATCTCACCGATACATTCGCCCAAACCTTTAGCAGCCCAACCCAAGTGAGTCTCAAGAATCTGGCCGATGTTCATCCGCGATGGCACCCCAAGCGGGTTTAAGCAGATGTCCACTGGACGACCATTCTTGTCATGCGGCATATCTTCAACAGGAACAATTTGTGAAATTACACCTTTGTTCCCGTGACGACCGGCCATCTTATCACCTGGCTGAATACGACGTTTGACGGCAATATAAGTCTTAACGATCTTCAATACACCTGGCGCCAAATCAGACCCTTGAGTGATTTTCAAGCGTTTTTCTTCAAGGCGTTGCTCAAATTCTTTACGAATATCAGCAAAGTGATCTTGAATACGCTCTAACTGATCGCCGATCTTCTCGTCTTGCAAACGAATCGTGAACAATTTTTCAGCAGGAAGATCTTGAATATCCGCTGCGGTGATCGTTGCACCGGCCTTCAAGCCAGAACCACCAATCGTTACTTGACCCACAAGCATCTTGCGCAGACGTTGCAGCACATCCGCTTCGCGAATACGCACTTCATCACGCAAGTCTTTACGGAACATTTCAAGTTCAGCTTCTTCGATCTCTTTGGCGCGATCATCTTTTTCAACACCATCACGAGTGAAGACCTGAACATCGATTACCGTACCCGACATCCCCGTAGGCATGCGCAATGAGGTATCTTTCACATCAGAGGCTTTTTCACCGAAGATCGCACGCAATAGCTTTTCTTCAGGGGTCAGTTGAGTTTCACCCTTAGGCGTCACTTTACCAACCAAAATATCACCAGCTTTCACTTCAGCACCGACGAACACAATACCGGATTCATCAAGCTTTGCCAGCGAGCTTTCAGCAACATTTGGAATATCTGGAGAAATTTCTTCAGGACCAAGCTTAGTATCACGCGCGATACAGACTAATTCTTCAACATGAATCGTCGTAAAGCGATCTTCTTCAACGACACGCTCAGAAATGAGAATCGAATCCTCAAAGTTATAACCATTCCACGGCATGAAGGCCACGTACATATTCTGACCCAGCGCCAGCTCACCGATATCTGTCGATGGCCCATCGGCGAGAACATCGCCTTTGGCAATCACATCGCCATTACGCACCAATGGGCGCTGATTAATGCACGTGTTTTGGTTAGAACGGGTATATTTAGTGAGGTTGTAAATATCAACCCCAGCCTCACCGGCTTCAGTTTCAGCATCATTGACACGAACCACAATACGTGTCGCATCTACAGAATCAATCACACCACCACGTCTAGCAACAACAGTCACTCCAGAGTCTACGGCGACTGTGCGCTCAACACCGGTTCCGACCACAGGCTTCTCTGCAATCAAAGTCGGCACCGCTTGACGTTGCATATTCGATCCCATCAAGGCACGGTTTGCATCATCGTGTTCTAAGAATGGAATCATCGAGGCGGCAACAGAGACCATCTGGCGAGGCGCAACGTCCATATAATCAACTTTATCCGCAGTCGTAAAGAAGGTTTCACCCGATTGGCGGCAATGCAGCAAACTATCTGTTAAACCGCCATCTTCAGCGACTGTTGCGTTCGCCTGAGCGATAATGTGCTCAGCTTCTTCAATGGCCGATAGAAAGTCAACTTCACCGGTGACTTTGCCATCCACAACACGACGATACGGTGTTTCTAAGAAACCGTATTTATTCGTCCGCGCATAGGTTGCCAACGAGTTAATCAAACCAATGTTTGGCCCCTCAGGCGTTTCAATCGGACACACGCGACCATAGTGAGTTGGGTGTACGTCACGCACCTCAAAGCCTGCGCGCTCACGCGTTAGACCACCTGGACCTAATGCTGAAACACGGCGCTTATGGGTAATTTCTGAAAGCGGGTTGTTTTGGTCCATAAACTGAGACAGCTGACTAGAACCAAAGAACTCTTTAATCGCAGCAGACACCGGCTTCGCATTAATTAAGTCTTGCGGCATCAGATTTTCTGATTCAGCAATGCCCAAGCGCTCACGCACAGCACGCTCAACACGCACTAAACCAACACGGAATTGGTTTTCAGCCATCTCACCAACAGAGCGTACACGACGGTTACCCAAGTGATCGATATCATCAACTTGACCTTTACCATCGCGAATTTCAATCAATGTTTTCATCACCGCCAAGATGTCCTCTTTTGAAAGAACACCTTCACCCTCGATCTCTTCACGACCAATGCGGCGATTAAATTTCATACGTCCCACCGCAGAAAGGTCATAACGATCTGCTGAGAAGAACAACGTTTTAATTAAGTTTTCAGCAGCTTCTTTAGTTGGCGGCTCACCTGGGCGCATCATTCGATACACCTCAACCAAGGCTTCCATTTGTGAAGTCGTTGGATCTGCACGCAAAGTATCAGAAATATATGGACCACGATCCATATCATTCGTATAAATCACACGTAGCTCATTAACACCTGCCTTATGAATCGCAGCGAGTAAATCAGGCGTGATTTCACTGTTTGCAGCCGCAACGATTTCACCATCGGAGCTGACCACATCATGCGACAAGGCTTTACCCAGAATATAATCCGCAGGCACAACTAATTTTTTCAAGCCGGCTTCAGAAATCTTACGCACGTGACGCGCAGTCACACGGCGACCTTCTTCAACTAAGACATTGCCTTTTTCATCTTTAATGTCAAAGGCAACGGTTTCACCGCGCAGACGCTCGGGAACAAGTTCCATTTCAACGCCTTTATCACCAAGGTAAAATGCTGTCGTTTCAAAGAAAATATCTAAAATTTCTTCAGCGTTATAGCCTAACGCACGCAATAATATAGTTGCCGGCAACTTACGACGACGGTCGATACGCACATAGAGTAAATCTTTAGGATCAAACTCAAAATCGAGCCAAGAACCACGGTAAGGAATCACACGCGCAGAAAATAATAATTTTCCAGAAGAGTGCGTTTTACCCTTATCATGATCAAAGAACACACCCGGTGAGCGGTGCAGCTGAGAGACAATCACACGCTCAGTTCCATTGATGATGAACGTACCGTTTTCGGTCATCAATGGCAGCTCGCCCATGTAAACTTCTTGCTCTTTGATATCTTTAACAACTTTGGTATCACCCGAAGCTGTTTTGTCGTAAATCACTAAACGCAATTTTACGCGTAGCGGCGCTGCATAGCTAATACCACGAATTCGACATTCTCTAACATCGAATAAGGGCTCACCCAAACGATAATCGACGTATTGCAACTCTGCACTACCAGAGAAACTTGCAATCGGCAATACCGATGAAAAGGCAGCATGCAAACCAGATTCAAGACGCTTTTCTAAATTCACGCCTCGTTGCAAAAATTGTTGATAGGAATCCTTTTGGATAGACAAAAGGTAGGGAACATCTAACACGTGAGGAAGTTTAGCAAACTCCCTACGAATTCGCTTCTTTTCAGTGTAGGAGTAGGCCATTGGGGCTCCTAAAGCTTGATCAAGTTATGAAAAGCTTCAAATGAAAGCTTTTTTACCAGAGAACACTAGATTATCTTTAAAACTGCTTACTACTGCTTTTAATAGTTTAACCGACTCAGTCAATGCGTCTACTAGTTCAAATTATTTTTTGTTAGCAAACCGCTAGTCACTTTCAGACAGACGCCAAGTCACATAATTAACAAACGTGACAGAATAACACAATTTCGGCAAAAGGCCAACGGCGAAAGGGCTGACACTTGTGCCAACCCTTCGCTTTAGCCTGTACAGTCGAACATTATTTAAGTTCGACAGTTGCACCTGCTTCTTCAAGCTGCTTCTTGATTTCTTCAGCTTCGTCTTTAGATACAGCTTCTTTAACTGCAACTGGGCAGCTTTCAACCATACCTTTCGCTTCTTTCAAGCCAAGACCTGTGATACCACGAACTGCTTTAATAGCACCAACTTTGTTGCCACCAAATTCTTTCATGATTACATCAAATTCAGTCTTCTCTTCAGCAGCAGCGCCAGCGTCAGCCGCAGGAGCAGCAGTCGCTACAGCAGCAGTTACACCGAACTTCTCTTCCATTGCTTCAATTAAGTTAACAACGTCAGAAACTTTCATTTCAGCAATTGCGTTTAAGATTTCTTCTTGAGTTACAGCCATTGTTATGACTCCCACATTAGTTTAACAAAAATAAATTAATTTATGCCGCAGCTTCGGCTTCTTTCTGGTCACGAACAGCAGCGAGTGTACGTGCAAGTTTAGCAACAGGCTCTTTCATTAAGCCCATCAACATTGCAATACCTTCATCACGTGTTGGCATCTTCGCAAGCTTATCAAGCTCAGACGCTTCCATTAAATCACCGTTAAATGCCAATGATTTAGTGTCTAGCGCTTTGTTTGTTTTTGCGAAGTCACGCACTAAACGCGCAGCCGCAGATGGGTTTTCTTCAGGTGCAAAGGCCAAGATCAAAGGACCTGTGAACTTTTCTTTCATGCACTCAAAAGACGTACCTTCTACAGCACGACGAGCTAGCGTGTTACGCACGATACGCAGATTCACACCTGCATCACGCGCTTGCTTACGTAAGCTGTTCATGTCATTAGAAGTTAAGCCATGGTACTCAGCCGCTACAGCTGATACTGAAGCCTGTGCTACTGCTGTTACCTCAGCAACAATGGCTTTCTTTTGTTCAAGATTCAGCGCCATGCTTTTCTTACCTCTAAAATCAATGCATCAATATAATCAACAACTAATCATATTAATACATCATGTTTAACCATGACAGCCGGTGAATCATTTGCTAAAGCAATCAGGTCATCACCGTCTGCGTAGGCGATTTCTCATTAAGCTTTTATTCAAAAGCACCTACGGTCTTGGACGTTTGCCCGGTTATCATTCATATAAATTCCAGATAACAGAGCAAGCGAAATGGCTACAGTGAGCCAAGTAACTTTACTTAACAGCTAAAGTCGCTTGATCAACTGCAACACCCGGCCCCATTGTTGTGGAGACCGTAACTTTCTTCATGTAAACACCTTTAGCAGATGCAGGCTTCGCCTTTTGCAACGCCACTAACAGTGTTTCTAAATTTTCTTTTAATTGGTTTGCATCAAAGCCAAGTTTGCCGATGCTCGCATGAACGATACCTGTTTTATCAGCACGGTAACGAACCTGGCCAGCTTTGGCATTTTTAACCGCTCCTGCAACATCAGGTGTTACAGTACCCACTTTCGGGTTAGGCATTAAACCACGCGGACCCAATACTTGGCCTAATTGACCAACAATACGCATTGCATCAGGAGAAGCGATAACAACATCAAAATCTAAGTTGCCTTTTTTCACTTCTTCGGCCAGATCTTCAAAACCAACAACGTCAGCACCTGCCGCTTTTGCAGCTTCTGCGTTCGCACCTTGTGCAAATACAGCAACACGAACGTCTTTACCAGTACCGTGAGGCAATACTGTCGCACCACGGACCACTTGATCTGATTTACGCGGGTCAATACCCAAGTTAACGCTTACATCAACAGATTCTTTAAATTTCACTGAAGACACTTCATTAAGAAGATTTAGTGCTTCAATGATTTCGTATTGCTTGTCCGCTTCAACTTTATCAGCAATCAGCTTTGCACGCTTTGTTAATTTCGCCATGACTACACCCCTTCTACTTCAAGACCCATACGTACTGCAGTTCCTGCAATTGTACGTACAGCCGCATCCATGTTTGATGCAGTCAAATCAGGCATTTTAATCTCAGCAATTTCTTCAAGCTGAGCACGTGTTATTTTACCGACTTTATTTAAGTTAGGCGTACCAGAACCTTTTTTCAGCTTGGCTGCTTTCTTTAACAAGTAAGACGCTGGTGGCGTTTTAGTTTCAAAAGTAAAACTACGATCACTATATACAGTAATCACAACTGGAACAGGTGCACCTGCATCCAAATTTTGTGTTTTTGCGTTGAATGCTTTACAAAATTCCATGATATTGACACCGTGCTGACCCAATGCTGGGCCCACCGGAGGACTTGGATTTGCCTTACCTGCAGCAACCTGCAACTTAATATAGGCTGAAACTTTTTTAGCCATGTTAAAACTCCACAATACGGGTACCAACGCTCTAGCCAACTAGAACTCCCCACACCCTGCACTTTTCACCATGCAGAGCCAACAAAACCCCATGACAGCTAAAAAGCTACCATAGGGCCATCATTTTCACTTTATTTTCTAGTCAATATCTTTGCTGATTTGACCAAAATCAAGTTCGACTGGCGTTGAGCGACCAAAAATAGAAATCGCCGCACGCACTTTACTCTTCTCATAATCCACTTCTTCGATCGTGCCGTTAAAGTCAGCAAACGGACCATCGATAACGCGGATAATCTCACCCGGCTCGAACAATGTTTTCGGCCGTGGCTTATTCTCGCCATCTTTCAAGCGATTTAGAATTCGATCTGCTTCTGCATCAGTAATTGGCGCTGGGCGCTCTGCCGTGCCACCGATAAAACCTAAAACACGAGGAACATTACGCACTAAGTGCCAAGCCTCTTCGTCCATTTCCATCTGCACTAATACATAACCCGGAAAAAACTTGCGCTCACTTTTGCGCTTCTGCCCAGAGCGCATCTCAACAACTTCTTCTGTAGGCACAAGAATCTCGCCAAACTTATCTTCTAAATTAGCCGCCTTCATATGCTCTTTTAGCAAGTTGACCACTCGCTTTTCATAGCCCGAATACGCTTGAACAACATACCAACGCTTTGACATCATTTTCACCTATGTAAATAGAATATGTTTAATTGCCCAGGCACTAATGGAGTCAACCCCCCACAATACAAGCGCTGCAACAACGACAAACGCACCAACAATCAGTGTCGTTTGCTGTACTTCTTTACGCGCCGGCCAAACAACTTTGCGCAACTCAATACGTGCTTCACGCAAAAAACTAACTGCTTGACGACCTTTATCTGTCAAGCTCGCAATCGCTAAGGCTGCAACAATAACAACTAATATTGCCCCTGCCCGTAATGATAATGCATAGGATGAAAAATAAAAGTTTCCTACCGCAGCCGCAACGACTAAAAGGCAAACCAATGCCCATTTCAATTTGTCAAAACGACTTTTCAGCTCAACTTTCACAGTCATAATGTGACGTACACCTAGAAAATAATGGCAGGCTAGGAGGGACTCGAACCCCCAACCTGCGGTTTTGGAGACCGCTGCTCTACCAATTGAGCCACTAGCCTACGGAAATACCGGTCAGTATTCTAACAAAATACCAGCCGCTTCACAAGCCTGCCACAAGGTGGTGCCCATAACCAGACTCGAACTGGTGACCTCTTCCTTACCAAGAAAGTGCTCTACCGCCTGAGCTATATGGGCTAAATACTTTAAACTTAAAGAGTTGGAGCGGGTAGCGGGAATCGAACCCGCATCATCAGCTTGGAAGGCTGAGGTTCTACCATTTAACTATACCCGCGTGGTGGTGAGGGAAGGATTCGAACCTTCGAAGGCTGAGCCGCCAGATTTACAGTCTGGTCCCTTTGACCGCTCGGGAACCCCACCATTTATTAAGGTTAAGCATTATAGCTTTTTACCAAACAAAGTCAATGACTTTGCCTACGTTTTCCTGTGTGAATCAGGTCAACGCAGGCAGATTATAATGACTTCAAAGAAAAAGACAAGCGTTTTTATCAACTTTATTTCTTTTCACCAAAAACGCACTGCAATAATGCCATATAATGGTTTCTTTTCAGTCAAATATTTCATAGACTAGGAAAAAATCCACGTTTCATGGAGTGAACGATGTCTCAAACCAAAGACCGCAATCAACTTGGCTTTTCCCTCATAGAGATCATGGTCGCCGTCGCCATTATCGGCATTTTGATCGCCATTGCCGTGCCCAGCTATCAAGAATATGTCTCTCGTGCTAAAAATGCCGCGCTGGATGCAACCATTGCCGCCTACAAAGCTCCTGTCGCCATCGCCATCGGCGAAAGCGGCCAAATTAATAGTGATATGAATCTGAGCACTGCAAGCATGGAAAAATATCACTTCCCAGCGGCTCCAAATGCCAGCAATCAAGTCACTCTCAGTATTTCTCCGAACCAAACTAAGCAAACCATCACCATCGAAGCTGAGGATGATAATACCGGTAAAGCACGCCAAGCCATCGGCACCTTTGCCAACGGCACCTTAACTTGGGGCGAATATAAAAACGCTTGATATAAAACTAAATGGTAATCTCCCATCAGCTTAAAGTGCTAGGTCTCGCTGAATTTGACCTTCACCAGCTAGACCTTGGGCAGCTTGATCTTGGCCCAGTCCCGCTCGACTGGGTCCGCAAGCACCGTCTATTGCCTTTTTACAGCAAAAAAACTAAACACTTAATAGCAATCAGCCAATACAGTGATCTTGCCAAACTAAAACCCCTCACCCTGCTCACAGGCCACTCCTTTCATCCAATTCTCTGTGATCAACAGGCGCTGCAATCGACCATTCAACGGATTCTTCAACAAGAAAAACCGCAATCTCGAATCACCACCGATAAAAGCGCCATCAGCAATCATGTCAATCAGCTCATCGTTCATGCCATAGAACAGCGCGCCTCAGATATTCACCTCGAACCCTATGAACAAAGTTATCGCATACGCCTACGCATCGACGGTAAGCTCATTCACAGCCACTCCCCTCCTAAAGAATCCAGCAACCAGATCATCTCACACATCAAAATCCTAGGTCGCTTAGACATTACCGAAACACGCAAGCCACAGGACGGCCGCTTTAAACTCGATATTCCCGGGCGCGGCGATACTCATTTTCGTTTAAGTTCCTGTCCCACACTCTTTGGTGAAAAACTCGTCATCCGCATTTTAGGCGGCACAGGTCCACAACCAAACATCAATAAACTCGGCTTACTCCCACATCAACTTCACGCCTTGCAGCAAGCCATCCAAAAACCACATGGCCTTATTTTAGTCACTGGCCCCACCGGCAGTGGCAAAACTTTAACGCTATACAGCATTTTACAGGCTTTAAACCATGGCAGTGAGAATATATCGACCGCAGAAGATCCGATAGAAATACTATTACCCGGCATTAACCAACTCAATATTAACCCAGCAGCAGGCTTAACTTTCCCAACAGCCTTGCGCGCCTTTTTACGTCAAGACCCTGATGTCCTCATGGTCGGTGAGATCCGTGATGAAGAAACCGCCTGTATTGCGATTCGTGCAGCACAAACGGGTCATCTTGTACTCTCCAGCTTACATAGCAGCTCTGCAACACTCGCGATAGACCGTCTTTGCAATATGGGTATTAGTCATTTTGATTTGGCAAGTTGCTTAAATTTAGTCATTGCCCAACGCTTAATTCGTACTCTTTGTTCACATTGTCAGGGTTTATCCCATCTTGATTGCCAATACTGTCACCAAGGCTTCTTAGGCCGCAGCGCCATTTTTGAGCTACTTCCCGTTAATCAATATGTTCAGCAACTCATCGAACAGCGTGCAAACAATCTAAAAATTCAAGCCTATAACCTGCAATCAGGTCAATATTCATTGGCTATGGCCGCCCAGCATAAGGTCAAATCCAAAATCACTACCATGGCAGAAATCCAGCCTTTTATTGAGCACTCCAATGAAACAGCAACAGAAAAAAAAGCTCTATCAGTGGCAAGCCATCGATGAAGCGGGCCACACACAACAAGGCATCGATCCAGCCATTAATAAGGATGAGCTTGAGCAAAATTTATTTGCACAAAAGCTAATTCCAATAAAAATCAAACGCTACCGCCCCAGCCTTTACCAACGCTATCGCTCTCGCATCAACCAAAACTTTATTACTCAATGGACACGACAACTCGCAACCTTGCTCGATGCAAAAATCCCACTTAGCGAAGGCATCGCCATCAGTGCCAAAGCAGCACCATTTTATTTACAACGCCAATTTATTTTGTCAATCCACCAAAGTATAAAACAAGGCTTCTCTTTAAGCGCAAGTCTGCAACACAGCAGCTACTTTAATCCAACCTACATCGCCATGATTAAAGCAGGGGAAACCTCAGGCCAATTAATCTCAACACTGACCACCCTTGCCGATTACCGTGAACGTAGAGCATCTCTACAAAAACGCATCAAAAACGCCTTGATCTACCCAACATTAATCTCGATATTCTCACTGACCATCACAATTGCAATGCTGCTCTTTATTGTTCCACAATTCAATCAATTTTATGCAGCGCTCAACACACCTTTGCCGGCCCTCACAGAATTTATGCTTACCATTGCAAATTTACTCAAAACAATCTCTTTAACCGAAATTATTATTTTTCTTATCGCTCTTTTTAGCCTACGCTGGCTGTATAAAAAACACCAAAAAAATGCACAAGCAGCACTAGAGCCTGCCTTACTCAAACTGCCAATCATTGGTCCATTAAAGAAAAAAAGCATATTAAATACCTTTTGCCATACACTCAGCATACTTTTTCAAAGCGACCACCACCTCCCTACCACCATAGAAATTGCCATTCAAGCAACAAACAGCTCTAAACTCATGAAACAAACAACCAGCATATGCTTTGATTTAAAACAAGGCACGAGCCTTTATCAAAGCTTAAAGAAACAATCCTTTTTCCCAGATATGGCCCTGCAAATGATTCATGCCGGCGAGCATTCAAATCAACTTCATACAATTTTAAAACAATTATCCACGCTCTATGAAAACGAGTTAAAACAAACAACCGATACGCTGATAAAACTACTCGAACCTTTAACCATCATCTTTATCGGTGGCCTCGTCGGCTTTATTGTTATCGCTTTATACTTGCCCGTATTCCAGCTCGGTAGTATTTTATGAGATCTTGTTTAGAAAGAAAGCAGCATTTCATTAAATTGACAAATAACCTATACTAACCCTCATATCAAAAATAGACACTCATTAACCATTGACTCAGTCATTTATTTTCAGCTTTATATTAAACGCTATACTGGCAGCGCCTTTAAGCCTTGCCAGTTTATTTACCTTACAGACTTTACCCGCCCCCTTATTACTCACAGAAAATCAAAAAATTTTACTGCTCGAGCTGCAAAAATAGTCAATCACAAATCAATATAAAGCTATTGCTCTGCCCATTATGCGGTCAGTCTTTTATTAAACTTGCCATCATTCTCTACTGCGTTTATTTAGGCATGGGCAGCCTTGCTATCACTCTTACAGTTCACTCTTTATATGCTAACGTGACCCAATATATTAGCTTTTTAATCTTAAGCTACTTTCTTATTTCATTGGCTTTAATCGATTATTATTACCGCTACCTTCCTGATACACTAACTCTGCCTTTAATTTGGCTTGGACTCGTTGTCAACCTATACCCCCCTTCTAGTTACAGCTCAATTACACTAGCGATACTAGGGGCTATAGCTGGTTATCTTAGCCTAAAACTCATTAACTTATTATTTTACTTAGTTCGTAAAAAGCACGGCTTAGGTGGTGGCGACATCAAACTCTTCGCAGCACTAGGAGCTTGGTTTGGACTAAACTCACTACCTTATTTATTATTTATCGCTTGCTTATTAGGGCTAGGTGCAGCCTTAATCAGCTCACTTTATCAGCATAAAAAAATTAACAGTATTGCGTTTGGCCCTTACCTAGGCCTCGCTGCGATAGGCTACTACCTCGCTCATTTTGCATAAACTTCTCCTAATTTGCACCTTGTGTCATAATTTAATAAAAATCTTAGGGTAAGTTTAATGTATATCGGCCTTTCAGGCGGCATCGGCTCAGGAAAAACCACAGTCACCGCCTGCTTTGCAAAACGTAACATCGACATTTATGATGCCGATGAAATGGCACGTCTTGCCGTCGCTCCCGGGCAACCTGCACTCACCGAGATTATTCAACACTTCGGCCACGAGGTGATTAATGAGCAGGGCACGCTCAACCGCCAAAAGCTACGCGATATTATTTTTTATGCGCCCGAGGAAAAACTCTGGTTAGAAAACTTACTTCACCCCATTATTCGCGACAAGATGTTCGACGCTGCCAAAGCCTCAACTTCACCTTACTGTTTATTTGTCGTGCCACTACTTTTTGAAACTAAAATAAAATACCCGGTCAATCGCATTTTAATTATTGATACTTCTTTAGAGCTACAATTAGAGCGCACCCAAAAACGTGATGGTCTCAGCCGCCAACAGGCAAAAAATATTATTGACCAGCAAGTTTCTCGTCGTTATCGTCGTCATCATGCCGATGATATTATCGAAAATAATGGCGATCTTAACGAATTAGATCAACAAGTCGAAAAATTACACGAATATTACCTGAAACTGAGTCAGAGTTAAGAATTTCGTGCTAATGTTGAAGTGCATGGAAG
Source organism: Piscirickettsia litoralis (assembly GCF_001720395.1). NCBI lineage: Bacteria > Pseudomonadati > Pseudomonadota > Gammaproteobacteria > Thiotrichales > Piscirickettsiaceae > Piscirickettsia > Piscirickettsia litoralis. Next base: position 1,566,080 of record NZ_MDTU01000001.1, read on the forward strand.
AAAAAAGGAAGACACCATGGCACAAGACATCATCTTCTATGATCACCCACTCACCGAACGGATTCGCATCCTGTTACGTTCCCATTATTTATTGCATCAATCCAAACAATGCCTACACCGACAAGATAGCTGGGGTAGCTTTTATACCTTGCAAACCTTAGCTGAATTATTACTTTTATTAGAAAGACATGATGTCAGACTTGAATTACAAAAAGAGTACGAGCGCATCAACACACAATTACGTCGTCTAAAAGGCCACGAAGAGGTCGATAGTTCAGCTCTCGATCACATGCTCAGCCAACTCGAACACCAACTCAATAGTCTTGGCAAGCACCGTGAAAAATTTGGTTATAACCTACAGCAACATTACTTATTACAAGGCTTAAAGCATAAGCAACAAGCGCGTATTTGTAACTCTTTTGAGCTGCCGATTTTACATCAATGGCTTCATCAAGATTATTCTCAACGTGAGAGTGATCTGCAGCATTGGCTTGGTGAGCTCGAACCACTTGATCAAAATATCAGCTTTCTTATGCAACTGTTTCGTGATTGCTTTCATACTGAAGTCGTCAGCTTAGAACAAGGTCATCACCAGCGCACCTTAGACCCTCAACGCTATTATCCACTCATCCGTCTCGGCATTCCAGCCGATCAAATTGCCTTTCCTGAAATTAGTGCAAACCGTCATTGCATCAATGTTCGCCTATTAGTCAGCTGCCAAGGTGAAAAACCTCTTGCACTCAAGCAGACAGTTGACGTATTTTTTATGCAATGTGGTTTATAAGCAATTAAAGGTAATTCAAAATGATGCTAATCCGTCCATGCCCAACCTGCCAACAAGAGGTCAATATCAAAAGTGCACCGGCCAGACCCTTCTGCTCTGAGCGCTGTCGCCTGATTGATTTGGGAGCTTGGGCCGAAGAAACTTATAAAATACCAACAAGCCCCACTGAAGCCACACCTTTTCAAGCACCTTCATCAGTAACAAATACAGATTCTGACTATTAATAATCAATAAAGGCCATTTACAATGCAGATCACACTTCCTCGCCGTTCTTTGTACCGTCACTACAAAGAAACCAGCTTTCAACTCCATCAACGTTTATTAAAAAAAATTTCCACAGGACACTCTACAAAAAATCGCCAAACGCTTTAAGATGATTGATGGTGATAAAGTCACCGCTAAAAAACCTGCGCATGAAGATTTACTCATCGACCACTGCCTTTATCACCATAAAATTGACGGCAAAGGCTTCATGGAAGGTTTACTAAAAGACCCTCGTTGCAAATGGACTATCGAAGAGCTAGAACTTTTGCATATCATGAAAGATAGCCAACTCGGCTTATACGCTGTCGATAGCATTCTTTCACGTGATGAGGCACTCATTAGCGACTTAAAATCAGGTGAAACTATTTGCATCACCGACCGTAAACTTACAGGAATGGATTTATCCGTTCGCACCCTGATTATTACCAGACTCTACCCGCTCAATGAATTTAACCTCACCTGCGGCTCGATCATCCCATTATTTGGCCAAGAGAGCATCCAAGCAGAACGGCTTTACCAACTCTCAGCCAATTTTTCGTATGATATTTTAAAATTGCTTGCACTGGAAGAAAACCTCAATGATATTGTAAAAGCCCAGCAAGTTTCTGACATAGACGCCATTGCTTAGCTCAATATTTTTCTTTCGATAAACGCCTGTTTGGGCTTGGGCAGAGCTTATACATCACCCAAGCAGGCCCAATAAGCAAAAAGAAGATATCCTTAAAAAAAGAGGGTTTCTGACCTTCATAAATATGGCCGATAAACTGTCCCACCCATGCGAGAATAAAAACCACAATCGACGTTTCCCACACCGGGATACTAGAATAATGCTGATATAAAGCAATCAAACTTAGCATCACCATAGAAAATACAAACATAGCAATGGCGAGTCTCACTGATAACCAGGCATAAAAAGCTAACGATAAAACCACGAATACACTGGCAAGATTAGCATAAACCACATGAGTAAAACCCACCGGCCATAATATTCCAAGCAAGCTCAACGCAATCAGCGGCACACAAATATAGTGGATTTTTTTATTGACGGGGTGCTTATGACTCAAAGCATACTCTGCAAACCACAGATCCATATTCCTTATCACCATCTTTGTTATCCTTGATCAAAACAATCTGATTAAAAATAGTTCCATAGCCATAATGGCACAAAATGATCTCGCTATGAAAATACATTTTATTCAATCAAATCCACATATAAAACGCAATTAAATCTAGCAAACTAAAGCGCTTTGCCCTACAGTAAAAACAAAAATAATTTTCATAACATATTGAATTAAGGGTTTTAAAATTTTATGTTCTATAGCGGAAGCTGCCTGTGTGAAGCGGTAAAATTCACTCTCAATGAACAGCCTGTTATGATGGGAAATTGTCACTGCAGAGATTGCCAAAGATGGACAGGCTGCGCTTATGAGCCAGCAATGGCCTTCCCAAAAACCAGCCTGAAACTTCATGGCGTGATTAGATTCCATGATAAAATATCAGACCAAGGCAATACAGTCAGCCGCGGTTTTTTGTCCAGAATGCGGTGGCGCAGTAATGAACAAAAGCACAGGTTTTAATCATTTAGTCATTATCTACGCAGGCGTGCTCAATAACCCAAATTTATATACCCCAACATTAGATTTCTATACAGACAGCGCACAAAACTGGAGTTGCATGTTAAGCGATACAAAAAAATTCCCAAAACAAATATCAAAAAATGGCTAAAAAACGATCAAAAATTCTGATTGAAAAAAAATAATCAATCAATTAAAATAAACTATCCTTGCTATGCTAATTATCTTCTAGGCTATACTCAAGACTCAAAGCACTCTTCATTGATAGAAGGATAAGCCATGCAAAGACAAAAACGCGACCCTGACTCTCGCGCATATCAACGTGGTTACCGTGCAGGACTTCTTGGCCAATCTCAAGAAGTATGCCCTTTTCATGCAGATAATAAACGTGGCCATTGGCTTACTGGCTGGCGCGAAGGGCACGATCGTCATAAACTGGGTTTTGAAGAAATCGCCAGCAGCGATTACCTCAGCTAAAAAAAGCCCAGACATGGGCTTTTAAAATTAAAATACAAAACAACCGAAAAATAATTGACTATTGGCTTAAGATGCCCTTTGAGAAAAGGGTACGATATTCTCACTTGTTTCAAATTGTTCACCAAGCTCTCGGCCCTTTGTTTCTACCCCAAATATAGACGTCACAACAAAGCCTAATACACAAAGAGCTGCAATAGTTCCAACGGTAATCCCCAAACCAAAGGCTTGAACACAAATCGGCAAGAAAAATACCCCTAAAGTTGCTCCAAGCTTACCTGAGGCTGAGGCAAAACCATGACCTGATGCACGAATTTCCGTTGGGAACAACTCAGCGGGCAGCATATAAGTGGTTGGATTTGGCCCTGCATTGACAGTTAAGTAAAAGAGGATAAAGCCGGTGAATAATAAAGGCAGGTGCATCGTTGTTGCTTCACCTGAGCTTGCCAAAATCCCAAGACCGACCGCCATACCCAAAAAACCAAATTTTTGTAAGCGCAAACGTCCCCAACGCTCGATGACGAGCATGGCAATAAAAACACCGATTAACAAGAAACAATCGAGAATAATAGCATTTTGTGTTGATGCAATATCTTGCAAAATAAAGTTTGCCGTCGGTGAAGAAGCAAATTGGGAGAAGATCATCGGCGTGTAAAAGCCTAAACCATATAGAGCCACGTCCATGATAAACCAAGATGCCGCCGTTAATATCGTGATTTTTATGTATTTTTTTCTGAAAAGCTCACGATAGCCTAGCTGAGCTGCTTTCGCTTGCTTCTTCTCTTGACGCATTTTTAGCCATTTCTCACTTTCTGGTAAACCGCGACGCAAAACAAATAAAATAACCGCTGGAATCAGCCCTAAAGCGAGCATGACACGCCACGCATTATCAGACGGGTAAAAGTTTAGGATAATGACACCTAAGACCGCCCCAAAAAGCGCACCAAAAGCCTGAAAAGCAAAACCCGCCGTCATAAAACGTCCGCGCAAGTGCTTAGGCATACTCTCAGCAATATAAGTTGAAGAGAGCGGATATTCACCACCAATCGCAATGCCCAATAGAAACCGGAAAACGATAAGTGAGGTCACTCCCCAAGACGCTGAGGATAAAACAGTAAAGACAACAAAAATAGAAATGTTAATTAGCAATAACTTACGTCGACCTAAAATATCAGTCAACCGCCCTAATACCATTGCTCCAACAATCGCACCTAGTGTTGTCGATGCGCCGATCATACCAATAACAACAGCACTCGGTTGATAAACATGAATAATCAATGGCAAAGCCACTGCAATCATAAATAAATCAAATCCATTTACAAATAGCCCCATGGAGCCCATCAACCAGCGATACCAATAACTATCACGGCTTAATCGATTGTTTAACTGCGTACTGGGAATATCTGACATGTTTAATCTCTAATTAATAACACCATAAACTGAGGATTCTAGCAAAGGAATGTTACAAAATGATGACAAATTTATAGATATCACAATGAGAAATTATAGTTATTTAAAAACAATAAATTAAAAAAATCATTGCTAATAAATTTTACTTAAAATACCTTTTATCTTCATCATGATGATCCAGCTATCAGCTAAAAATGCTAAATAAAAAATTAGCTTTTCTGTTAACGCCTTGCACGAAATCTTAAACAATGTGTTTTCGTCTCTATCTAGCAAAACATTTAAAGATAATGGTATAAAAATCCTCCCACCAATAAAACTACAAACACAACTTTTTGATTTTAAACATATAAAAAACGACCACAAAAGTGGTCGTTTTAATATTGCAAATAAAGCAAAAGTGAGTTCAGTTAAACATGGTCAACTTTATCAACTTCATATTCAACAACACCACCAGGCACATCGACCTGAACAGAGTCTCCTTCCTCTTTACCGATTAAAGCTCGTGCAATCGGCGAGGTTACAGATAATTTATTTTCTTTCAAATCAGCTTCATCTTCGCCAACAATTTGATAACGTACAGCCTCATCGGTCTCCACATTAATCAAACTCACCGTCGCACCAAAAATCACACGCCCTGTGTGTGGTAATTCTTTAATATCGATCACCTGAGCATTAGACAGTTTGCCTTCCACTTCAAGAATACGACCTTCAATAAAAGCCTGACGCTCACGTGCAGCATGATACTCAGCATTTTCCTTTAAATCACCCAACTCACGCGCATCAGCAATAGCACGGATAACATTAGGACGATCTGTGCCCTTTAACTGATCAAGTTCACGCTGCAATAAACCTGCGCCGTTTTTTGTCATTGGAATTTTATTATTCATCTATATTCTCCATACTCTCTGCTAAATAACATCAGCAGGTTTATATTCTGTTTGATTAAACTCTAAATTGAATTCTTTATCTCAAGTACATCCGACATAGTATATAGGCCTGCATTTTTTTGTCGGCTTAACCACTTGGCTGCGTGCAAAGCACCTTTGGCAAAACAGTCTCGGCTCGATGCTTTATGCGCTAACTCAATACGTTCGCCAGCCAAGCCAAATAAGATGGTGTGTTCACCAAAGATATCACCCGCTCGCACAGTTGAAAAGCCAATTTCCTGATGCGTTCTCATGCCCGTATTGCCTTCACGCCCGTAGACTGCACAATCATCTAAAGAGAGGCCCAATTCATTAGCAATTGTTTCGCCCAAGACCTTAGCGGTTCCTGAAGGCGCATCAACTTTATTGCGATGATGCGCTTCAATCACTTCTATATCCGCCTCTTGGCCAATTGCAGCCGTCGTTTGTCGCAGCAAATCAAGCAACACCTGAATCCCTAAACTCATATTCGCCGCCCACAACAAAGGCAGCTTTTTAGCGGCAAGTTGCAACTTCTCCATTTGCTCACCCGTTAAGCCTGTCGAGCCTGTTACTACAGCAACATTCGCCTGAACATAACGCTCAAGGTGAGAAACCAGCGCCTTTGCTGGAGTAAAGTCAATCACTATGTCAGCCTGGCTGAGTGCTTGATCCAGTGAAGAAGTCAAAGGAACACCTATGCATGCGCCTCCTGCAATTTCCCCCATATCTTGACCAAGCAACGGGCTCGTCTCCGTACCAATTGCTGCGACAAGATCAAGGCTTTCGTCTTTGCTCTCACGTAAACAATGAGTGATTGCGCGCCCCATGCGTCCCGAGGCCCCTACTAAAACCAAGTGCTTTTTCATAGAAGTTACATGTCCTCAAAGAACTTCTTAACACCCGACAGCCAGGATGAACTTTTAGGTGAATGATTACGTCCTGTGCTCATACTATCACCCAGCTCTTGCAATAAATCTTTTTGCTTATCATTCAGCTTAACAGGAGTTTCCACCACCACAGTACACATTAAATCACCAACAGCACCACCACGTACGGGTTTAACACCCTTGCCTTTTAATCGGAAAGTTTTGCCCGTTTGTGTTTCTGCAGGAATACGCAACTTGACTCGACCATCAAGCGTTGGCACATCAAGCTCTCCGCCTAAGGCCGCTGTGACAAAATTAATCGGTATTTCACAAGATAAATTTTGGCCGTCACGCTTAAATATTTTGTGTGATTTAATGGTGACTTGTACATAGAGATCACCTGCAGGGCCACCGTGTACACCTGCTTCACCTTCGCCATTTAAGCGAATACGATCCCCTTCGTCCACACCGGCAGGCACTTGGACAGATAATGTTTTATTTTTCTGCACACGACCTTGACCAGAACACGAACCACACGGATCACTAATCGTTGTTCCAGCACCATGGCACGCTGGGCAGGTTTGCTGTACAGAGAAAAAGCCTTGCTGCATCCGCACCTGACCATGACCACCACAGGTTGAGCAGGTTGTTGGCTTAGAACCTGAGCGTGCTCCTGAGCCATTACAGCGCTCACAGCTAACAAAGGTTGGTACTTTAATCTGAACCGTGGTGCCTTTTACTGCATCTTCCAAAGAGAGTTCTAGGTGATAACGCAAGTCAGAGCCTTGCTGCGCCGAAGAACGCTGACCACCACGCGCACGACCACCACCACCGGCCCCACCGAAAATATCGCCAAAGATATCGCCAAAGATATCTTCAAAGCCACCGGCACCACCTGCACCGCCGCCAAAGCCGCCCGCTTGCGGATCGACACCGGCATGACCGAATTGATCATAAGCCGCTCGCTTTTGGCTATCACTTAGGATTTCATAGGCTTCTTTAGCTTCTTTAAACTTCGCTTCGGTTGCAGTATCTCCTGGATTACGATCCGGGTGATATTTCATTGCCAAGCGACGATACGCTTTTTTTAGCTCAGCATCACTGGCATTGCGGGCAACTCCTAGAACTTCATAATAATCGCGCTGACTCATCATGCACCTTCATATTCTCTGACAGACAAAGCGCGGCGAGCCGCGCTTTTGTTTTATTGTTGTTCAAACGGTAAAAAACGAAGCTTATTTTTTGTCTTTTACTTCTTCGAACTCAGCATCAACGACATCATCATCTTTTTTATCGTCTTCTGCTTTAGACTCAGTTTGCTCAGCGCCTGCTGCGCCCTCTGTGGCATCAACTTCTGGACCTTGGTTTGCGTAGAGTACTTCGGCCATCTTCGCAGAGGCTTGTGTCAATGCTTCAACTTTTGCATCAATCGCTGCTTTATCATCGCCACCGACGACTTCTTTTAACTCAGCAATTGCTTTTTCAATGGCTGTTTTATCTTCCGCTGAAACTTTATCACCGGCTTCTTTCAAGCCTTTTTCAGTCGCATGAATCATCGCTTCCGCATTATTACGTGTACCAACGAGTTCTTGGAATTTCTTATCATCATCAGCGTGATCTTCAGCATCTTTGATCATTGCATCCACTTCATCATCAGACAAACCGCTCGATGCACGAATCACAATCGATTGCTCTTTACCGGTGCCCTTGTCTTTTGCTGAAACATTCAAGATACCATTGGCATCGATATCAAACGTCACTTCAACCTGTGGCATCCCGCGTGGTGCTGGTGGGATATCAGCCAAATCAAAACGGCCGAGTGATTTATTCGCTGTTGCCACTTCACGTTCACCTTGAAGGACGTGAACCGTCACTGCGGTTTGATTATCTTGTGCTGTTGAGAAAGTTTGCGATGCTTTGGTTGGGATCGTCGTGTTTTTCTCGATGAGTTTCGTCATCACACCCCCCATCGTCTCAATACCTAAAGATAATGGCGTAACATCTAATAACAGGACATCTTTGACATCACCGGCCAAAACACCGCCTTGAATCGCCGCACCGACAGCCACCGCTTCATCAGGGTTCACATCACGGCGCGGCTCTTTACCGAAGTAATCTTTAACCACTTCTTGCACTTTAGGCATACGTGTTTGACCACCGACCAAGATCACATCTGTCACATCGCTGACAGAAAGGCCGGCATCTTTCAATGCCGTACGACATGGCTCAATCGTACCTTCAACAAGATCTTCAACCAAAGATTCAAATTTTGCACGGGTAACACGAATGTTCATGTGCTTAGGACCCGTTGCATCTGCTGTGATATAAGGCAAATTCACATCTGTTTGCTGAGTAGAAGAAAGCTCGATTTTTGCTTTTTCGGCCGCCTCTTTCAAGCGCTGCAGTGCTAAAGGATCATTATTTAGATCTATACCTTGTTCTTTCTTGAATTCATCAACCAAGTAGCTGATTAAACGCAAGTCAAAGTCTTCACCACCCAAGTGAGTGTCACCATTCGTCGCTAAGACTTCAAATTGATGCTCACCATCAACTTCAGCGATTTCAATGATAGAGATATCAAACGTACCACCACCTAAGTCATATACAGCGATAACGCCATCACCACGTTTTTTGTCCATACCATAAGCGAGCGCTGCTGCTGTTGGCTCGTTGATGATACGTTTTACATCCAAACCTGCGATACGACCAGCATCTTTCGTCGCTTGACGCTGCGCATCGTTAAAGTAAGCAGGAACAGTAATCACTGCTTCTTTAACGTCTTCACCTAGATAATCTTCTGCCGTTTTCTTCATTTTTGCTAAAACTTGTGCAGAAATCTGTGGCGGCGCTAGCTTTTCCTCTTTAACATCAATCCACGCATCACCATTATCAGCCGCTGCGATTTTATACGGAAGACGCTCGATATCACGTTGAACCGTATCATCAGAAAACTTGCGACCGATCAAACGCTTAACAGCAAATAAAGTGTTATTCGGATTCGTCACCGCTTGGCGCTTGGCCGGTTGCCCAACAGTCACACCATCATCAGTGTAAGCGACGATGGATGGGGTGGTGCGATCACCTTCTGCACTTTCAACAACACGCGGTTTTTCACCATCAAGAACAGCAACACATGAGTTGGTTGTTCCTAAATCAATACCAATAATCTTAGACATTAAACTTCTCCTAAACGATCAAATTCTTTACTTTAAAACTAAAAACCAAACAACTTTAAAACTAAAAATTCTTAACTGTTTTTAAGATGAGGACGATAGCAGCCTGTTTCAAGCGCTTTCATCGACTTTTTTTTCAGGTTGTGCTTTTGCAACAATCACCCGTGCCGGACGCAATAAGCGCTCATTCAACAAATAGCCCTTTTGCATCACTGCAACGATCGAATTTGGTGCCGCTTTCGGATCTTCGATCATGCTCATCGCTTCATGCAATTCTGGATTGAAGGCTTCACCAACAGGATCAATCGCTTTGACATTAAACTTCTCTAAGCGATCATTGAGCATTTTCAGTGTTAATTCAACACCTTGGTGCATGGTGTTAAAGGCTTCACCTTCACCCTTCGCCTCTAAAGCACGCTCTAGAGTATCAACAACATCGAGCAATTCACGCGAGAACTTTTCTAAAGCAAATTGACGCGCTTGCACCGCTTCACGCTCAGCACGACGGCGAACATTCTCAGCTTCCGCTTTAGTGCGTAAGGCCGTATCCCAGTGACCTTTCACTTTAGTTTCTGCTTCTGCCAATGCTGTTTCTAACTCAGCAATACGATTTTCCAATGTGTTTTCCTCTGTTGCAACTACATTAGGGCCTTGATCAACCGAGATATTTTCTTCTGCCATATCAACTTGTTCTACCTTCTCATCTTGAATCGGTGCTTTCTCAGTCATGCAAACCCCTTTAAACCTTCTTAAAGTGAAATAAAATTGTATAGCCCACTATATAAGGACGCTGTAATTAAACTTCAAGGGTTGAATTAAAAATCTAACTCTAGCGCTGTTTGACAACATCACGCATAATTAGTGCAAATAAGAAGGAGAGTCAGCCGTGTTCTTTAAACGTATTGCGCTACTAGGTACTCACACTAATCCACAAGTCGCTGACACCCTCAATCAGCTCATCACTTGGCTTAGCCAATACAAACGTGAGCTGGTACTAGAGCAGCAAACTGCAACGTTTATTAAAAATACGACCCTCGCCAATCACCAGTTAGAAGCGCTCCATGAACACTGTGAAGTCGCCATCGTCGTCGGCGGTGATGGCAACCTCTTAGCCGCCGCTCGCCACTTTTCTATCCATAATATCCCACTTATTGGCATCAATCGTGGCTCGCTCGGCTTTCTCACCGATATCACGCCACAAAACCTCACCGATGAGTTATTACCCGTTTTAGAAAAGAAATATACCGAAGAAAAACGCTTTTTGCTCGAAGGCACACTGCGCCACCAAGTAGGTGAAAGTCGTGGCAGTAACGCCTTGAATGATATAGTTTTAAGCCCGGGTGATCTCGCACGCATGATCGAATTTGAAGTCTTTATCGACAGTCATTTTGTCTGCAACCAACGTGCTGATGGTTTAATCATCTCAACACCTACAGGCTCTACAGCGTATGCCCTCTCCGGCGGTGGCCCAATCTTACACCCAAGCATGCAATCCATCGCTCTGGTCCCCATGTTTCCGCATAATCTAACCAGTCGTCCCTTAGTTGTCCCCGATAGCAGCCATATCGTCATCAAACTAGCACCACATCTAAAAACCTATCCAACAGTAAGCTTCGACAGCCAGTTACACTTTGAAGTCCAACCCGGCGATGAAATCCACATCCAAAAGCAAACCGGGCGTTTGCGTCTACTCCATCCCAAGCATTATGATTACTATGCAGTGTTACGCAGCAAGCTGAACTGGGAACAACAGCTTTATTAAGCCCAAGAACCGCAAACATTACTTTTTAATCAAAAAAATCAATAAATTACAAAACTAGAAAATAAAAATCAAAACACTAGATATTCAAGATATAATTTATGCTCACACAACTGTCTTTACGCCATTTCGCCACCATAGAAACCGCTGAAATCAATCTCCATCAAGGTTTAACTGTTTTAACCGGGGAAACCGGTGCAGGTAAATCCATTTTGATGAATGCAACACACCTGCTCCTTGGTGGCCGCGCCAATACTCACTTTATCCGCACCGGCGCTAAACGTGCAGAAATTCAAGCCACCCTTAAACTTACTCCGAATTCTAATGCTCAAGCCTGGCTGGAGCAGCAAGAATTAGAGTTAGAGATAAATTCAGAAAATGGTGATCGTGATCAAGAATGCATCATTCGTCGCACCCTCTCTAGCGATGGCCGCTCTCAAGCCTATATCAATGGTCGGCGTATCAGCCTACAAAACCTACAAAATTTTGCCCAGCACTGCTTTCAAATTCAAGGCCAGCATGAAGCCTACAGCTTAAAAGCTGAAGCTAAACAACGTGAACTTCTCGATGCTTACGGCAATCATGCTAAATTACTAGACCAGGTTAAATCTAGTTATAGCGCCTATAAAACCATTCGCGAGCAACTGCAAACCACTCAAAAATTGCACGATGCTGAGCAAGCCGAATTTGCCCTGCTCGAGTACCAAGTCGCCGAGCTAGAAGAGCTAAATCTTGCCGATGATGAAGTCGAGCAATTAAACCACGAACACAAAACACTACACCAACATGAAAATCTCAAAACAGAGTGTTATCAAAGCCTAGAAAGCTTAAATGGTGACCGCAGCCTAATCAGCCAACTCGAATCTCTAGAATCGCGCCTAGACTATCTTGGTGAACATCACTCTAAAGGTAAAGAAGTCTGTGAATACATCAAGCAAGCTCATATTCACCTGACTGAAGCCAATAGCGAATTACAACAATTAAGCAGCCATTTTGAACCGGATGAAGAGCGCTTGCAAGAAATAGAAAAGCGCCTAGACAAAATTCATACTACTGCCAGAAAGCATAAAGTCGAAGCCCATGAGCTTTATGAAACATGGCAGGTGCTACAGGCTAAATTTCAACAAAGCCATGACCGTCAAAGCGAGTTAGGGCAACTCAAAAAAGAACTCGCCAAACAAGAAAAAAACTATCAACAAGCAGCAACACAACTTTCTCAGTCTCGAGAAAAATCAGCGCTTACGCTTGGCCAGAAAATCACCAAACTCATCCGCACCCTTGGCTTATCGCATGCTATTTTCAGCATAAGCATCAATCGTGAATCCAACATGATCAGCGAACACGGCCAAGATAAAATCACTATGCTTATCCAAACCAACCCAGGGCTTAATAAAGGCCCTTTACACAACATTGCCTCAGGGGGCGAGCTCTCACGCATTGCTCTGGCTTTACAAGTTGTTTGCGCCGAGAAAATGCAACCGGCAACACTTATTTTCGATGAGGCTGATACCGGTATTAGCGGCTCAACTGCCGAGGTCGTCGGCCAATTATTACGCACACTGGGCGAACATTGTCAGATTCTTTGTATCACTCACCTACCGCAAGTCGCCGCTCTCGGCCATCAACATATTAAAGTTAGCAAAAAAACACTGAAACAAACCACAACTACTGCATTTAAAGTTCTAAACCAACAACAGCGCATTCAAGAACTGGCCCGTATCTTAGGAGGAGTCCAGATTACTGAAACGACCCTAGCTCATGCTAAAGAGTTAATCTGTGCTTAGCCATTGAATTATAAAACGATAAATTAAAGGCAAATAGAAGAGTTTTACACATGGAAAAAATCTACAGTTGCTTTGATATAATCACGATTAACCTTTACAAGAGTTTGCTTGAAAGTGAAAATATCCCTTGCATCATTCGCAATGAATTTCCACCTGCCGCCGGTGAAGTCCCTGCTGCACAGGCTTATCCTGAGCTTTGGCTAATCAATTCAGAAGATAAAATTCAAGCAAAAAAATTATCAATCAATATCAACACGCTCAAACCACGAATAATAACCAAAGCTGGCAATGTTCAAATTGCCAAGAGATGATCAGTGCTGAATTTAATCAATGCTGGCAGTGTGGCAATCTCAAAAAAATATAACCCCCTCAAAATAAAAACCGCACTAAATCAAATGATTACAGGTGCGGTTTTTTAATAATTCTAGGGCTAGCGTATACTGTAACTCGTCTTATGACTTTAGCTTTTTAGACTGATTTTTCTGGCACTGCTTTTTATCCTGACAGGTACCATAAATAATCATGACGTGATCGGTCATATTAAAGCCTAGCTTATCGGCCGCTTCTTGCTGCTTTTGTTCGATAATTTCATCATGAAATTCTTTGACGGCACCGCATAAAGTACACACCATATGGTCATGATGTTCGCCACGATTCAACTCAAAGACGGAGTGATCGCCCTCGAAGTTATGGCGATTGATTAAACCCACTTCTTCAAACTGAGTCAGCACACGATAGACAGTCGCAAGACCGACATCATCACCAGAACTTAGCAACATGCGGTAAACATCTTCTGCACTGACATGGCGCTGCTGAGCTTTTTCTAAAATTTGCAGTATTTTTAAGCGCGGTAACGTAACACGTAAGCCCGCTTTTTTTAAGTCTTGTTGAGACAAGGGTCACCTCTAACTATTTTAAGGACTTACCAAATTAGTGATTCTTCGGTATGATAACATCTACATAGTTTAAATATGAATGTTTAATGATGCAAATTAAAAATATTAGCAAATACTTACTTGTTGTTGCTGCGGTTTCTCTGCTCTGTGCATGCAGTAATTTCCCCTGGCAAGCGAAAGTTGAACAAGGCCATTTAGTCACAGCAAAACAGCTAAAACAACTTAAGGTCGGTATGACCCAAACTCAGGTGACTTACCTCCTTGGTGCACCAGACCTCAAGGATCCATTCCATAAAGGGCGTTGGGACTATGTTTATACCGATAGCTACTCTAAAACACCGGCTAAACGCCTCACCCTCTTATTTACTGGGGATCGCCTAACGCAAATTTATGGCAATTACCCTGGATTAAAAACACCGCCAAAATAAGTTTTAAAACTTATCTAATTGAATTTTTTAATAAAAAGCCAGCAGTCATTGCACTGTTGGCTTTTCAGCTTTTCTTAATAAAAAAATGTTAGGCTGGGAAAGCGACTGATAACAATAAAATATGGATATCAAATGAAAACATGCTGGCTGATTGGCCTTGTGCTAAGCCTCAATATAACAGTAGGCTTTGCCTTACAACTTCCCTTTCCTCCACCGTTCACTAGCGCAGCACACTGTAGTATTTGGCTACAAAGCAGAATATTGTCCCCAATTAAAAAAAACTGGTTCAAAAAGTTAACATCTAATCAAGTTCAATATTCAGCAAACGATATTAAACAATTAAGCCACTTTAGCCACTGGTTTAAAAACGCGATTAATAACTCTCAAGAAAACTACGACGATGGTCTACTCACAAGCATTCAAGGTGTGTGCTATTTATTTTCATCTAAAAACAAAGCAGATATTAAGCTTGGCAAAAAAATCCTGACCAAAGAAATATCAGCATTCAATACTTACAGTGCAAGCTTACCTGACGAAATACCACTACACTGTGATATCAATAAACACTGCTCTATCGGCTCTATATCGCAATCATGGCCTTTAGGCGTATCTTCAAACTCATTACTTCCGTTTGGCACGTAGCCGCCTAGCCTCTTTAGGATCAATTAATAAAGGGCGATAAACCTCAACACGATCACCATCACGAAGACAATGACTTAAACTGACGTGACGATTCCAAACCCCACAATCAATATCCTTAACATTCAGGCTGTATTTTTCTAACAAGCCCGATTTTTCTAAAGCAATCTGTGCAGTCACTTGCTGGCCCAGCTCGCCTAAATCAAGCGTAACCAATTCCTGGTGATCTTCACTCACCCCATAAACCACTTCGATTTTCATAACTCACGCTCCCCATAAACAGCACAGGCGCGCTTTAAAAACGCATCCACCATGGAACTGACTACAGTATTAAAAATGGGACCAAAAGCCACAGCAACCAGCTTATTCGAAAATTCAAACTCAACATCTAAAAAGACCTTACAGGCATTTTCAGCAAGCGGCTCTAAACGCCAGCAACCCGTCAATGAACGAAACGGCCCTTCGACTAGTTCCATATGCACCGCCTGGTTTTCAACCCCACGGTTACGTGTTGTAAACGATTTTTTCAAACTGCCTTTGCTAATTGTCAAACTGGCAACAACGGCTTCAACAGACTCACTGATAATGACCGATTCACTGCACCAAGGCAGAAATTCTGCATAGTGCTCAATATCTTGAATCAGAGGGTACATTTCTTCAACACTATAAGGAACTAAGGCTTTTCGATTCACTTTCACACGCACTACTCACTAAATTTTACTGGTCTCAGCTCGCAAAGTCCCTTATTATATGGGTCTGTTGCACGAAAGCCCAGCCTCGTCACAGAAATTACTAGAATGATTACAATCTTTAATTAGATTATATTTAGATTAGATGTATATAGATCGTTATGGCAAAGAAGAAAGTTAAAACTCCCGAAAATACCATCGCCGTCAATCGCAAAGCACGTCATGAATACAATATTGAAGAAACCTATGAAGCCGGTATGGTATTGCAAGGGTGGGAAGTAAAAAGCTTGCGTGAAGGTAAATTGCAACTTGCCGAAAGCTATGTATTGATTAAGCAAGGTGAGGTCTACCTTATTGGCTCACATATCACCCCGCTTAATACTGCAAGCACTCATGTAAAGGCAGACCCGACGCGCACGCGCAAATTATTACTCCATGATTATGAGATCAATAAGCTCATCGGCGCAGTAGAGCGTGATGGTTATACCATCGTTCCCTTATCAATGTACTGGATCAAAGGTCGCGCCAAGCTCAAAATCGCCTTTGCCAAAGGTAAAAAAGATCACGACAAGCGCGCTACAGAGAAAAATCGCGATTGGCAGCGTCAAAAAGCACGGATTATGAAATCAAGTTAGGCCCTATATCATCGCCTAACTTGATCAGTCCTAAAAACTTAAAGGCCAAATTAGAAGCGATAACTGACGCCGGCACCCACAAAGAACTGATTCGCTGTTCCAACTTCTTTAACAATAGAGCTGTCCTTCGCATCACCAAGTAATCGGGTATAACCTGTAGACACAAACGTCGACCACGCCTTATTGATTAAATAATTACCAGTGACATGCACACTGGCACTTTGCAAGCTCGCTCCAGCTTTATAGGCACTGATTCCACTATTTGCTGCATCCGTTGTACTCACACCGTAAAAACTTTCCATAAAGTCACTGCTACCATATCGTGCGCTGACTCCTGTAACGATAAATAGTTTTTTACTAAGCGGTGTTGAATAATTCGCACTAAGGTTAACAACATAACCTTGACTATGACCACCAACATCGTGCAACACATCGGTTCGCAGTGTTAATTTATCATAAGGGTTCATAAGCTTATAGAAATTATAAGATGCAAACGCTCCACCAAATAAACTTTTATCGACTTCGGTTAATTTATTCACTTGGGCATTGCCAGTATCATCATCACGCCCGAACGAATACACGAAAATAGGACCGAAATGAAACTTTTTACTTGGGATCACATTCGCCGCAATATTAATTCCAGTCAGTGCGCTTGAGCCATTCAAGGCAATGCGGTAGTCATTGTATTTAGCCGACGCATTCACCAAGGGTGTTGCTTTGTAGCTCTTACTTCCTGAATATTGCGGAATCCACCCTGCACCGATAGATGTTGAATAGTGCCACATATTTGCTGCGGGAAGCTGTGGTTGTTGTGCTCCAGCACCCCCAGGCGCAGCTTTTAAAGCCCACACACTACTCGTCATCCCTAAACAGCCAACCACTGCCACCAAAATCGCTTTTTTCATCACACAACCCTTAACATATTTTTAAAATTGCCAACATCAAATTCAACACCCTAACCTGACCCCATTCATGAATGATATTCACAAAGATGGCTTTTACCTAAGCCCTAATTATCGATACAAAATAGTAGCTTTAGCCAAGTCTTATAATAAACAGCTTTAAATAAAGAAATAAACATCTAACAGTAAAAACATTAATATTTGGCTAACTAGGTTAGCTCAATCAACAAAAACTAAATCACTGGCTAAAACCAATAGTTTTCACTATATAATTTCCAATCATTTATGATGCTGTAAGCTTGCAGCTAATTTAATCAAACAACCTTGAGTAGCTCCGGGTAATCACTAAACACTGCATCCACCCCCCAAGACAGTAGTTCCTTGGCTCGACTAACATCGTTTACGGTATAACTAAGCAATGGGCAAGCAAATAGCTGTTTAAGCTGCCGAGCTTGATTTTGATCTAAGCCCCTCTCGTTCACATGTAAGGAAAAACAATTAAGGCGCTTAAACATCGCTAAATGCTCATCTATTTTTTCTTGCCAACGCTCAGGGCTTACAATATTCACTAACAGACCTAAACGATAGTCTGGCAATTGCCTTCTCACTTCGATTAACAAAGCTGTAGAAAAGCTTGAAATAATCAGCGCTACACTAGGAAAGCACTTAATTAAATCACAGATTATTTTTGCACTTAACTGCAAATTTGAGCTAGCTTCAAGACTTTTTAGTTCAATATTGGCACTAAGCTGGTATTTATCCAGCCAAACTAATACATCCTCGAAATATGGAATCCTCTCATTTTTGAACAATTTTCCCCGTTGCTTTATTTTCAGTGATGATAAATATTCAGAACTTACCTCAGTGATTTTTCCAACACCATTAGTCATCCGCGTAAGTGATTCATCATGGAAAACGACCGGTACTCCAGCGGCACTCACCCAAACATCAAGCTCCAACCATCTTGCACCTTGCAAACGCGCTTGCTCAAAAGCCAGCCAGGTATTTTCTGGATACTCCGCACTGGCGCCACGATGAGCAATCACTTTGGCAAAATCAATTTGAGGGTTCATCAAAATTATTCCTAATAGTCGGCATTAACGATAAAAATGCCAATTCAGCTCATTCGCTAAATAAGCCAATATTTTCTCACCACGAACACTAGTGCCTTTTTGATTAATCCGCGGGCTAAGTACAGCAATGCCGGCAGTTTCTGGCACTACAGCAACAATATAACCGGCAACACCACTTTTCGCAGGCATTCCCGTGCGCACCAGGTGCGTTCCTGACTCGTTATACAGGCCGCAAGTTGCCATGATGGCATTAACATGCTGGACAGTTTTTTTCGAAATAATTTGCATCCCTTCACTGTTGCAACCAGAATGAGCCAATAAATAAGGCAAATAAGAACTTTGCTGCAACGATGCTTCAAAAGAACATAAATAAAAATAATGCTCTAGTGTCTCTTCAACACTCCCAGTAATCACATTATTACTTTTCATCAAATAAGCCAAAGCACGATTACGATCTCCAGTTCTGCGCTCTGAGGCAAATACTTGCATATTAACCGCTAAACCCTTGCCAAATAAACGCTCGACCCAACGATTTAACCAAGCAAAACGCGCTTCATTGTTCCCTGGAATATGACTACTTAAAGCAATCGCTCCTGCATTTAGCATTGGATTAGATGGCAATGGGCCAAACTGATCCAAACGGGCAACCGATGAAAAATCATCTCCCGATGGTTCGACTTTCACCCACGAAAATACTTGCTCTTCGCCAAATTCTTCAAGCAGACCGATTAATAACACCAATTTCGCAACACTTTGCAAGCTAAACCGCTCACGATCAGAGTCTCCTGAAAATAAATAGCGACCATCTGTGAGCCTCACAGAAACCCCAGTAAATTCAGCATCGACCTGTGCAAGCTCAGGAATATAATCAGCAACACGACCTTCTTGACAGTCTCTGACACTCGCAACAGCTTCATCTAATACCTGCTGAATATGCTTTTCATCAAGCAATGATCCACTCACATTAACCCTCTCTCTGTTTTAGTTCTTTTACTCAGATTTGATTTTCACTTATTTATCAAAAAATGCTAACGTTAAATCAAACAGTGACCATTATAAGTGAAGAGGCTTGCCATATGCTAACACTCTACCCACGCATCAAACCCAATCAAACCCATCAATTACAAGTCGATTCCCAGCATACCCTCTACATCGAGGAAAGCGGCAATCCCCAAGGAATTCCCATTCTTTATGTTCATGGCGGTCCGGGCGGCAGCTGCTCTGATCGCAGTCGTCGCTACTTTGACCCAGAAGCTTACCGAATTATTTTATTTGACCAACGCGGTTGTGGTCGCTCGACTCCCCATGGTTCCGTGGATAATAACACCACAGTACACCTCATTGAAGACATAGAAAAAATTCGCGAGCATTTAAATATCAAACAATGGCTCATTTTTGGCGGTTCGTGGGGCTCAACTCTTTCTTTACTCTACGCACAAGAGCATCCGGAGCGCGTCAGCGGTTTAATCTTGCGTGGCATTTTCCTAGCAACTCAACATGA
Source organism: Piscirickettsia litoralis (assembly GCF_001720395.1). Lineage (NCBI taxonomy): Bacteria > Pseudomonadati > Pseudomonadota > Gammaproteobacteria > Thiotrichales > Piscirickettsiaceae > Piscirickettsia > Piscirickettsia litoralis. The sequence continues at coordinate 1,585,839 of NZ_MDTU01000001.1, forward strand.
TATCAATTGGTTTTTAGGTGAATCGGGTATCGGGGAAATTTTCCCTGATTATTGGCAGGACTTTACTCGTCACATCGATGCCAGCTCAACAAAAGCTCTGATTAATGACTATCATGAGCGTCTCTTTGGCGATAATGAAATCGAACGACTCAATGCCGCCAAAAAGTGGGCTGGCTTTGAAGCACGTTGCGCCACACTTGACCCAAACCCCAAACATGTAAAATCAGCCACTGACCCACATTATGCCCTCGCCATTGCCAGAATTGAATGTCATTATTTTAAAAATAATTGTTTTATCGAAGAGGGCCGCATTCTTAATCACATTGGCCGCCTTAGCGGCACACCTTGTATTATTGTCCATGGCCGTTATGATATGATTTGCCCGATTAAAAATGCCTGGCAACTTCATCAAGCCTGGCCTGAATCTCAACTGAATATTATCCGTGATGCCGGTCATAGTGCGGACGAGCCTGCCATTATCGATGCTCTTATTCGCGCAACAAATACCATGTCATTAAGGTTTTAATAAAAATGAAAGGACTAATCCAACGCGTCTCTCAGGCGAGTGTCCACGTCTCCGGTGAGTGCATCGCCCACATTGATCAAGGCAGTCTTATTTTAATCGGCTTTCAAGCCGATGATCAACCCGATCAAATCCCACGCTTTGTTGATAAATTGATTAAATACCGCATTTTTTCAGATGAGCAAGGCCGTATGAATAAAAATATCACCGACATTAACGGCCAAGTATTATTTGTCCCGCAATTCACTCTCGCAGCGGATACTAAAAAGGGACTGCGAGCCGGCTTCTCCACCAGTCTCGCGCCTGAAAAAGCCGAACATTATTTCGATGCATTAATACACACCGCTAAAGAAAGTTACAGTAAAATTTATGCAGGAGAATTTGGCGCTAATATGCAGGTCTCCCTCATTAATGATGGGCCGGTGACTTTTTTAATTGAAATGTAATATGCCCATTCAACTTCAACACCAATGTGTGAGTGATCTGTATTGGGTCACTCACAGCCCTTCTCTATTCACTAGCTCCCTACCCAACCAAGTTGAATCTTTTGCTCTGCCTGAATTACCTCTTGATTATTTTAAAAACCTGGATAAAAATCCTAAAGCTTTACTCAAGCATTTAGAAAATTGCAGCACGCGTATCGGCAAATACTTCGAAAAGCTCTTACTTTTTATCTATCAAGAGTGCCATTATGAGAAAATAATATTCAGTCAACAAGTGATTAAGAATAAAAAACCATCGGCGAATTCGACTTTATTCTACAAGAGTCCATTAATCAACCAATCCAGCACCTTGAAGTTGCCATTAAATTTTACCTCGCCATCAATAATCAAAATTTCAAAAAAAATGCATAACTGGCTAGGACCAAACTGCAAAGATCGTTTAGATTTAAAGTTCAATCAACTTATTTACCAACAAAGCCAACTCAGTAAGCACCCAGACAGTCATAATTATCTTAAGCAAAACCAACTCAACAATATACAGCCAGCTGTATTAGTGAAAGGTTACCTCTTTACTCCATTGCATTTAGCCACATCAATAACCACTAGGACTCCAGAGGTTATCAATCCGGAATCATTGCAAGGCTGGTGGACCCACCTACACCATATTCCAGCTTTATTAAACGCCGACAGCACATGGATTCTTTTAAATAAACCGCATTGGCTTGCGCCACCAACCAGACCAGACTCCAGTCAGCTTTTCACAAAAACCAAACTCTATCAGCACTGTTTAGATTATTTTAAAAAGCAACAAGCTCCTCTTTTAGTTTGTGAACTCAATAAAAACCTACAAGAACAAAGCCGTGGCTTTATCACCCCAAATACTTGGCCATTTTGAGTGAAAGTAAAAATTGACAGCGTCACAAAGATCAACAAAGCTTAGGGTAAGGATGATTTTGACTCAAAAAAATTAGGAACGCATGATGGTTGAGTATGAAGAAAAGCGCGAATATATTCGCCTTGATGCTCAAGCGAAGCTCCACTTTACCATACCCAATAGTGAGGAGCTTTACCAAGGCATCTGTCAAAACTTAAGCGGTGGCGGCATCTTATTTGAAACGAATATCGATATCCCCGTTGGTACGATTGTTGACGTTGCCTTAGAGCCTAATGGCAATTATATTCCACCACTTGAGGCTCAAGTCAAGGTGAACCGTACTTTTGAAGAAGGTGAAGACCTCTTTGTAATCGCAGGTGAAATTCAAACGATTGCTTAATAGGCAGCCACTTCACCTCTCTTTTCATGCAAACACCATTAACTGCCCGCATCATCCGTGGGTAATTCGTACTGGTAGCTCCAGATTGTGTCTGGCATAAATGGACTCTTGCCACTATTTTTAAGCTGTTGTGCACGCAATTGTAAATAAGCATTACGTTGTGCGATATAAGGATCTAAAGTCAGAGCGTTGAGTATTTTCTCATTCCCCAAGAACCCTGCACGTTTATTGATCGCCCACAAGCCAGACAAACCATAGGATAACGCCACCGGCTTCACATAATAAATCGGTGTTGTCACAAGATCTACAGGCGTTCCAAGCGCCCCCCTCACTGTCGATGGACCAAGTAGCGGCAATACAAAATACGGTGAGTCTGGTTTATTACCACTCCATTTGGCAAGCGTCAGGCCAAAACTTTGGTCATGCTGCTGAATGCCTGCGGCCCCTGCAACATCGATCAGGCCAAAGATCCCCAGGGTTGAGTTCATCACAAAGCGTAAGCTATCCCAGCCTGCGATTTTAAACTCTCCTTGCAATAGATCATTCATAATCGTTGGCACTTGATGAACATTGTCAAAGAAATTCGTGACGCCTTTGCGAACAACCTTTGGTGTCACTGTCTTATATCCTTGGGCGACAGGTTTTAGAATCGCTGTATCCATTTTTGTATTAAAGCGATACATCGAGCGGTTATATTTCTCATAAGGGTCAGGATGTTGTGGCGTCGCTGTCGCACAGGCTGCCAACGCACCCGCAAGGGTTACCAGCCCTAAACTCCTTCCTACAGCTTTTGCTTTATGGGCAAGTCGTTGTTTTTTCATGATTGTCATTATGCTTTCTCATTATTTCTGCACTAGTTTACTCTAATTCACTATGGTCACGGCAAAAATTTTACTCTGCCCTGCCATTTTTTTAGATTGCAATCGATAATAAGCAAAATGATCATCTTCGCCAAGCAAGCTGATTCCATAACTGCCACAAGAACTCTGCTTAAGCGCTATACATTGATTAATTATCGAAGCATCGACCAATTGGTCTAACTGCTGCTGGATACCAACCAAGCCGGCTTGGTTTGCTTTAACGGTAAGCTCAATTTGCTCTGCGTACCTTAAAACCAGCAAGCTTATCAGAGCACTGATGATGACCACAACAACAAGTGCCGATCCTTTTTGCCCACCCAAATGCATTTCTCATTCATCCAACTAGAGCAAAACCTCTCTGTGCCAAGGCAATTGCTCAGAATTATTTTCACCGACCACACTCAGGCTGATTTTAATTAAAGCAAGCAAAGCCCCAGACAATAACCGATCACTCCACACCAGCTGCCCTGAATCAACCCAACCATAGCTTAACTTCAAGCTATTAATATCTTCAACCAGCTCATGCCGCCCACTATCATCACGCAAAAACAAAGCATCATTTCCCTGCGAGGTTTGACCAATGTAAAACACCCGCAACTCTAGCGGCCAAACCGTTGCGCCTGCAGCAATATCATCACCCAAAGCATGATTGAGTATGACATTGCTTCGATAGCTCCTCCCTAAGAGCAATAACTTCACCTTGCAATTTGCCACTACCCACAGCGTGCCTTGTTTATTTTCAGCATGATTTAAGCGTAATGAAGTGTCGGTAGATTTCGCTGCAAGCTCCAGATAATTTAAGCTGCCTTTTGGCAGATAGGCTAATAAGGCTTGCGTACCTGCTATAGCCTCTATGCCCAGCTGTTTTAATACTGAATTTCCTGCCGGATAAATTTTAACAAGCCCTAAGCTTGCCTCATCAATGCCGACAATTTTCTCACCGGTCCTATTCTGAAAGCCAAGCTCTGGACAATTGATCGGCGATAAGCTCTGTAATGTTTGCACATCATTAACGATCATCTGTAACCCTACCGCTGCTTTTCTCGCCACGTTTAATTTATTTTCAGAAAATCTAGCCGCGCGATCAAAATGCAGGTACAGCATCACAGCAATAGCGATCACAAAACTGGCTAACAACAGCGCAACCATCATCTCAATTAAGCTGATGCCTTGCTGCTTATGCATAAACAATTAAGCAGCTTGTGTGAGCTTGTACACAACTTGTAATTTGACCCGTTACAGGCTTACCCCAAGTCATCACAAAACGATGTTGATATAAAAATAGTCCACCAAAGGGGAGTCGCTGTCTGACACGTTGCTGCCAATCTGCAAGTGCCACCATTTGATTTAAAGAATAGCGATCAACTGCTTTTTTCTCAGCGGCTATATCTGCAAGTAAAAATAAGGCACGCTGGCGCATTAAAGCTTGACCTGACTGCATGCTCAACTGACTCACCACCTGCGCGCTCATCACCATCACACTGATGATCATCAATGCGATCAAAATTTCAACTAAGCTTGTTCCTTGCTCATCGGCCATAAAATAATGTCAGTAATCTCACACTCCAACGCTCCCAAGTTCTCAGTGTTGCAAAAAAGCTCTCGTGCAAAAAGGCACTTGAAAACGCAGTGAGTGGTTTATCGATATAAATCCCTTGTGTCTTAGCACACGCTACCGCCAGCATACCACAAAGCAATCGATCATCGACCAATAAAATGTCCTGCGCTTCAACTTGATAATGCTTTGCTATATAGAACAATCCAGCAGGTGACGGCTTTTTTTACTACGCCTGAGATAAAGCCCATAGCCGAAAATCGTTTTTGCATGTAGTTTTCACGAGCAGCTTCTGGCTTATTCGATAAGATGCAGACTTCGCCCTCAAATTGTCCCATCAGATTCTCTAACCAAACTTCATACTCTGTAGAAAGCTCTGTTTTACCATGGGAGACTAAAACCCCGTCATAATCTAAGGCAAGGACTTTAACATTAAGGCGATGTAATTGTTCTGCTGTTAGTTGTGTCACTCGGGCTAAACGATGCTGAACTAAGCACTGTTTTAACCAACGCCGATGCGCCCACATCCCAGCAACGGCCTTCATATATTTCATAACTCACTCACTTTATTTGTAAAAATCTCTAAGCTGGTAAACTACAGCTATACTTATTGTGCAACATGTCAATTTACACGAATTTAAATCTAGTGCCCACAAGGGAGAGTATACCGTATGGATATCCAGGGAAAGACCATTGTTATCACAGGAGCAGCTCAAGGCCTCGGCCAAGCGATGGCCATCCAACTTGCAAAATCAGGTGCAGCCCTTGCTCTTGTTGACCTCAATGAAAGCAAACTCGACGAAACTGCCGCACTTTGTGAACAGGCAGGTGGCCAAGCGACCTGCTTAACCGCCAATGTCGCCTCAGAGCAAGAGGTCATCAACCTTTTTCAAGATATTCAGTCACAATGCGGCCCCCTACATGGCTTAATCAATAATGCCGGTATCACCCGCGATGCTTTACTCGTTAAAGCTAAAAATAATAAAGTCATTAACAGAATGTCGCTAGAATCCTGGCAAGCGGTCATCGATGTTAACTTAACCGCCGTTTTCTTGTGCACGCGTGAAGCTGCAAGCCAGATGATCGAAAACAAAACTCCAGGAGTTATCATTAATATCGCCAGTATTTCTAAAGATGGCAATGTCGGTCAAACAAATTATACCGCCTCTAAAGCAGGCGTCGCTGCCATGACCGTCACTTGGGCCAAAGAACTTGCCCGTTACAATATCCGCGTTGGCGGCATCGCCCCTGGCTTTATCGCCACTGAAATGACGCAAACCATGAAAGCCGAAGCACTCGAGCGCGTAGAAAAAAGCATTCCTCTACAAAAAATGGGACAACCCGAGGACATTGCAAAAACAGCACAGTTTATTCTAGAAAATGATTATTTTACCGGACGCATCATCGGTTGTGATGGCGGTTTACGTTTGTAAAAAATAGTATCAGTGGAAAAAGCAGCTGAAGAAACCCACTTCTTCAGCTGAACTTAACTAGAACCTGAGTTATATTTCCCTAGTTTATAGTCTAAAAAGAGCACACTCTATACATAATAATTTTCTTTTTATTTTATTTTATTTAATGCCGTACTGTTGTTATTTTATCACTTGGCTGCTGCACGTAATTTTCCAAGCTTTCCTGTACGCTTTTAACAAGCATACCAATAATTTCTTTTTGCTCAGGCAATGCAAGTTTCATTTGGCTCGATAAATTCAAAACATGCTGCCCTGAATAAGCAACAGCAATTTGCATCAGCTTAGAGGCATATTCAGGAGACAGACTCATCTCACTGTTGCATTGAATAGACTCATACAATTCGTCGATTGCGGCCAATTTCATTGTTGTATCCTTAAGCAATAACTATATTAATTCACTTTAAATCAATCATCCAACTGATTTAACACCAGTTTCAGATTACCTACAAGGGTTAAATATGTCAATATTTTTTAACCCTTCAAGTCAACAACTCTAAACAAAAGCATATTTAATACACTAAAAATAAAAACAGCAATTATCTAATAATTATGAAAAATATCGAATTATAACAATAATTATTATAAAAACCATTTAGTCATTTAATAAGTCACGAGGTTGAAAGGGTTATTTTTATATACCATTTTAGTCCTTTTCACGTTATATTAACCTAAGTCCTAACCTATACCTTATGTAACTAAGTGAAATATTACTCACATGCCTAATGATAACTTAGCTTCTCCAGAAAATCGTGGTAAACGCCTTAGAGAGATTCGCGAAACTTTATTATCCGGAATTACCCGTATTGAGTTTAGCCAAGCCAGCAATATTAGCAGCACTTCATTAAAAGGCTGGGAGCTCGGCTGGGGCGGAGGACTAACAAACAAGGGCTGCAGTAAATTAATCGACTACTTCACAAGTCAAAATGTTAGCTGCACCCAGGCCTGGCTAATGTTTGGTGTCGGCGAAGCTCCTTCTTTAGCCAATAGTAACGCACTCGCAGAATCTGCGATTCAAAATGAACTTGCAACTTTTAAGCAACAGCAAAATGCCATCAATGCCTATATTAGCGATGACAGCATGCTCCCCTACCTCTACCCTAAAACTCATGTTGCCGGCATTACCCAACCTGATATCCACCAGGCCATAGGCTGCGAATGCATTATTTTTGATAAGGATTACAACACTCATATCCGTGTACTTGAATACAGTGCAAAGTCAGGAGCATTCAACCTAAGCCCTTTAAATAAAAGCTACCCTCGGTTAACCGATATAGAGGTTATCACCGCAGCGCCTATCATCTGGACGCGTAGAGAATAACCGCTATGGTTGGCAAGGAATAATCGCGCAATAATGCTCCTCAGAAATTGCTATCGCATCATGAAGGTATTTATCCCATTCTTCTGCTGGGCGATGATAACAAGATTCACGCTCAATAAAGAGCAATTTCTTCCGTGATTTCACGGCATCAATTAACTCTCCTGGCGCTTCAATACTTTCAAGCAAGGCAAGCTTTTCCAAAAAGCCCTCTTTGTTTTCAACAAGAACAATCGTTTTTTGACCCTTTGCGTCTAAAAACTGATAACTACCATGTTGGTCATAGAGGTGGTAACAAAATGTGCCAAGCTGCTCTTTCACCATATTTAATTGATTGATATATTTTTTATCTTGTAAAAGGTTACAGGTTGAATTATCCAGTTTAACTATATTTCTAATATTCTCAGAAAGGTCATCAAAATAAACATTCGTCAATTCTTGTATTACACTAAACAATTTTTCTTGTAGCCGACGATCTGTTTTATAAATAAACTGGTCAATTAAGCCATCATTAAACGCCTCTATCGCAATATCTTGATCTGCTTTTGCAGTGAGCATAATTTTCTTTATTCGATTATTTTTAATCGCACGGACAAAATCTAGACCATTCATTTCAGGCATATCGTAATCAACCACCACCACCGCAACTGGCCTGTTCATATTCTGCTGTTGAAGAAAACTAGGAAGCTCTCGCAGGTTTAACTGGAGTTGAAATTTTGCAGCATCTTCAATTTGGTCACTATCATCATCAATGAGTACAGCCTGGTCTTTACTTGCCAAGTAAGAAAGAGCACTACATGCTGAGGACTGTGAATTAATTAAGTCTAAAGCATTCAATGGATTGCGCTCTTGTACCGTATCAAGTTTGTGTCCATAGGACAATTCCATCGCTGCCAAGAAACCAGGACTGTCATCAACAAAGAGCACCTGTGTCGGATGATAATAGCAAGGAAAATTTTGATTACTTTTCTTCATTAACTTCACCCATTTTCTCAACGACTTTCATCACATCGCCTGCCATCTGCTGTATTTTTTCAGCCTCTTCTTTCACAAGCCTCATAGATTTTTGTAGTATTTCAAGCTGCTTTGGTGATAGCACCATTGTCAATGACTCACCCTGATAATGATGAATTAAATTATGAATCACAGGCTCTGCTGCTGTTGATAAGGTAATCAATGACGTCACAGCATTATCCAAATCATGCTGTAACTGCTCCTTATCAAGACTATATTCGTTCCATTCATTCTTAACTTTCATTTATATTTTACTTAGTTGAACCACCAACACAGGTTATAATAACAAGGTTAGGCTTATTTTCAACTAAGCGCTCTAGCTCTCCAGTCCACAATACTTTTGATACACTTTACCCAATCAATGTTCCGATATAGTATTGTTAACCAAATATAGGCACTTTGAGAAGCTAACACAACGCTCTCGTCCCTACTTGATAGAGGCCTATAGGACACAGTGTGACAATAATATTAAAGGATCAAAATCATGCAGTTATTAGATGCCATTAATCAACTAAAAAAAGAGAAAAATGATAGCATAACTGAGCGTGGACTGATGGAAGTAATCAAACCCCATAGAAACGAAGAGCAACACATCGAGGCATTCACCATACTACTCGAATCACTAAACAATAATGACTTTCAGATTATTCATGAGTCTACAGAGCTTAAAATAGAAATCAATCATGTTGTTGGGCCAAGAATAGCTTATTTGTTATGCCTAGGAGATTACGAAGAGTCGGAAATTTCACTTATGAAAAACTTTATTGAACTTGATGATAACGTTCTTGATATTGGAGCAGGCATGAGATTAACAAGTTGTTATGCGGCAAAATTAACCAACAATGAAGTAATTGCTGTAGAGCCAGATGCTCGATTACACCCTCTAATTATAAAAAATGCACAGTTAAACAATGCTTCAATTATTGTTATCGATGGATGTATATCCTCTAACGCAAATTCATCAGTAGTTGATTTTTACATTAATCATGAAGAATTTTGGTTTTCATCTCTTAATAAAGGAAAGAATAAAGACCACAAGCCCCCTAAAAAAATAAAAGTTCTCCAATTAGAGAATTTACTATCAAAATATCAACCCACCGTTCTCATTTTAGATATAGAGGGAGCTGAAAAATACTTATTTAACAAGAAGTACAATCATATGCCAAATAAAATAATAATAGAAATACACTTTCAAATTCTTGGGTCACAACAAGCAAGTGAAGTTATTAACGACTTAACAAACCTTGGCTATAGAATCCACAATATTGCAGGGTCATCTTTTGCTTTTATTAGATAAAAACCACCTTCAAGCTAAGAAGTACACACTAACCATTAATTGAGATGCAATAAGCTTGAATTTTGCCAACAAAATATTCTTGTCTATTCTATCAAGTACAGTATTAATATCTCTAGTATTGATATTAAGCATTTATTGCTTAACAAAGTCCGGTATACAACAAGAGTTCAACAGCCGCTACCAAACTTTAGGTCATAACATATCTAACTCTTTCCAACAAATGGAGATATTAAGTGACAGCATTAACAAAAATGCTGTTGCCGTTTTAAAAGAAAAAATTGATAATAGGCCACTCCCCTCCAACATTGAATTAGCTGAGCTGGCAAAGAAACTGGGTGTACAAGGCCTCTATATAATGAATAAAAATGGTTGGTTCATTCGTGCGTCAGATATACCGATTGAAAAGGAAACACACTCAGTTTTTGATTACTGTAAAGAATATAAACAACTAACCTGGGGGACATTAGATAAGGTAATTACACCTGTAGTGCCAGATTGGCCCACTGTCGTCCCATCCAAGTTTATTATGATCCCCAGCACAAATAGAAACTACATTCTAGAATCAAAAGTAAAACTTCAATACATTGATGAGATGCTGCATAAGGCAGTTCAGTATGACAAAAGCATTAGCAGTATAGGTATATATTCACCCAACAACTTTGCTCTTGGCTATATAAACTCAAAAGGGAAGTTTTTCCATGGAAAGAACATACCCGAGTTCAAAAAAACTTTAAACAAAGGAGACAAGATATTCAAATTTAAAGTAAATTCTGATATTAAGAAATGTTGTGAATGTCAGTATAAAAAGATACAAAACGGTATTAATAATGACTATTACTATATATTAAAACTAGGAATATCTAAAGAGTATCTAGACAATAGAATATTAAACTTTCAGATAAACCTGACAATTATATTTTTAATCACACTTGTTATTTCTTTTATTATATCAAGAATTTTAGCAAAGAAATTAGTAAACAAAATAACCCTTATGAATAGCGCTGTATCTAAAATGTCTATTTCTGGTGATTTAGATATTAAATTAAAATCGGACCACTCTCGAGATGAGGTTAATGTCCTCGCAGATGCGCTAGATAAAATGATTGACAAAATAAAAAATGACCAAAACAAACTACTAGAGTCAGAAAAATCTAAAACACTAGCAAACTTAGCTAGCCAAGTTGCCCATGATATCCAAAGCCCTCTAACAGCATTAAGTGCAATGACTAAAGATGTCGAAAAACTACCAGAAGAGAAGCGATTACTTATACAACAAGCTACTCAAAGAATCAACGATATTGCTAATAACTTACTTAACCACTACCGCGCTTACCAGGCCAAAGATATAGATACAAACCACTCAGACAATATGTCACCTGAACTACTATTTTGTTTATTAGACGAAATAGTCTCAGAAAAACGTGCATCTAACCAATCTTCGGACATTCAATTTTCTTTAGTTATTACTGATAAGGCATATGGCCTTTTTTCTGAAGTTGATGCGATTAAATTTAAAAGAGTTATTTCTAACTTAATCAATAATGCAATAGAGGCAACCCCAACAAAAGGATTAATTACTATAAAACTAGATAAGTTAGACCAATTTGCAAAGATATCCATAGCGGATAATGGGATAGGAATGCCTTCTAAGCTTATTAAAAGAGTAATGAATGAAGAAATTAGTTCAGGGAAAGAAAAGGGGACAGGGATTGGCTTATCCTCTGCACGAGCAACAATTGCTGCTTGGCATGGAAAACTTGATATTCAATCCATCATTGGCAATGGGACTATAGTCACAATACAACTGGCAACGACCCCTTCACCTTTCTGGTTTGCCGAGGCAGTTTTAATCACTTCCAAAATACAAAATATTATTGTGTTAGATGATGATCAATCTGTACATAGTATATGGAGCCAGCGAATTAAAGGTATAGCTAAAAACATACAACTAGTCGATTTTTACAACACACAAAAATTTGAAAACTGGCACAATCAAAACAATAAAGAAGAATGTTTATTCTTGATGGATTACGAATTGCTAAATGAAGCAAGGACAGGTCTTGATATTATTGAGAAACTAAAGTTAAATCAATACTGTTATTTAGTCACTAGTCGCTATGAAGATCAAAAAATTCGACAACGTTGTTTAGCAATGAATGTAAAAATCATCCCTAAGTATTATGTTCCTCATGTGAAAATTACAATTAGTAGCGAATCAATGAGTTGTGTTTTAATTGATGATAGTGAAATCGTCCGAACCACCTGGGAGCTTGCTGCAGAACGATCCCAAGTCATGCTAACAACTTACCCCTCTGAAATAGATTTTTTCGCCCATCACCATAATCATGAAAAATATACACATATTTATATAGATTCTAATTTAGCTGACAATGTTAAAGGTGAACTAATCGCAGAAAAAATATACAATCTCGGGTTTCATCATATTACATTAACTACCGGCTATAGCCCCAATAAATTTGCAGGGAATTATTCCTGGATAAAGGAGGTCATATCAAAAGAACCTCCTTTTTAAGATTAATCATGCTTTTCTGGCCTAGTAATATAGAGTAATGCAATCAGTAAAAAAGTTACAAATGTATATGCCTTGTCCTGCCCATTCCATTGATTAGCCCACATTGAAAAATACTCTCCTCCAATCACACAAAAGCCAAAATACCAGATGAGCAACCCAACAAATACTCCAATAATGAAAAGTACTTTGGATTGATTAAATATAGTTTGCTCAGCATTTATTTTAAATAGCATTAACAAGCCGCTAATAAATGACAATAATCCGAATAAAAGCTCACCAAAAATTATAAAATAGTAACAAAGTAATTGTAATGTTGTATTTGTAATTGCTCTGGACAATAAGTGCGTCCCATGAAAGAAAGGTTGCATACTGTCCATCGAAAGTACATGCTTAACGAAAGTATAGTTTGACTGAAAATCAACTATATTATCGATCGCAACAATCAAACCAAAACAGCCTATAGCTAAAGCCAAAAAAGACTTAACCGCTCTTTGAGCGCTAACAAAAGACACTTTATAAATCATAAACTTTGCTCAAACTAATAAAATTATGGTGCATCATTTATGTATTATATCTAAACCAAGCAAAATGGTACAAGTGAACATTGCTTCTCAACTAGGAAAAATGCCTTAACAAAAACTACCTATCAAATAAAATAAACCTAAATTCAGAATGTTAAAATAAGAAAAGTCTTTTATAGCTATGACTTGGGCCTCTCATATTAATCAACGAGACTGTAGAAAATTAACCGTATATCCGTCTGATTTGCGACAGCTCACGCTCGACAAAGCCTTTAAAATCCGTTTTCTTCTGACCTGTCGCCTCATAAAAGTCAGTGCAAACATCACTATGCTGGTTAGCACGCCATAACCTAAAAGTCTCCAGCTGCTTCTCAACACGCAAATCGCTATAACCCTCAGCGATAAGCCTTTTAGAAAAATTCTCTTCAGGTTCATCGATATAAATAACATTCTTGTTTAAATACCGTGATAATAACCGAGTGACTTCTGCCATAGATAAAGCATAGTCTCCTGTCAGATTAATCCCCTGTCGATGCAATTTTGGGTTATTAATCGATATAATGGCAGCTTTGGCAATATCCCCCGTATCAATAAATGGCACTCGCCCTTCACCAACAGTTGCAAAAATTCGTACTCTGTTTCGATCTTTTTCAAAAGGTAAATAGAGCACCCTTTGCATAAAAAATGTCGGCCGCAGAAACGTGTAATTCAAGCCACTTTGCTCAATTTGATGTTGGATCTGTATTTTAGTTTGTGCCGCAGCACCAGTATCACCAGCAAGGGTTAAAGCAGACAAATAGATAATATGCCCTATACTCGCCTGCACAGCAGCTTCAATAATAGCATTTGCATGAGTTATTTCATGATCATGACGCGGCAGTACCATATAACAAACATCAATATTTTCCAATGCTGGCAACAAAGCCCCTGGTTGATCGTAGTCTAAGCAAATGACCTCATTGGCATATGGCTCTACTATTGATTTTTTAGCGGGCGAATGAATTGCGGCAACGGTATACAAGTCAGCTTGCGCTGCTGCTTGCCTTAAGACCTCAAACCCTGTTCTACCACTCGCACCTAAAATAAGAAAGCGTTTTTTTGCCATGCTTTATCCTTTTATAATCGCAGTAAGTATATT
>NZ_MDTU01000001.1:1601513-1653630 GCF_001720395.1 Piscirickettsia litoralis
CAGTAACTGGGGTGATCAAGACCTGTTTGTGGGTAATATTCATCATGACTATACACAAACCCTAGTTTATTTAATAGTGCTTTTGAACTCTTATTCAAGGGATTATGCCCAGCAAATAAATAGCTCATTTGGTATTTTTCCCCGGCATAGGCAATTACTGCCATCGCCGCTTCTCTGGCTAAGCCTTGTCGCCAAAACTGATAACAAATATGAAAGCCAAGTTCACAAGTCTTTTGCATTTTATCATAAGGACGCAAGCCACAAACACCAACAAACTCCCCTTGCTCCAACGAGAATAGCGGCCAATATTGCATATTGACTGCTTGCTGAGCCATTATCTCTGTTTGCAGCTTTTCTTTTACCATACTTTCTGTCAATGGGCTACGAGCATCAATAAACTCAGTCACTCGGTGATCTCCCCAAAGCGCTAAAGCCTCAGAAAAAAGGTTATGACTCCACAACCCAAAACCTAAGCGTTTAGAATACAAGAAATAGTTCCTATTGATCACTTCTAACACCTCTTTATCTTCATATTCTAGAATATAGGTCCACCACGCGAGCAACTTTTAATAGCAGGAATTAGCCCTTATCCACACTGCCTATTTGCGTACATTGGTTTTTCGCTGCCTGTACCTTCTCTATTTCTGGAATCAAAAAAAAGCGAAGGATTTACACGAACTAAACTCTGTGTACAAGGTGAATTCTCATCATCAGTTTCACTTTGCAATTCATACAAATTTCCTACCGCAACCCCTCTTAACTCTTTTATCTTGCCTATCGCCTTTTCAGAAGGGCCAAAAGACACATCTCTAACATCGTTAATGTAAACTCTGCCCTCTTTATTAATTAAAAATTGCAAATCTTCGATGATAAGATGCTTTTTCTTTTAAAATTTCAATCATCTCATTACAGGACGATATAACATTTTTATTAAATGAAGTAGAATCCGGAAAAGACTTTCTACTTAAAATCACATCTTCCGAGTCAATTGCATTGACAACAAGATCTCGCTCAACCCCATACTGATCACCAAATCTTACAATATCTCTAACTTCAACAACAGGCAATCCAATTTCTGCTAATTGAGTGATATCATCTTTCTCTTTTTCTGCAACATCGTGCGGAGATAATCTACCAATATCCTCAGAGCGAATAAGCCCTATACAGCGGTCTTCGTATTCAACTGAATAATATACATCTTTTTGGCTTCCTGCTCCTAGCTTTTCCCCAACCTCGGTTATCTCTTTCATAAATAATTTCACTTCATCCAAAAAGAAGAAAAATTAGCACAAAAACATTTTGAGAAAAACGGTAAAAAATCACATTGAGTTTTTCTTTGCCCTATCCACACCCAGCCTATTACACCCCAAAAGCATTCTTGCTCTACAGTCAAAATTACTGTGAGAATATTAAACTATCGAAGCGAATATGGCAGCTCTAACGCTGGACATTCATTTATTTATTTGTTTTATTTATCATCTTTCTTATTTAAAACAGATAAAAACACTTATTTTATGCTAGTCTGAAAACTGCCAATAAGAAAATAGCGATTTCCATTCATTTTACCGAGGCAGTTATGAGCATTGATATTATTCCGCAAGTCAGTACACTCAAAGAATCCGCCACACTCGCCATCAACCAACAGGCAAAAACACTACGTCAACAAGGCCAACCCGTTTGTCATTTTGGTTTTGGTCAATCCCCTTTCCCAGTGCCCGATATATTGCAAACAGCATTACAAGAACATGCCGATAAAAAAGCTTATTTGCCCACACAAGGGCTACCCGAACTCTGTTCTGCAATCAGCCAATTTTGCCAGACTCACTTTGATTACAATATTAATCCAGAGCAGGTTTTTGTCGGTCCAGGAAGTAAGGAGCTACTATTTCAATTGTTGTTTTTACTTGAAGGGGATGCTTTTATTCCCGCCCCTAGTTGGGTCAGTTATGGGCCTCAAGCAAAACTACTCAATAAGCCTGTTCATTATATACAAACTCAATTTAAGCAACGCTATTGCTTGCAGGCCGATGAATTTGAACATGCACTGAAAAATTCTAACAGCCCCCAGAATATCCTGATTCTAAACAGTCCTAATAATCCAACAGGACAAATTTACTCAGAAAGCAATTTAAAAGAATTAGCGAAAGTTTGCAAAAAATATAATGTCATTGTTATCTCTGATGAGATTTATAGCCTAACTGAATACGCAGGAAACTCACACCAAAGTATTACTTATTACTATCCAGAAAAAACGATTATTACCAATGGGCTATCCAAAGCCTTTGCCGCAGGTGGTTATCGATTAGGCTTTACGATTATTCCAACAACCATGCCCAAATTACATTCCGCGCTAAAAATTATGATTAGCGAGACTTATAGCGCTGTTAGCAGCCCCATTCAATATGCTGCAACAATTTTGTACAATAATAGTCAACAACTCACAGGCCATTTAAAAAAGTGCAATAGTATTCTAAGGTTTATCAGCGACTATGTCAGCACACGCCTTAAAACGATTGATATCAATTGCTGGCCCGGCCAA
Source organism: Piscirickettsia litoralis (assembly GCF_001720395.1). Taxonomy (NCBI): domain Bacteria; kingdom Pseudomonadati; phylum Pseudomonadota; class Gammaproteobacteria; order Thiotrichales; family Piscirickettsiaceae; genus Piscirickettsia; species Piscirickettsia litoralis. The sequence continues at coordinate 1,604,053 of NZ_MDTU01000001.1, forward strand.
GGCGCTTTTTATCTTGCAGCTAATTTTAATTCTTATAAAGAAAAATTAGCAAAGGTTAATATTCATACTTCAATGGACCTTTGTGATCATTTACTCAAGCACAGTCACGTCGCCTGTTTGCCTGGCTGTGAATTTTATTTACCAAAAACTGAGCTAGTATTGCGTTTAGCCATTGTTGACTTTGATGGTGAAAAACTATTAAAGCAGCTAGAGCATCAAGAAATTTCGGCAGGTTTATTCCCAGAAATAGTCGCCGGCTGTGATCGATTAGAACATTTTTTTAACTCTCTATAGTTTTCTTTTTGCTCCATCATAATTCGCTGCCCAGAGCATTCTTGCTCTGGGATTAACATAAAAAATATAGACCAATAAAAAATAATAAATAAAATAGATCGCCTTACGTTGAAACTCAATCATGAACATTGTACCGTTTAATTTCGGAGTTATCATTATTTAACCTATAGTATTAAGGATATGCTATGTCTTAATAAAAAATTATAAATCCGCTACTTTTTATTTTCCTTATAATTTTTACACTGTAACGATCCATTTTCAAAATGAATTGTTATTGGCGTAGTGGTTATTAAATTATTGTGCTTCTTAATCAGTTTTATTAAGCCTAAGCCCATGGAAATCATTGATATGAAAAAGCTTAAGATAGCAATCACCATTGCAGCCTGCTTTACAGCTGCAACTTATTCACATGCTACCCTAAAAAAATCACCATTAATGCAAATTAAAATTACCAATGACACAAACACTACCATTTACCCACTCATCACAGCAGGATCTCCTCCTAAAAACTGCACAGTACCCACTTCGATTGAGGCATCAGGCATTGCCGTAGGTCAATCAATCATTTTTGATTTATCATCAGATTGCTGGAATGCAGGGCGCGTCTATATTGGTCAACAACCAATCACTCAGATGCAGCTTAATGCGCCCCTTGCACCTGGTACACAATACCCTTACCAATTAGCTGAATACACATTTACTAACAATGATCAAGGCACTCAACCTGTGGTTGATTATGATTTCTCAGCCGTTGATGCTCTGAACGACATTCCAATTGCAATTGAACCCATCGGGAAAACAACACCGAAGATAGCCGATGTTGGTTGGATCGGGATGAGCACCGAGCAATCTCAAGCAATGATTAAAACTGCCTTAAAAGAGTTTTCCACTCAATCGGGCTGGCCTCTTTTTAAAGTAAGTGATAGTAAAATGCCAGGTGCCTACAATTTATTTGCCAGCAAAGATCAAATCAACCAAGCTCAAGGCGATAAAATGCGAGGGCTACTCACTAAAAAATGGTTCGACACGTGGTATGATAAAAACTCTCAACCTTGCAGCGATGACCCAAATAAAGCTAATTGCCAAGAATTTCAACAGAAAGTTCAGGCGGTTATTAACGGCTTTATCAGTAATTACCTGTTAAAACAAAAAAAAGCAATTACTCAGGAGAATATTGCCACGATCGCAGCTAACCCACAAGACCGTTATGCTATTTTACAAAATATCTACGGCTATGTGCCATTTATCGCAATACAAGACCCAAGTAAACCTCAAGATCCTCATGCTAAAGTTTGGCCTTATATCAGTGATCATAATAAGGGAATAAACCTTGGGCCTGATGTCATCGACTTGCTCCGCAGCGGGTTGGATCAAAGTGGTAATACCTATCCATACAATAATAAATATGTACTCAACCCCTATACTCTGTTTATTCATGGTAAGAAGTCACCTAATCTTGGTCTTCATATATATGCCTTTTCCATTGACGATTCGATTGGCAACTTGAACATAGCCAACTATAACGGCATACAGATTGATGTTGGCAGCACAAAAAGCCTACCTAACCAACAGCCTTATAAACCAAACATTCCTACTCCTCCCAGCGAATACCATGTTAATATTGGCTCCGGTTGGACAAGTATTACAGGCAATGTCTGTAATAACCCGGCGAATAATCAGCTGTCGGTTGCAGTAAACTTTGACCAAAGTAACAGTTGCGATGTGGACTTAACATTAACAAAAGCACCTGATAGCGACGAAGTTAAATTTACCTTAAAAAAAGACGCTCAAGGGAATCTAATATTTAATCGGGCAGATTGCATTGGGAATCTTTGCCAACACATTAACGCAGGCCCTAAAATAATTAGCTTACCTGCGCCGCCTGCTTAAAATAAAACAATAAACTTAGCTCAGGCTGTATAATTCTTTTTATGCAGCCATTATTTAATTAATTTTAAGAAGAAGACTCGACACCAGCAAGACGAGTCTGCAACTGTGCTTCTAATTGGGTAATTTGCGCTTGTAATTTTTTATCGCGCCCAGCATAAACCGTCGCTTTTTTTAACATTTGCACGGCTTCCTCCGGCCGGTTTTGTTTCTCACGAACGAGGGCAAATTCATACCAAACCCCAGCATCTTGAGGAGCAAAGCGTAAGGCACGTTCTAAAGACGAGTTTGCGTCATTTAACTTGCCAGCAGCAAGCTGCTTTTGCGCCTGTTGCTTTAATATCGCCGCTGGCCCCTCAGCCAAAACAGCCGGAGACACACCATCAACCGCACCGACAGACTCGGGCATGGAATAGGTTGTTGCTTTAATACCGCTACCGCAACCTGCGAGCAGCATGCTGGGTATAATCATGAACAGACTGGACTGCAAAAACTTCATTGCGAACTAAATAACCCTTTGAGCCAATGCCAAAAGCCTTTCTTTTCAGGAGCACCGGGTGTTGTTATAGATGTTTCACTTTCATTATCTACGATTCCACATCGAGAAACAAACTTAGGAACGTAATTTTTCATAAAAGGAACATAGATCGCATCTTTACAGTCTTGCTCACTCAATTGCCCCGTTTGTTTATTCGCCCAAGCAAAACTAATATTTTCAGGGACAACGGGTTTTAAAGGTGTTGCATGCAAGGCTTTCATCAACCACGCCCAAATATGCCCCGCCCCCTGCTGGCCATATAAACGTGAAGAAGCATAATCATCTCGCCCCACCCAGACAACGGTTAATAAATTACCAGTAAACCCTGCGAACCAGCCATCACGTAAATTTTGGCTGCTGCCGGTTTTCCCGGCAAAGTTCAAATCTCTTGGCAAAATTTGGTACAGTAAACGCCCGGTTCCAGTATCACCGACCTGCTGCATCGCGCGTGTCAGTAGATAAATACCGGCGGGGTTAAACTGCTCTTTGACATTAATCGCATAACTGCCCAGCACTTTGCCATCCATATCCGTCACCGCAGTAATCGCCCGCAGCGGCATGCTAAAGCCGCCACTGGCAATAGTTTCATACATAGTCGCTACCTGAAAAGGAGATAGCGAGTAAGCACCAAGCAAGTTAGCCGGATAAGCCTGAATCGGTGTTTTAACGCCCATGTGACGAATGGTATTGAGCACATTAGCAAGTCCTACTTGCATGCCTAGCCTGACACTCGCCTCATTATAAGAATGAGCTAAGGCCGTCATCAAAGGTACTTTACCATGACTGACGAGTGAAGAGTTCTTCGGTGACCAAACTTTACCGCCTGGGCCTTGAATGTAAATCGGCGTATCTTCGATAGGCGTGACTAAATTATACTGAGCGGGGTCTTCAAGCGCTGTTAGATAAATTGCCGGCTTAGTAATTGAGCCGATCGGGCGCTCAGCATCTAGAGCACGATTATAGCCATCGTAATGTGCGTTTCTACCACCAACAATCGCCAAAACTCGCGCACTCGCAGGATCAACAATAACCGATGCCGCTTCTAACTTATCTTTCTGTAGGCTGTATTGGCTTTCAAGATCACCCAGGTGCTTTTCTATCACTTTATTCGCGATGTTCTGTGTCCAGGGGTTTAAGGTTGTAAACACACGCAAACCATCTTGAACTAACTCCTTACGGCTATAGTCTTGCTGCAGTTGGCGTTCGACCAAATCCATAAAAGCCGGATAGGCCGCGCTACCCCACTGTGGTCGCGCCGTTACTCCCAAAGGAGCACTTTGGCCGGTTTGCATCTCGGTTTTAGTGATCATGCCTTGCTGATACATCAATGATAATACTAAGTTTCGACGCTTAATTGCACGCTTAGGATGACGACGCGGATTAAAGTAGGAAGGTGCTGGAATGATTCCGACAAGCGTTGCTGCTTCCGGCAACGTTAAGCTTGAAACAGGGCGACCAAAGTAAAACAAGCTCGCCAAGCCAAAACCATGAATGCCATGATTACCATTTTGACCTAGGTAAACCTCATTCATGTAGGCTTGTAAAATATCGTCTTTACTGTAATGAAAGGTCAACAGCAACGCCATAGTTAAGCCTTGCAACTTACGTGATAGTGTTTTTTTGCTGAGTTAAAAATAAATTCTTGACCAATTGCTGGGTGATGGTACTACCACCTTGAACATAGCCTCCAGCCAATACATCAGTCACCAATGCGCGAGCAATGCCCCGAAAAGAAATACCCCAGTTATGATAAAAACTACGATCTTCCGAGGCCAGTAAGGCATGCTTTAGCAGGTTTGGCATCTGCTTAATTGGCACAAAAACTCGTGCCCCTTTTTTCGCCGGATAAATCCCACCGATCAATTGTGGGTCCAATCGAAAAAGCGCTAACGGCTTTTCAGTTTTCAAGCTATTTAATTGGCTAATATGGCTATTTTTTAGAGTTAACTGCACTTTGGTCGCACCACGCAAGCCATCCCAAAAATCAAAGGCGCGCACATAAATTGTAAACTGATCACCCCGCACAGCGTAGCTGCCCGGAACCTCAGCTTGATCCGTTTGCTGATAGCCTAAACGTGAAAGTGTATACAACAAATGATCTTTTTTTAGTGTTTCACCCTTAAAAAGCTCTAAAGGTGCGGCATAGACTTGAGCTGGAATTTGAGTGGTTTTAATATCAAATTGATGAGTGACGATATAATCACAATAAAAAACAAATGCGATAATAAATACAATAAAAACAATTGATAATCTTAGAAATAACAATAACCAAAAACGAGGCTTTAAAAAAACATGTTAATGGCCACCCCCTCATTTACCCACAATTCACAGATTGTTTTTGTCCATTGTAACCTAAGATTCTACTCTTCCCCGTTTGCAGATCACTAACAATTTAGTAAAATGCGCGAAATACGCTATTGTGTCAACGATCAAACAGTTTAGAGCAATTTAAAACATAATGAGTAAATTAACTCGCGGTATTCGACGTTTACTACGTCCATTTAAAAAAGAAGCAGGCCAGCTGCCCCGACAAATTAAGGCCTCGAGCCTAGGCTTTAATGCTCAAGGCATCTCTACACATGCCATAAAAGTCGTGCGTCGCTTGCAAGAGCATGGTTTTGAAGCTTATCTCGTCGGTGGCTGCATTCGCGACCTCTTAATCGGTCAAACCCCGAAAGATTTCGATGTTGTCACCAGCGCCCACCCTGAGCAAATCAATAAGATTTTCCGCAATTGCCGCTTGATTGGCCGGCGTTTTCGTCTTGCTCATATCTACTTTAGCGGTGAAATTATTGAAGTAGCGACCTTTAGAGCCGATATCACCACATCGGAAAATAATAATAACCAACCTCACCGCAAGACGGAAAATGGCCAGATTATTCGCGATAACGTCTATGGAACCCTCGTTGAAGATGTCTGGCGCCGCGATTTTACGATCAATGCCCTCTATTATGACCCACAGCGCGATGTCATTTTGGATTATGTCGATGGTTTAAGCGATATTCAAACTAAAAAAATCCGTATAATCGGCGAGCCAACACAGCGCTATCGTGAAGACCCTGTGCGCATGCTCCGTGCGATTCGCTTCGCTTGCAAGCTTGACTTTACCATTAATAAACATACAGCAACACCAATCACAGCGCTGACAACGCTCATGCAATCCGTTCCTGCTGCGCGCCTTTTCGAGGAAACCAATAAGCTTTTCTTATCTGGCAATGCTGAACACACCTTACGACAATTGCGAGCTTGTGGTCTATTTGCAGAACTTTATCCTCAGATTGATCACGTCCTAGTCAACGGTCATGAACCCCATGCGGAACGCTTATTGAACTCTGCGATGCAAGATACAGATAAGCGTGTTGCCCAAAATAAGCCGGTGACACCCGCTTACTTACTCGCTGTATTTTTGTGGTATCCCTTAAAAATACGTGAGTACGAGCTGATTAAAAATAATATTCCAGCTTATAAAGCCTTTCACCAAGCTTGCCATGAAGTGATTTCAGCACAACTTCGACACATCGCCATCCCTAAGCGCTTTCTAGCAACGACTAAAGAAATTTGGTTAATGCAACCTCGCTTTGAGCAGCGCCGCGGTAAACGTCCATTGCGACTGCTAGAGCAAACTAAATTCCGTGCTGGCTATGATTTTCTATGCTTGCGCGCACGCTCCGGTGAGCCGGTTGAGGAACTCGCTGAATGGTGGACACACTTCCAGCAAGCCGATGAAAACCAGCAACAAAAATTAATTTCAACCAAAGGTGAAGGCACCGGCCGTCACTTACAACGCAAGCGCCGTCGACGTAAAAAACCAGCCGATAAAAAGGTCGCTAACAAGCCTGTAGACAACAAGGGGGAGTAATCATGATTACGCAATGTTTTATCGCCCTAGGCAGCAACTTAAACTCACCGGTTCAACAAGTTCAGTCTGCCGTCAAAGAACTTGCAGAGGACAGAGGCATCGTTGTTGAAAAATGTTCAAGCTGGTATTTGTCCAAGCCCTATGGCCCTCAAGATCAGCCTGATTTTATCAATGGGGTTGTCGCCATACAAACTGAGCTTGCACCGCTGGCCTTATTGGATACTTTACAAACCATAGAACATGCACATGGACGTACTCGTGATCAGCACTGGGGGCCGCGCACATTAGACTTAGACTTATTGCTTTATGGTCAGCATACAGAGCAATGTGAGCGACTTTCACTGCCTCACCCCGAAATGCTAAAGCGCAACTTTGTATTATTGCCTTTGTATGAGCTTGCCCCCGAGTTGATTTTACCCGGAGGCACTGCACTGAAAAAATTTATTGATCAATCACTCAATAAAGATATCGAAAAACTGCAACAATACTAAAATTAACAATATTAATCAACAAGTTAAGAAATTAAGCAGCCATTGAAAATTTCAGCTTATTGGCTAACTATGTTGCAGTTTTTTCTTTTTAATCAGTGCGATATTTAGCGCTAGCGCCCTCTTTATTTTTCTGTTACTCTTGCTTCAAACTTAAGGATTCCATACATAGAGACATTTTTTGGAGGGATGAAGATGCGTGATGTCGTTATCGTCGCCGCAGGGCGAACTGCAATTGGTGCTTTTGGCCAAAGTTTAGAAACTATCTCTGCACCAACCCTAGGTGCTACTGTCATTAAAGGCTTACTTGAAAAAACCAAGTTAAGCGCCGATCAAGTTGACGAAGTCATTTTCGGACAAGTTCTCACCGCAGGCAGCGGACAAAACCCAGCACGTCAAACCGCCCTACAAGCAGGTTTAAACGAAACAACACCAGCACTTACAATCAATAAAGTCTGTGGTTCTGGTTTAAAGTCGGTGCAACTTGCAATTCAAGCCATTCGCTGTAACGATGCTGATGTCATTATTGCCGGTGGTCAGGAGAACATGAGCGCCTCGCCTCACGTCCTGCCTAAATCACGCAACGGTTTTCGTATGGGCAGCGCCGAATTGGTCGATAGCATGATTCAAGACGGCTTGTGGTGCGCTATGAATGATTTTCATATGGGCGTTACTGCCGAAAACTTGGCCGAAAAATATGATTTAACACGTGAAGAACAGGATCAATTCGCCGCTCTCTCCCAACAAAAAGCTGAAAAAGCCATCACAGCAGGCCGCTTTAAAGATGAAATCATTTCGGTAGAAATCCCACAACGTAAAAAAGACCCAATTATCTTTGCTGAAGATGAATTCCCGCGTTTTGGTTGTACCGCAGAAGGCTTAGGGAAGTTACGCGCCGCCTTCAAAAAAGAAGGAACGGTTACCGCAGGTAATGCCTCTGGCATCAATGATGGTGCAGCAGCAGTGATCTTGATGAGCAAAGAAAAGGCTCTTGAGCTTGATCTACCTATCCTTGCGACTGTTAAATCTTATGCCAGCGCAGGCGTCGACCCTAAAATTATGGGTATCGGCCCAGTCCCTGCCACCCAAGCTTGCCTAGAAAAAGCCGGCTGGAACATCGACGATTTAGACCTCATCGAAGCGAATGAAGCTTTTGCCGCTCAAGCGCTTGCCGTCAGTAAAGAACTTGAACTCAACCCTGAGAAAGTCAATGTCAACGGTGGCGCGATTGCCTTAGGCCATCCGATTGGTGCTTCAGGTGCACGTATTTTGGTCAGCCTCATTCACGAAATGGTTAAACGTGATGCTAAACGCGGTCTTGCAACACTGTGCATCGGCGGCGGCCAAGGAACTGCCCTTGCGATTGAGCGCTCATAATAACAGCGTCTTAAATTTTTGAAATACACATTTTTTTAGATACACAATTCAAGGATTAAATTTATGTCAGATAAAAAAATTGCAGTTGTCACCGGTGGTATGGGTGGTATTGGTGCATATATCGCACGCAAACTTGCTGATGAGGGCAATAAAGTTGTTGTCACCTACAACAGCGGTGGCCCTAACAGCGAGCGCGCGCAAACATGGTTAGCAAAACAAGAAGCCGAAGGTTATGACTTTGATGCCTTGTTTTGCAATGTCAGTGACTTTAACTCATGCAAAGAAATCACCGATGAAATTACCAGCCGTTATGGCCGCATTGATGTTCTCGTTAATAATGCAGGTATCACCCGTGATGCGCAATTGAAGAAAATGGAGCAAGATGACTGGAAAGCGGTCATGGATACAAACCTAGACAGCGTTTTTAATATGACGCGTAATGTCATCAATGGCATGATTGATCGCAACTATGGCCGCGTCATCAACATTTCTTCGATCAACGGACAAAAAGGCCAATTTGGCCAAGCAAACTACTCTGCCGCCAAAGCAGGCATGCATGGTTTTACTAAGGCGGTCGCCCAAGAAGTTGCTCGTAAAGGTATCACCGTCAATACGATTTCTCCAGGTTACATCGGCACTGATATGGTCATGGCGATTCGTGAAGATATCCGTGAAAAAAGTTATTGCTGGCATTCCCGTTGGTCGTTTAGGTAAACCTGAAGAAATCGCTAAAGCTGTTGCTTACTTCGCTAGTGGAGATGCTGGCTTCATCACCGGCAGCAACTTAGCGATCAATGGCGGTCAACATATGTTTTAATGGTGGTGATGGCCTAAGCCATCACTTTTTAATATTTATTGTTATTTTTTTGTTAGTAGAGTAGGTGATCGATCATGAGTGAAAATATCCGCATTATTAAAAAGTATCCTAATCGTCGTTTATATGACACTTCGATCAGCAGTTACATTACTTTAAATGACGTGAGACAACTTGTGGTTGATTGCGTAAAATTCCAAGTGATTGATGCTCGCTCTAAAGATGATTTAACGCACACCACTTTGTTACAAATCATCAACGAGCAAGAGGATAAAGGCGCGCCGATGTTTTCTACACAAATTCTAGAAAATATCATTCGCTTTTATGGCAATTCCATGCAGGATTTTGCCCGCGGCTATCTCGATCGTAGTATGGCCCTTTTTGTTGAGCAGCAAAGCTCAATTAAAGATAAGGTTGAAAACCTTGTCAGCTCAGCATCGAACCCGATGAATATGAACCAACAACTCTTCTCCACATTCAGTGAAATGGCGCAATCTAACTTAAATATGTGGTCAGAAATGCAGAAAAATTTTCAGCAGGTCACAAAAACAGCGGTCAATCCCACAGAAAAAGAAGAAGAAAATTAAACAAGACACCCACTCAACCTATTGACAGCAAAATAAAAACACTCATACTAGTAAACCAGGATAATATTCTCGGTTCTCAGGATATACACGTATAGCATAAGGAGCTTTGTCCATGTACCAGGAGTTTTTTTCACAGTGGAATGAGAAAGCAAAAAACGGTTTCACTCCTCTTATCGAACTCAATCAATTTTTCACGCGCACAACCGAACGCGTTATGCGTCAAAACATCGAAATCACCAATGATTTTTTCAATAATAACGTTGAGCAGCTCTCTGCATTAAAAGATGTTAAATCTGCAGAAGACTTCATTACCTTGCAAAGCAAGGCAGTTAATAACGTTAATACAAAAATCCAAAACACCACTCAACAGGCACTTGACCTTTTCAGTACAACTGCAAAAGAATATCAAGTTTGGCTAGAAAAATATGGCTTTGAACCTCTTAATAAGGCACAGACTCTACAGCCAGTTGAAACGAAAACAACAAGCAAATCAAATAGCAAAAAAACGGCGGCATAGAAGCCAGACACAAAAGGCCCAAACCTGGGTCTTTTATCTTACCGCAATGTAAATTTACCCCTGACATATTGACAGTGCTCCTGTTATCAGATAGTCTGAGGTCAACAAATAGTGCATCGCAACAAAAGGACAATTACCATGCAACAAGATTTCTTTCAACAGTTCAATAAAGTTCAACAAAATTTTATTAAGCCCGCGGTAGACTTTCAACAGCTAACAAACCGTATTGTTGAACGCACCGTTCGTCAAAACCTTGAAATCGCCAATGATTGTGTACAATCTTGGCAAAATCATTTTTCTGAATTCCAAAATGCTAAAAAAGTTGAAGACCTTCTTAATGTTCAAGCAAAATTTGCGACAGAAACCAGCAATAAATTAGCGGGCTATGCACAACAAGCAATGGACATTTGTATCGAATCTTCTAAAGATTGTAACAACTGGTTCCAAGAAGGCTTATCTAGCGTAACGCCTGGACAAAAGAACTAAACTATTTTAGTTTCTTAAAAGCATTAAAACCCTCTTCTAGATAAACTTATACAAGAGGGTTTTTTATTTTCTTAATATATCAGCTCACTGTTTTTTCTAAGTCCCAGCAATCGTATTAATCACTTGCTTTTGAGTTCTACGGCTCACATATAAACCAATATGACCTGTTTCAAAACCAACCTCTTGATATAATAGCTCAGGGTTTACCTTCTCTTTAAGCGCACAGCTTGCACTCGGTGGCACCAACCAGTCATTTTCAGCGTAGAGATTTAATACTGGCACGGTTAATTCGGCCAAATTAATGGACTGACCTGCAATAGTTAAAAACCCTTCTATTAAGTTATTATGAATGTAAAAATCATCAATAAATTCATAAAGTGCTGCCACAGATAACCAGCCTGAGTCCCATAGCCATTTTTCTAATTGATAAAATTCTTGGCGCTGTTGACGTTCTAGCTGGATAAAGTTCGCATATTTTAGCATTAATAAATTTGCAGGTTTTTGATAGGATAAAACACTATTAATCGCACGAGAATTAATTAAATTACCAACTTTCATACAATTCAATTGGGGTTTAATGGCATAAAGTTGTTTAACTAACTTTGATAACTGATTATCTGTCGTCTGAAAATCAATCGGTGTTCCCATGAGAATCAGCCGTTTTATCTTCTCTGGCTTTAACACACTCAAACACAGACTAAACACGCCACCCTGGCAAACACCGAGTAGCTCTAACTGCTGCTTATGGCAGTGCGCCAGCACTTTCTCTACCGCCTGGCTTAATCCCTGATCAATAATATATTCACAATAGGACTGAACATTCCCGACACTTTGATCATTTTTCCACGACAGTAAATAAACATCAAAGCCAGCTGCAATCAATCCAGCAATAAATGAGTGGTCTTTAGATAAATCAAGAATGCTTGGGTTGTTTAATAGTGCATAAGTCACTAATAATGGCCGGCCCGTGATCTTGCTACAATAACGCTGTAATCGCCATAATGCATTTTCAGCGATCAACTCGATTGCTATACTATCACCATCGCCCGTTGTTGTTACATGATTTTCCTGGCTATCAAGATTATTAGCAGAGGAAATAAACTTATTTAAAGATCGCTCATAATGCTTCACCTCTTGCTCTAACTCTGACAATTCTAGCATGATAAAATCGCCTGGATTGGCTGGCTATTATTACTAATCAGCTGATTATTAACCAACGTTAATAACGTTTCACTAATTCGCTGTAAAGTCTCATCACAAAGGTTCAGCCACAGCTTGTAACAGCTATGCATCGTCATTGTTTGGCTAGACTGCAACTGTTGCCAAATCAGAGCGATAAATTGATCAAAAGATTGATCTAACAGCATTTTAAATTGGTGACTATAACATTCCCATTGACTTAGTAAGTCAGAAAACTGAGTTAATTTTAACTCTTTAAGAAAAGCTTGTAGATAATTTAATAATTCATCAGAACCAGAAGACAGGGTATAGGCCGGAAAAATATCTTGTAATAAAAACGATCGGACCGACAATAAAGAATTTTTTAATAATTGCTGATCTTTGTCGATATTAGGTAACTTAAAAATAAGCAATAAGAGGTTCGAAAATCGTAAAAAGCGTTCACCTTCACGACGCACTTGTGCATGAACAACAGAATGAACAGTATCGGAATTTAACAGGCAGTGCTCACCTTGCATCTATCACCTACATAAAAAAAGAGCGTGCAAAAGCACGCTCTATAGACATAACCGACTATTCCGGTGCAGAACTGTCTTGCTGTGCAGGAGCCGCTTCTGCTGCTGGCTCTACAGGCTTGACGATCACTTCACCTGTTTGCTGATCGATACCTTTCATCGTTAAACGAATACGGCCTTGGCGATCAATATCAAGAACTTTCACTTTAACCTCTTGACCTTCACTTAAGCGGTCACTGACTTGATTCACACGCTCTTCACAAATCTGTGAAATATGAACCAAACCTTGCTTACCTGAAGCGAGGGCAACGAAGCCACCGAAGTCACGAATATTCGTCACCGTACCCGGATAGACCTTACCGATCTCGATGACCATGGTAATATCTTCAATACGTGCTTTCGCTTCTGCAGCTTTTTGAGCATCGACAGCAGAGATTTTCACTAAACCATCATCATCGATATCAATGCTGGTGTTGGTCTCTTCTGTTAAGCTGCGAATTGTCGCACCCCCTGGGCCAATCAAATCACGAATCTTATCCGCTGGTATCTTGATTGTCGTAATGCGCGGCGCAAACTCAGACAAGGCACTTGGAGCCGCAACGACGCTATTCATTTTATCAAGAATGTGCATACGACCATCATAAGCTTGTGCCAATGCTGCACCCATGATTTCTTTGGTAATCCCTTCGATCTTGATATCCATTTGCAGTGCTGTCACACCACGTTCGGTTCCTGCCACTTTAAAGTCCATATCACCTAGATGATCTTCATCACCCAAGATATCAGACAAAACAGCAAAGCGCTCATCATCTTTGATCAAGCCCATAGCAATACCGGCAACCGGTGCTTTAATCGGCACACCTGCATCTAATAGTGCCAATGAAGTACCGCAGACGGTTGCCATAGAACTCGAACCGTTAGATTCGGTGATCTCAGAGACAACACGCATGACATAAGGGAATTCACCCAATGTAGGCAATACCGCAGCAATGGCACGACGTGCCAAGCGGCCATGGCCGATCTCACGACGTTTCGGCGCACCCACCATACCCGTTTCACCGACAGAATAAGGCGGGAAGTTATAGTGCAACATGAATGCATCTTTGCTCTCACCCACAGGCGAGTCAATCAACTGTGCATCACGCTCAGAACCTAAGGTTGCCACAACAATGGCTTGAGTTTCACCGCGTGTAAATAAGGCCGAACCATGCGTACGAGGCAAGATTTTGTTTTTAACAAAAATCGGACGCACCGTGCGTGTATCACGACCATCGATACGACGCTCACCGGCTAAAATATTACCACGGACAATATCACGCTCTAATTTACTAAAAGCTTTAGCAACTCGCGCTTGATCTAAACCATTTTCATCTTCAGAGACAAGGGCAGTAAGTACTGCTTCTTTCGCTTCACCAACAGCCGCATAACGTGTTTGCTTTTCTTGAATCTTATACGCTGCCTCTAAGGCTGCGCGCGCATGTTCACTGACTTTTGTATTCGCTTCAGTATCTTCTGCTGGAGGCAACCAATCCCATGCTGGCTTACCTGCTTCTTGAACAAACTCATCAATCGCATTAATCACCGCTTGCGCTTGCTCATGGCCAAATAAAACGGCGTTTAGCATCACCTCTTCTGGCAGCTCTTTAGCCTCAGACTCAACCATTAATACCGCACTTCGCGTACCGGCGACAACAAGCTCTAAGGCCGATTCAGCTAATTGCTCTGTCGTTGGGTTAAGAACATATTCACCATTGATATACCCCACACGCGCCGCACCCATTGGACCTAAAAATGGCACCCCTGAGATAGATAAAGCGGCAGAAGCACCAATCATTGCTGGAATTTCAGGGTCAACTTCAGGATCCCAAGATAAAACAGTTGCAACAACTTGAACTTCATTTTTAAATGCTTTTGGAAAAAGCGGACGCAATGGTCGATCGATCAGTCGACATGCTAATGTTTCTTTTTCTGTCGGCTTACCTTCACGCTTGAAGAAGCCACCGGGGATTTTTCCCGCGGCATATGTTTTTTCTTGATAATTTACGGTTAAAGGGAAAAAATCACGCCCTTCAACCGCTTCTTTTTGGGCCACCGCTGTCACTAATACAGAAGTGTCACCCATATGAACAACCACAGCTCCTGAAGCCTGGCGTGCAATCTCGCCAGTTTCAAGCGTAACAGTGTGTTTGCCATATTGAAAAACTTTTTTTATTGCGTTCACGTTTATGTTTCCTTAATTGTAAGAAAGCTCCAAAGCCACAAGCAGCTGCAGCTTTGGAGAAAAAACTTTATCGACGCAGACCTAAGCGAGCGATCAGTGAACGATAGCGTTCAGCGTCTTTACGCTTTAAGTAATCCAATAACTTACGACGTTGGCTAACTAGACGAACTAGACCGCGACGTGAATGAAAGTCATGGTGATGCGTTTTAAAGTGATCTGTCAGATACTTGATACGCGAAGACAATAATGCAACTTGCACTTCTGGAGAACCGGTGTCTCCTTCAACGCGTTGGAAGTCGCGAACAATTTGTTCTTTATCAGTGCTGCTTAACATAAGAGATATACTCCAACTTAACCTAACTAGGATTTAGCACAATCACTAGTTATTATTTATATCAGTGGACAGAATGCGAACGGGCTTCAGCTCATTCTCTGCCACAACTTCGGCGACACCAATGAATTGGTGTGCTTTTTCATCAAATACACAGACATAAGCACCAATTGCTTGCTGCGTATTCAAAGAAACAGACCGCCCCGTGCGCATATAGTACGCCATTTCTGGGGTTAAGCGCAATTCTGGCAAGTCTGTTAACATTGCCTCTATCGGCAATACATAGCCATCCAAGGCCGTTAAATCGTTTTGTTTTGCAAGGCTTTCAATCACTTGCAGTGATACAAGCTGGTTGTCACTAAAATGGGCAACTCGCGTGCGGCGCAACTCACTAACATGCGCCCCACAACCTAACGCCTGACCAATATCATCAACCAGGCTGCGAATATAAGTCCCCTTACTGCAATGAGCAGCAAGTTCTATATTCATCGAATTTTCAGCAACATTTAATAACTCTAGTGAGTGTATAGTCACATCACGCGCAACGCGCTCAATTTCTACGCCTTGACGTGCGAGCTTATATAAAGGCTTGCCGTCTTTTTTAAGCGCAGAATACATCGGCGGCACCTGACTGATCTCGCCACGAAAGCTTGGCAATACCCCTTCAATGTCTGCGCGTGTTACTGTCACTGGCAAACGTTCAGTAATTTCACCTTCACTATCCAGGGTATCAGTACGCTCACCGAGCTTAGCGATGGTTTGATAACACTTATCTGTATCTAGTAAAAAACGTGAGAATTTAGTGGCTTCACCAAAGCAAATTGGCAACATTCCTGTTGCCAATGGATCGAGTGTCCCCGTATGTCCTGCTTTTTGAGCTTGATAAAAGCGTTTTACCCGCTGCAGAGCATGATTAGAGCTTAAGCCAGTCGGCTTATCTAATAACAAAACCCCATCAAGCTTACGGCCTTTTCTGCGTCTTGCCATTAACTCTTGCCATGTAATGCTTTATTAATCAAAGCGGACAAGGCATTACCCTGTTCTGTCGAGCCATCATACTCAAAACGTAATTTCGGTGTCGTACGCAGATTCATGCGCTTTGCCAACATGGAGCGCAGAAAGCCCGCGGCTTTTTGCAAAACAACAAGCGCTTCTTCACGCTCATCAGCCTCTTGCATCATCGTCACATAAACCTTGGCGTGGGCGAGGTCTTTTGAAACCTCAACCGCAGACACGGTCACCATGCCGATGCGTGGATCTTTCATTTCTTGCTGTAACAACTCAGCAAGCTCTTTTTGCATTTGGTCAGCAATACGCTGGGTACGACTATACTCTTTCATCTTTTACCTTTAATCGGCCGCCAGCTTATAGCTGTCTGGCGACCTCAACTTTCTCAAATACCTCGATCTGATCACCGACTTTGATATCGTTATAATTTTTCACGCCGATACCACATTCCATGCCATTTCGAACATCCTGCACATCATCTTTGAAGCGTCTTAACGACTCAAGTTCCCCTTCGTAAATCACAACGTTATCACGCAAGACACGAATCGGGTTATTGCGCTTAACGGTACCATCAACGACCATGCAACCGGCCACTGCACCGAGTTTCGATGAGCGGTAAACCTCACGCACTTGTGCAATCCCGGTAATCTGCTCTTTAACTTCAGGAGAGAGCAAGCCGGTCATCGCTGCTTTCACATCATTGATGATGTCATAAATCACACTGTAATAACGAATCTCTAGCTCTTCAGCCGCTGCCAAACGACGCGCCGTTAAATCAGCACGCACGTTAAAGCCCACCATCACCGCGTTCGATGCCATCGCCAGATTCACATCAGATTCGGTGATTCCACCAACACCGCTGGCAATCACCTTGACTTTAACTTCATCGGTCGACAATTTAGTCAATGACTCAGTCAAGGCTTCGAGCGAACCTTGCACATCTGTCTTCACCAATATATTTAAGGTATCCACATCACCTTCGGCCATACCCTCGAACATCGCTGAAAGCTTATTCGCTTGTTGACGCGCAAGCTTGACTTCACGGTATTTACCTTGACGGAATAGTGCGACTTCACGGGCTTTTTTCTCATCAGCGACCACACTAAATTCATCACCACCGCTCGGTGTGCCAGACAAACCTAAAATTTCTACCGGACAAGAAGGCCCCGCAGATTTAGTCGTATGACCCAAATCATCATGCATGGCGCGCACGCGGCCATATTCTAGCCCTGCGAGCACAATATCGCCTTGCTTTAATGTACCCTTTTGAACCAATAAAGAAGCGACTGAACCACGGCCTTTATCTAAACGTGCCTCAAGCACTACACCCTGTGCTGGTGCATTGACCTGAGCTTCTAACTCGAGAACTTCAGCTTGCAACAAAATGCTATCTAATAAATCATCAATGCCTTGACCGGTCTTCGCTGAGACATTGACAAACATATTATCGCCACCCCAGTCCTCAGAAATTACCTCATGTTGGCTGAGCTCTGTACGTACACGATCTAAATCCGCCGTGTCTTTATCAATCTTATTAACAGCAACAATCAGTGGCACCTCAGCAGCGCGTGCGTGTTGAATCGCTTCAATAGTCTGAGGCATCACACCATCATCAGCAGCAACCACCAATATCACGACATCCGTACAGTTTGCACCACGCGCACGCATCGCCGTAAAGGCCGCGTGACCGGGGGTATCTAAGAAAGTGATCGTGCCACGCTCATGTTTCACCTGGTACGCACCGATGTGCTGAGTGATACCACCGGCTTCACCTGCCGCGACTTTAGCACGACGAATATAGTCAAGCAGTGATGTTTTACCGTGGTCAACATGGCCCATAATGGTCACCACCGGTGCACGTTGCTCTTGCTCGCCATCCACATTCGCAGCGGCTAATACCGCAGCTTCAACCGCATTTTCTTGTAAGATCTTCGGCGTATGACCTAACTCTTCAACAATCAATACAGCAGTATCTTGATCAAGAATCTGGTTAATCGTTGCCATCACCCCCATTTTCATGAGGACTTTAACGACTTCAGCGCCTTTAACCGACATTTTTTGTGCAAGCTCTGCAACCGTAATCGCCTCAGGAATAGCAACTTCACGTTTTACCGGTGCTGTCGGCTTAGAGAAGGCGTGCTGCAATTGCTCACCGGCTTTATTGTGAGTCCGTGCTTTTTTGCCACCACGCTTATTACCACCACGAGCATCTTGCTTAGCCGCCGCACGCTTAGATTTGCTGCGCTTAGCTTGGCGCTCCATGTCCGTTGCCGTAATATCTCGATCAGCCCAACCACTTGCAGCCACTTTCTTCGTATGCACGTGATGCTCTTCTTCTGCGCTAGCATCCACTTTCTCTTCTTCTACCGCTTTTTGCCCTTGCGTTTGCTTAGCAATACGCTCCGCCTCTAAGGCGGTCTGGCGACGCGCCTCTTCTTCGGCAGCAACTCGTTTCGCTTCAAGCTCAGCTTCACGACGCTCAGCAAGTTCTCTTTCTAAGCGCTCTTTTTCCGCCTTTTCAGGATCTTGCTTTTCTTGTGCTTTTTTCTTCTCTTGCTCAGCTGCTTTTTTCAGCTCTGCTTGACGCTTTGCTTCTGCTTTACGCTTTTGCTCAGCTTCGATCTGCTCACGCTTGGCTTTTTCTGCAGCAACACGCTCTGCTTCGATTGCCGCCTGACGTTCAGCCTCTTCACGCGCCTTTAATTCGGCTTCTTTCGCCTCAAGATCAGGATCTTTCTTAACGTAAGTCCGCTTTTTCTTCACTTGAATATTAACAGTCTTGCGACCGCCATCGGCAGACTTCACTTTTAACTCGCTATGCTCCTTACGACGCAAGGTAATCTTACGCGGAGCTTCACCCGTCGTTGTCCCGTGCGATTTTTTCAAGAAGCTTAATAGCGTCGTTTTATCCTGATCGGTTAACACTTGCTCTGGACCTGTTGCTGGCAGACCGGCTTCTTCTAAGTGCTTCAATAAGCGATCTACATCAACGCCAATTGAGCTTGCTAAACTTTTCACATTCACTTCTGACATACTCTGCCCCCAACTTAGTCTTTATTGTCCTCGGCAAACCATGGTGCCCTGGCCGTCATAATTAACTCACCTGCCTCTTTCTCATCAAGCTCAGTGATCTCTAGCAAGTCAGCTACGGCTTGCTCCGCCAAGTCATCCATCGTTAAAATTTCATGCTTAGCCAACTTCAGCGCTAAGTCTCGCGTCATCCCTTCCATATTCAGCAACTCATCGGTCAAACCAAGCTCTTCAAGCTGAGCTTCGTCGGCCAATTCCTGAGTGAGTAGCGCATCTTTCGCACGCTGACGCAACTCTGTGACGATATCTTCGTCAAAGCCTTCTAATTCCATCATTTCCTGCTGAGGAACATAAGCAATTTCTTCGATAGAAGCGAAACCTTCTTCGATTAGGACTTCGGCTGTCTCATCATCGATACCCAGCTTTTCAACAAAGGTCTTTAATAACTTATCAACTTCGGCTTGGTTCTTCTCATTCGCATCATCGACACTCATAACATTCAAGGTCCAGCCCGTTAATTCAGAGGCTAGGCGGACATTTTGACCATTACGGCCAATCGCTTGAGAGAGAGAGTCTTCAGCAACAGCGATATCCATGCTGTGATTGTCTTCATCCACAACAATCGAATCAACTTCAGCAGGGCTCATCGCGTTAATCACAAGTTGCATTGGGTTATCATCCCAAAGAACGATATCGATGCGCTCATTATTCAACTCGCCTGAAATCGCCTGAACACGCGCACCACGCATACCCACGCAAGCACCAATCGGGTCTAAACGCTGATCATTGGTTTTAACAGCAACTTTGGCTCGCAATCCTGGGTCACGTGCAACCGATTTAATCTCGATCAGCTCTTCAGACACTTCTGGAACTTCAATCTTAAATAACTCTAATAAAAACTCACTGCTCGCACGTGTTAAAATCAATTGCGGGCCGCGCGCTTCTTTACGCACTTCCATTAGGTAGGCACGAACGCGGTCCCCTGGACGGAAAATCTCACGATCGATCATTTGCTCACGTGGCAGCATCGCTTCTGCGCCTGCGGTGCCCAAATCAATAATAATGCTTTCACGTGTTGCACGCTTAACCACACCAGAGACTAATTCACCCACTCGAGATAAATAAGCTTCAGCGACTTTATTGCGCTCAGCCTCGCGGACTTTTTGCATAATCACTTGGCGCGCTGTTTGCGCAGCAATACGACCAAACTCAATAGACTCCATTGGCTCTTCAATAATTTCACCCGCCTTGGCATCTGGTTTTTCTTCACGACGGACACTCAGCCAAATTTCTCGATCAGGCGACTCTAACGTATCTTCAACCTCATCATCATCGATCACTGTCCAGCGACGATATGTATCGTAATCACCTGTTCTTTGATCAATATCCACGCGCACATCCATATCAATGCCACTGCGTTTACGTGTTGCCGCCGCCAATGCAATTTCTACGGCTTCAAAAATAATGTCTTTATCGACACCTTTCTCATTTGAAATGGCCTCAACAATAAACAGGATCTCTTTGTTGCCCATCGTTCGCCTCGCTTTCCTATCTCAAAATGTTGCTGTGTAGTTAAAACTTCGTAAATACATTCGCTCGGTCAATTTCTGCCCAGCTAATTTCAAACGGTTCATCCTTTACATCAATACAAATCCCTTTTTCTGTCACCGCGGTTAAGCGACCACGAATTCTGCGTTTCCCATTATTGAGCACTTTTAAACGAATTTGCAATTCTTGCTCAAGATAATGTTCATATTGTTCTGGCGTAAATAGTAATCGATCTAATCCTGGAGAAGAAACCTCCAATAAATAATTACCTGCAATCGGATCTTCCACATCTAACACCGCCCCAATTTGACGGCTAACCGTTGCACAGTCTTCAACGGTGACGCCCTTAGGGCCTTCTATATAAACACGCAAGACGGACTGCGACCCTTGAGGGACCTGCTCGATACCCCAGAGTTCAAACCCTAAACCTGCCACGACTAGCGACAACATTTCTGTTAAAGATTCATTGTGTTTCATCACGTCCTACCTCAAATAAAAAATGGGCACTAAGCCCATTTTTTATTTTTTTAGCTAGTAAAAAGCCCCTAAAAAGGGGCTTTCAAAAATTCTTGGTAGCGGGGGCTGGATTTGAACCAACGACCTTCGGGTTATGAGCCCGACGAGCTACCAGACTGCTCCACCCCGCATCAGCAAGGAGGAATTCTACCGAAAAGACTCAGCAAATGCAAGCCTTAACTAAAAGATAGTGTTGCCAAATGAATCAAGCCAGCTGGAAAAATTCCTAAGACCAACAAGGCTAAACCGTTCAGGCTCACGATCAATTGACTACTAGAATGCAAGCTTAAACGCCCTTCTTCACCTTCAGGCTCTTCAAAATACATCACCTTAATAATACGAATATAGTAGAACGCACCCACTACCGACATAATCAAGGCATAAATCGCTAAGCCAACATGTCCACCCTGTATCAAGGCAGTCAAGACCAGCAGCTTCGCATCAAAGCCCAATAGTGGTGGGATACCAGCCATCGATGCCATAAATAGCAACATGATAAAGGCAAGCCAAGCATTTTTATGATTTAAACCTTTTAGGTCCGAAATCTGTTCTGCTTCAAAACCTTTACGCGATAACAGCATAATAAAGCCAAAACCACCGGCCGACATAATCGCATAGACAATCACATAGAACATCGATGCAGCATAGCCATCTTTAGTTCCAGCGGCGAACGCCAATAACACAAAGCCAATATGCGAGATCGTCGAATAGGCCAGCATGCGTTTAATATTGCTTTGTGCAATTGCCAATAAGTTCCCAACAAATAAAGAAACAACCGCTAAAATAATCAACATCTGTTGCCATTCAACTTGCAATGATGGCAAACCTTCGAGCAATAAACGCAACATCAAACCAAAGGCTGCGATCTTAGGTGCCGTGCTGACAAAGGCCGTCACCGCTGTCGGCGCGCCTTCATATACATCAGGCACCCACATATGAAAAGGTACGGCGCCAAACTTAAAGCCTAAGCCAACAACCAAGAAAACCAAACCAAAGATCAATACCGGGTTGCTTGAGAGCTTAGTCGCAGCAATCGCTTTAGCAATCACGGGTAAATCTAAGCTTGCAGCAATGCCATAAATCATCGACATTCCATAAAGCAACATGGCAGAAGCAATCGCTCCCATGACAAAATACTTTAAAGCCGCTTCTGCTGAGCGACCTGAGCCACGGCGCATGGCAACCATCGCATACATCGGTAAAGAAAGTAGCTCTAAACCTAGATAAATCGCAATCATATTATTGGCTGAGACCATGACCATCATGCCAAGTAAAGCAAGTAAGCCTAGACCATAAAATTCACCCAACGGCACATCACGCTCTAGCATATAACGACGGCTGTAAATAAAGACGATAAACAGCACAATACACATAAAAAACTTCAGTGTTGCCGCAAGGCGATCAGCAATAAAACCACCATGAAAGGTAATCGTTGGCGCTTGGCCGACCAGACGCCAAGATAAATAAGCCGTCACCACCAAGGTCAGTAAGGTCAGAAAATACCCCACATTTTTCTTTGGACTCTTGCTATAGACATCGACAATCATCACCACACAGGCCATGATCAACATAAAAATCTCAGGAATAGCCGGTGTAAATACAGGAAATTCGTTCATCACTGGTAAGACCCCTTATGCAATGAGATCATCACTACATCAACAAAGTGCTGAACTGTCACTTCGGTTAGATGCAAGATTGCTTGTGGATAGACGCCAAATAGAACGACAGGCACCGCAAGCAATATAAAAATAAGCAACTCAAGTCCATTAATATCTTTTAAGTCTTTAAGCTTCATGTTGACTATGGCACCAAAGAACACCCGCTTATACATCCATAAGGTATAGGCTGCGCCAACAACTAACGTCAATGAGGCCAGGGCTGCGATCCAGACATGCGCTTTAAATGCAGCTAAAATCACTAAGAACTCACCGACAAAGCCCGAGGTTCCAGGAAGCCCCGCATTGGCCATGGCAAAAAGCATATAAAAAGCCGCAAATACCGGCATCACAGCGGTCACACCACCAAAGTCTTTAATCATTCGAGTATGCATACGGTCATACATATAACCGACACCGATGAACAAAGCGCCTGAAACAAAAGCATGTGAGAACATTAGGAACACCGCACCTTGTACACCGAGCACCGCATCAGCACGATCACCAGTGACACCGATAATCATAAAGGCCATGAAGATCCCCAGCGTCGAGAAGCCCATATGAGAGACCGATGAGTAAGCGATCAGACGCTTCATATCTTTTTGCGCTAGTGATGCAAAACCAACATAAACAATGGCAATTAAGGACAAGCCGATTAATAGCCAATCGAAGGCCTCATGCACACCGGGTACAATCGGTAGGCTAAAGCGTATAAAGCCATACACACCGACTTTTAACATCAAGGCCGCTAAGACCACAGAACCACCAGCAGGTGCCTCAGTGTGCGCATCAGGCAACCAGGTATGTACCGGCCACATCGGCACTTTCACGGCAAAACCAGCTAAGAAGGCTAAGAAAATAAGGTCTTGAATATTTGCTGGAATTTTCAGCATAGTAAAGCCAGCAATCGAGAAATCACCACCGGCTTTATAGCCTAAGTAAACGAAAGCCACCAGCATGAAGATCGAGCCTAAAAAGGTATATAAGAAGAATTTAATCGCCGCATAAGAGCGTCGACCTGCTCCCCAAACACCAATGCCTAAAAACATAGGAATCAACATGGCCTCGAAAAACACATAGAACAAAATAGAATCAGTAGCAGCAAACACCCCATTGGTGATTCCGGTAAGAATCAAGAAAATCGCCATGTAATGAGTGACTTTATAGCGTACCGAATTCCATGCCGACAAAATAACGATCAGGTTGGTAAAACAAGTGAGCAAAATGAGAATTAATGAGACCCCATCAACCCCCAAGCCGTAACGTACCTTAAAGCCAGCAAAGTCAAACCATAAGTGGCTTTCGACAAACTGCATATGGTAGGTAAGCGGATCAAAGTCCTGGTAAAGGGGAATACAAAAGCCCAATAGAATCAATGAAATAATAACAGCAACCCATTTTGCAACACGGGAATACTCGCCACGCTCACTGAACGCGACCAGTAATCCGCCAATAATAGGCAGCCAAATTAAAATACTTAAAAGCGGCATATGTGACATCATTTACCCTTCACTTAATGAGGTAAGAAAAACCATAACAGCAGCACCAACAGTCCGACAATCATGGCAAATGCATAATGGTACAACAAGAAATTCGACTGTATTCGGCGCATCGCATCGGCAATACGGCGTACGCGTCCAGCCGTTCCATTAACCACACCATCATCGATGACAAAGACATCACCGACACGCCAGCAAAGATAGCCAATAAAGTAGCCACCCCAACCAAATACGGCCTGGTAAACGTCATCAACAAAATACTTACGATCCATAATGTAATGGATAAAACCTAAATTTTTCCTGGCGATTACGGCAAGCTGCGGCTTCCAGACATAAAACACCCAAGCAACAACCACACCCGACAACGCCAACCAGAAAGCGGGGGTTTTAGGCGCATAGAGCACCATCGACATCGCTGTTGGAAAATGCGCTGCAAGTTTTTTGCACGATATCATGTTGCGGCAAGGTTAGAATCGCCTGGCCGAAAAAGCCATTAAGCGCCGGCTGAACAAAGAAATAACCAGCAATCGTCGCAGGAATAGCCAAAACGATCAGTGGCCAAGTCACCACTTTAGGTGATTCTTTTAGATGTGAGCGCGTATGTTCATCCATGCGCTCTTTCGTGTGAAAACACAAGAAGAACATTCTAAAGGTATACAAAGCGGTAACAAAAGCCGTTCCTAATACCGCAAAATAAGCAAAGCTCGCCCCCCAACGATGTGACTCACCGACCGCATCGATAATTAAATCTTTGGAGAAAAAGCCTGAAAAACCGGGCACAGCGATCAGCGATAGACACGAGATTAACATCGTCCAATAAGTAATCGGCATGTATTTACGCAAACCACCCATCTTACGAATATCTTGCTCATGATGCATAGCAATGATCGCAGAACCTGCCGCTAAGAACATCAAGGCTTTAAAGAAGGCGTGGCTCATCAGATGGAAAATCGCCAATGAATAGGCCGAAACCCCTAAAGCAACCACCATGTAACCCAATTGCGACAGAGTACAATAAGCAACAATACGTTTAATATCGTTTTGAATAATTGCAAGCAAACCCATAAATAAGCAGGTAATCGCACCCAAAATCATAATCAGTGATAAGGCCATCGGCGCATGTTCATACAGCGGCGATAAACGCGCAACCATATAGACCCCAGCGGTCACCATCGTTGCTGCGTGGATTAATGCCGAGATCGGTGTTGGACCTTCCATCGAGTCGGGTAGCCAGTTGTGCAATGGCACTTGTGCTGACTTACCCATCGCCCCGACAAAGAGTAAAATACCAATAAGATTGAAGGCACTGACCGAAACATCGCCCCAGATATGAATCACTGGCGCTTGAGCGGCCAAAGCCGGTGCTGCTTTAAAGACCGTTGAGTAATCTAGTGAGCCGAATAAATAAAGCACTCCTGCAATACCTAATAAAAAGCCTAAATCACCAACACGGTTAATCAAAAATGCTTTTAAATTCGCATAGACCGCAGTGTCTTTTTTGTACCAAAAACCAATTAACAGGTAAGAAACTAAGCCCACCGCTTCCCAGCCGAAAAAGAGTAAGAAGAAGTTATTGGCCAGTACGAGTGTAATCATGGCAAAGGTAAAGGCTGAAATATAACTAAAGAAACGAATATAACCATCGTCTTCTTCCATGTAACCGATGGTATAAATATGGACAGCCAAGGAAACGAAGTTCACAACAATCAACATAAAAGCTGATAAACGATCAAGCAAAAAGCCGACGCTAAAATTTAAACCGCCGATATCAGCCCAAGTGTAAATCGTTTGATTAAACGGCTCTATATTTTTATTGAGTAACTGGACAAATAAATAAACCGATATTGCCAATGCAATAGCAACAGATGCACTACAAATGGTATGAACGACAGAGCGCCCCATCCGTTTACCAATAAAACCAGCAATGATTGCACCGACAAGCGGACTTAGGGTCAGAATAATAAGTAAGAGTTTTATATTTTCCACAACCTAACCCTTCAATGAATTTAAGTCTTCGATATCTATCGTCCGGCGATTACGGAACAGTAGAGCTAAGATCGCAAGACCAATCGCCGCTTCGGCCGCCGCCACAGTTAAGATAAAAAACACGAAGACCTGACCCGATAAATCATTTAAATAATGCGAAAATGCAACAAAGTTTGTATTCACCGCCAGCAACATTAACTCGATGCTCATCAATAAAGTAATGGCACTTTTACGATTAAATAAAATTCCTGCAACACTCAAACCAAATAAAATAGCGGCAAAAATTAAATACTGTGACAAACTAATCATATGCTCTTCCCCAGGACTCTTTTTTATTCATCGCTCTTCCCCGTGGTCTTTTTCTCACTTTTCATTTTCACAACGCGTACACGATCACGAGCTTGCACCTTCACTTGCTTGCCAGGATGCTGCGTGCGCGTAGATCGCGGCCCACGAAATGCCAAACAAATTGCCGCCATCATCGCCACCAACAAAATTGCTGCCGCTAGAATAAACTCATAGACATAACGAGTATAAAGAAGCTCACCCAACGCTTCGGTATTACTGTAATTGGCTCCATGCATTACCGGTTTATGACCGAAAATAGCACTGCCAAAATGCTCAGGACCCACTTGCCAGATCATTAAGGCAATAATCGGCAGAACCACTAATAAACCAATCGGTAAATAGCGCGCAGCGCCCGCTTTCAATGCCGCCACATCAACATCGAGCATCATCACAACAAACAAGAACAGCACCATAACTGCGCCGACATAGACAACAATCAATGAAAGGGCTAGAAACTCAGCCTGCGTTGTCATCCATACGCCCGCACTCATCACAAAAGTAAAGACTAAAGCTAGCACCGCTTTAACGGGGTTACGCGCGGTAATCACCATCCAAGCACCGAAAATAGCCAAGACGGCAAAACAATAAAAAACAATTTCAACAAACATTGTTCTGCTCCTTAACGATACGGTGCATCTTGCGCTTTACTCGCTGCAATTTGCTCTTCATATTTATCCCCAATCTCTAAGAGTTTAGCTTTCGTCATAATATTTTCGCCACGCTCTTCAAAGTGATAATCAAAGACTTTGGTCTCAACAATTGAGTCCACAGGGCAGGCTTCTTCACAAAAACCACAATAAATACACTTGAATAAATCAATGTCATAACGCGTCGTACGCCGCGAACCATCTTCTCTTTGCTCTGATTCAATCGTAATTGCTAAAGCCGGACACACCGCTTCACATAATTTACAAGCGATGCAACGCTCTTCGCCATTTGGATAACGGCGTAAAGCGTGTAAACCACGAAAACGTGGAGAAATCGGCGTTTTTTCTTCTGGGTATTGAACCGTGACCGACTTTGAAAATAAATGCTTTAAAGTGAGCTTTAAGCCTTTTAATAACTCAACTAATAAAAATGTTTTGGTCCATTGTTTTAATATTTTCACTGCAAGCTACCCCTTAAAACCATGGCCCAACATGAAATTTAACCAATAATGCGGCCACAATCACCCAGACCAAGGTTACAGGAATCAATATTTTCCAGCCTAAACGCATAATTTGATCATAACGAAAACGCGGGAACGTCGCCCGGAACCAAAGGTATGAGAACATAAAGAAAGCGGTCTTTAAAAAGAGCCAAACAATCCCCGGCACCCAAGCAAACAGATACGCCAAGCCTGGAATACCTTCAAATGGCGATAACCAGCCGCCCATAAAAAACACTGCGGTTAGCAGTGAAATTAAAATCATATTGGCATATTCGGCCAAGAAGAAAATAGCAAAGGTCATTCCCGAATATTCGACGTGAAATCCAGCAACAATTTCCGACTCACCTTCCGCCACATCAAAAGGTGCACGGTTGGTTTCAGCAACTCCTGAAATCCAATAGACAATAAACAACGGGAACAACGGCAACCAATACCAATGCCAAATACCCCCCGATTGCGCTTCGATAATCGTACTTAAATTCAAACTACCGGCAGCAATTAATACGCCAATTAGGGCAAAGCCCATCGCCAATTCATAAGAAACAATTTGAGCGGCCGAACGCAAAGCACCGAGCATCGCATATTTAGAATTCGATGCCCAACCGGCAATAATCACCCCATAAACACCCAAAGATGTCATCGCTAACACATAAAGCACACCAGCATTAATATTAGAAAGCACAAGGTGTTTATCAAAAGGAACTACAGCCCATGCCGCCAATGCAGGGGCAATTGTCAACACTGGCGCAATCACAAACAAATAGCGATTCGAATGACTTGGACGTATGCGTTCTTTTAAAAATAATTTTGCACCATCGGCAATCGGTTGCAATAAGCCCCACAGTCCCACTCGGTTAGGGCCTAAACGATCCTGCATATAACCGATCACCTTACGTTCAGCGTAAGTATAGTAAGCAACGACGAGCATCAACGGTACCACAATGATGATAATCTTAAGTAGCGTCCACAACACACTTATTGCAAAAGTCTCTGCCATCATATTAGTCCCGTATTAGTTCAACTGGATGATAAGGCATTGCCAGATCAACAGCAGCTGTAGTTCCCACTGGAATCAACACTGTACCTTCTGGTGTCTTATCATCAACGGCAACCGCATGCAAAGCAGATATGCCACCATGTTTTATTTTCACGCTGTCACCGGCAACAAAGCCTTCTCGCTCCATCGTTAACGTTGACATATACACGTGTTTCTTAGCTGCATCATGTGTCTGCTGCAAATCATCCGCGCGTCTTACCAAAGCATCGACAGAATAAAGCGATAGCTGCGGAATAAAATTCAAGCCATTGCTGCTATAGTTAAATGCTTTTATACTCGCTGGTAGCCGCCAAGGCTCAGCCGCTAAATTCGCATCGGCATGGACAAGCTCACGCTTAATCTCAGCGATAATATCAGCACTGGATTCTTGCTCAAAACCATCGATTTGCAATAAATTACCTAATACACGCAACACTTTCCAAGCCGGACGCACATCTCCTTTGGGACTCACCGCTGCCGCAAAGCTCTGCCAATCACCCGCACCATTGACAAAAGTGCCCGAGGTTTCACCAAAAGGCGCAATCGGTAAAATCACATCGACATATTCATTCATAATATGATTTTTAAATGGCAATAGTGAAACAACAAAATCAGCATTTTTAACCGCCTCAAGCGCAGCATGAGAGCTTGCACAGTCAAAGCTTGGCTCCGTGTTCAATAAGAAATAAAGCTTTAATTTTTTGCTCTAGCATCTCTTGGGTATTTAGTCCGGGAGAGTCCACCGTATGTCCAGCAACAAGACGATGAGGAACCGCACCACTTAACCAAGCACCCGCACCATTCGCCCCTTCAGTCAATAATAGAACCTTAGCTTGAGTCACTTTTGCTAACTCAAATGCAAGCGCTCTAAATACACTTGCCTCTGGAGAGGTTAAGGCATAGCGACCTAGAATAATCGATGCTTTCTCACCGGTAATAAGCTGATTTGCAATCACCTCAGCCTGTGCAGCATCACCGCCAGCATTATTAACAATGGCTGTTAATTCCGGGCTGATATTGACAGACGCTTTTGCTGCCGCCGTTTTTAATATTAAAGCCAGCGCACCCACCCATTTTGCTAAAGGCACCGCCCACTCATTCACATCAAAACGATAATCAAAAGCAACAGGCGTCAGAGCGGAAACCTTCGCCCCCCTGAGCGATGCTTTACGGATGCGATGTGCTGCAATCGGCACTTCTTTATGGAGATTCGAGCCAATCACAAAAATAGCATTTTGCTCGTCAATTTCGGCGATAGAAGTTTGAAAACGCGGATATAAAGGCGCTTGCTGTTGATCTGAAAAATCAATTTCACGCAAGCGATGATCAATATTATGCGAGCCTAAACCACGCATTAATTTTTGTAGTAAATACAACTCTTCAACAGAAGAGCTTGGCGAGGCCAGTGCGCCTAGCTCTTCAGCACCATGCTCTTTAACTGTTTCATGCATGCGTGCAGCAACAATATTGAGGGCATCTTGCCATTCAACTTCTGTCCATACGCCATTGCGTTTGACTTGTGGTTTATAAACACGCTCTTGACTCTCGAGACCTTTATAACCAAAGCGATCACGGTCAGAGATCCAGACTTCATTAATATCTTCATTTTCACACGGTGCAACACTCATCACATCATTACGCCGCGTATGGATCGCAATATTTGAGCCCATGCAATCATGAGGAGCAACGTTTTTAGAAGATCTGACTTCCCAAGCACGCGCACTAAAGCGCGAAGGTTTAGCAGTCAAAGCGCCGACAGGGCAAACATCAATCACATTACCCGACATTTCTGAATTCACACTTTGCTCAATAAAGGTGCCAATCTCAGAGTGCTCACCACGCCCGGTCATACCCAATTCACGCATTCCAGCAATTTCACTACCAAAACGCACGCAGCGAGTACATTGAATACAACGGGTGAGCTCTGTAGAAATTAATGGACCGATGTTTTTGTCAGCAACTGAGCGTTTGCCTTCTACATAACGTGAGCTATCACTGCCATAACCCATTGCAACATCTTGTAATTCACACTGCCCCCCCTGATCGCAAATCGGGCAATCCAAGGGATGATTAATGAGCAAAAACTCCATCACCGATTTTTGCGAGGCAATGGCCAAAGGTGATTTAGTAAATACTTTCATGCCGTCGGTCACAGGTGTTGCACAAGCAGGCATGGGTTTACGACCATTTTCTACTTCGATCAAACACATTCTGCAGTTAGCAGCAACGGATAATTTTTTATGATAGCAAAAACGAGGGATGCGAATACCCGCCTCGTCAGCGGCCTCAATAATCATTGAGCCTTGCTGCACTTCTAGTGTTTCACCATCGATTTCAATTTGAACTGTTGACATTGATCATTCCAATTTCAAATTAATCTTAATATTGCCTACGCAGCAATAATGCTTCGTTTATGCTCAATCCAATATTCAAATTCATGTCTAAATTTTTGAATATAGCTTTGCACTGGCCATGCCGCAGCGTCTCCCAAACCACAAATGGTATGGCCTTCAATTTTTCCTGCGACCGCAACGACTTTCTCTAAATCTTCTGGGCGACCTTGACCTGAAACAATCCGCTTTAAAATGCGCGACATCCAGCCGGTTCCCTCACGACAGGGCGTACACTGCCCACATGATTCTTCATAATAAAAATGGGCAATTCTAGCAAGTAATTCAGCCATATCTTGAGTTTCATCGATCACAACTACAGCGCCAGAACCCAGCATCGAGCCAGCTTTGCCAATCGAGTCATAATCCATGGTGACCTCATTAAGCATGACATCCCCTGGGACAATTTTTGATGAGCTACCCCCCGGAATCACCGCTTTAATGCGATTACCATCACGCACCCCACCGGCTAACGCAAGCAGATCTTTAAATGGTGTGCCAAGAGGGACTTCATAATTACCCGGCTTATTCACATGACCAGAGACACTGAAAATCTTGCAACCACCATTATTAGGCTTACCTAGTTCTAAGAACCATTGGCCACCATGTTGTAAAATCACCGGGACTGATGCATAAGTTTCAGTATTGTTAATATTGGTCGGACGACCATACAAGCCGTAACCGGCAGGAAACGGTGGTTTAAAACGCGGCTGGCCTTTCTTGCCTTCCAATGAGTTTAATAACGCCGTTTCTTCTCCACAGATATAAGCCCCAGCACCGTGAGCGGTAAACATATCAAAATCAACGCCAGAGTCTAGAATATTATTGCCGAGCAAACCGGCTTTACGTGCTTCTTCTAGAGCTTCATCACAGCGCCTAATCGGCTCAATAAATTCACCACGCACATAGTTATAACCCACTGTTGCACCAACGACATAACCGGCAATCGCCATGCCTTCGATGAGTTGATGCGGGTTATAACGCATGATATCTCTATCATGACAGGTGCCAGGCTCCCCTTCATCTGAATTACAAACGACATATTTTTGACCCGCGGCATTGCGCGGCATAAAGCTCCACTTTAAGCCCGTCGGAAACCCTGCACCACCACGCCCCCGCAAGGCCGATGTTTTTAACTCTTCAATAATTTCTTCAGGTGGTGTTTTTTCTTTTAAAATACGACGCCAGACTGAATAACCACCGATGCTTTCATAGCTCGCCAAGCTCCACGGCTCATCCAAACCAAGCGAGCGAAAGCAGACTAAATTTTCTTGGATACTCATTATCGACTACTCCAGATTATCCAAAATTTGATCAACACTTTCAGGCGTAAGCTTTTCGTGATAATCATCACCAATTTGGAACATCGGTGCGTTCACACACGCTCCTAAACATTCCACTTCTTTGATGCTAAATTTACCATCAGGTGTCACATCGCCACCCATTTTCACGCCCAAGCGACGCTCTAGGTGTTCAACAATTTTATCTGAGCCGTTCAACATGCAAGAAATATTAGTACAGACACAGATCTTATGACGCCCCACCGGCTTATGCTCATACATGGAATAAAAAGTTGCGACCTCATAAACAGCAATCGCTGGCATGTCTAAGTAATTCGCGATGGCATCCATCAACTCATTCGTTAAGTAGCCGTCGTTTTCTTTTTGCACAATCATCAATGCAGCAAGCGATGCTGATTGTTTTTGATCATTAGGAAATTTAGTCAACCAATAATCGATCTGCTCACGCATTGTTGTTGTTAAACCGTTTTCTATGGACATTAGCGGTCAACCTCTCCAAATACCAGGTCTTGTGTTGCAATTAAAGCAGGGACATCAGCCAACATATGGCCACGCAGCAACTCATCCATAGCCGCTAAGTGAGCAAAACCACTGCTGCGAATTTTAACGCGATAAGGTTTATTCGAACCATCAGAAACCAAATAAATACCAAACTCACCCTTAGGGTGTTCAACGGCACTATAAACTTCGCCAGCAGGGCAAGTAAAGCCTTCAGTAAACAATTTAAAATGATGGATTAATGATTCCATATCACTTTTGACTTCAGCGCGTTTAGGCGGTGCAATTTTATGATCATCGATCATGACCGGCCCAGGATTTTTCTGTAGCCATTCGATGCATTGACGCATAATACGATTGGATTGGCGCATTTCCTCAACTCGCACCAAATAACGATCATAACAATCCCCTTTAGTCCCTACGGGAATATCAAAATCGAGTTGATCATACACTTCATAAGGCTGTTTCTTACGCAAATCCCACTCAACACCACATGCTCGTAACATCGGTCCTGAAAAACCTAAGTTCATTGCCCGTTCAGCAGATACTTCGGTAATACCGACCGTTCGTTGCTTCCAGATCCGGTTATCTGTTAATAAGGTTTCATAATCATCAACACAAGATGGAAAACGTTCGGTAAAATCCCATAAAAAATCAAGCAAAGAGCCTTGACGGTTTTGATTTAACTTATCAACTTCTTTTTCATTGCGCCAACGCGAGGGCTCATATTGTGGCATGCTGTCAGGCAAATCACGATACACCCCACCCGGGCGCAAATAGGTCGCATGCATCCGTGCACCTGAAGCCGCTTCATAGCAATCCATCAAATCTTCACGTTCACGAAATGCATATAAGAAAACGGTCATTGCCCCTAAATCAAGGGCCGTTGAGCCGATGCCCATCAAGTGATTTAAAACGCGCGTCACCTCTGAAAACAAGACACGAATATATTGAGCACGAATGGGTGCTTCTATGCCGAGTAATTTTTCAATCGCCATCACATAAGCATGTTCATTACACATCATCGAGACATAATCGAGCCGGTCCATATAGCCAATACTTTGGTTATAGGGCTTAGTCTCAGCCAATTTTTCTGTACCACGATGCAATAACCCGACATGTGGATCAGCACGAACAACCGTCTCACCATCGAGTTCTAAAATAAGCCGTAAAACGCCATGCGCCGCAGGGTGCTGAGGACCAAAGTTAATTGTATAATTTCGAAACTCAGACATGTTATTTTTCTCCCGCCGTCAAGCTTGCATCATAGCGATTATCATGACGAATCACTTTTGGCACCAAAACACGCGGTTCAATATCAACAGGCTCGTAAACAACACGCTCATCTTTAGCGTCATAACGCATTTCAACATAGCCGCTGAGCGGAAAATCTTTACGAAACGGGTGACCAATAAAGCCATAATCAGTCAATATACGACGCAAATCTGGATGGCCATCAAACAATAAGCCATACATGTCAAAGGCTTCACGCTCAAACCAATTGGCACTGTTCCAAATATCATTCACTGACGGCAAAATTAGTGTATTTTGATCAGGAAACACTTTTAAGCGCAAACGGATATTATTTTTAATCGACATTAAATGATAAACCGCGGCAAAGCGCTTACCATCGCCCTTTTCAGGCGCTTCAAGCTGGTGAACAGCACGCTCAAACCCGGTTGACGTTGCCGTATCAGTGGTCCACTCATCTTTGCCGTAATATAAATAATCTATGCCACAAACATCAATCAGCATCTCAAAGCTAAGCGCGTTATCATCACGCAAAATTTGCGAGACTTTTAATAAGTGATTGACCGGGACTTCAAGTGTTAACTCATCAAATTCAGTTTTAGACTGCACGCCAAACTCTTTAAGACGAGGCTCAATTAGCGCAACCAGTTCTTGTAATTCCATACGTCTTTAACCTTGTTTATTGCCGTGCAATGGTGTTGGTGCGACGAATTTTGTTTTGCAGTTGAATAATGCCATAGAGCAAAGCCTCTGCGGTCGGTGGGCAACCTGGCACATACACATCAACAGGGACAATACGATCACACCCCCGAACCACAGAATACGAATAGTGGTAATAACCACCGCCATTCGCGCAAGACCCCATGGAAATCACCCATTTAGGCCCTGCCATCTGATCATAAACACGGCGTAATGCCGGTGCCATTTTATTGCATAAGGTTCCAGCAACAATCATCACATCCGATTGACGCGGACTCGGCCGAAAAATTACACCAAAGCGATCCAAATCGTAACGTGACGCGCCAGCCTGCATCATTTCTACCGCGCAACACGCCAAACCGAATGTCACCGGCCACATTGATCCGGTGCGCACCCAATTAACCAGCTTATCGGCAGAAGTGGTAACAAAGCCATCGCGCTTTAAAATAGTATCGGCTACTCCCATTCAAGCGCCCCTTTCTTCCACTCGTAAATGAAACCTACTACAAGAAGCCCAAGAAATACGAACATTGCAGTAAACCCATACCAGCCTATTTTATTCAGTGCCACCGCCCAAGGCAGCATAAAAGCGACCTCAAGATCAAAGACAATAAAAAGAATGGCAACAAGATAAAATCGCACATCGAATTTCATACGCGCATCTTCAAAAGGTGCGAAACCACATTCAAATGCGTCTTCTTTCGCCTTGCTTTTTTGTTCTAGGCCAAGGAATTTCCCAGCGACGACGCTTGCCATAACAGGCGCCATACCAAATAACGCTCCTATGATCAGGAACAATAATATCGGACCATAATTATCTAACATGGTATTACCCCAAATACCAAAAGGACATGTTTATACTTCAGTATTAAGTTGTTATCAATGTTAGTAAGTATAAACAAGTTTATTAAAGTGACAAAAGTCTGGAGAGATATTAAACAAAAAGCAGCAATTATACAAATAAAAAAAGCTTTTTTAGCCTCTTGAACAATAATTATACAAATACAATCAACAGCTCTTATGCAGTCGTTTTATACCCATAGAAAATAACATGAGTCAAAATGGCTTTCTTTCAGTGTTAATTAAAGGAACGCTTAGCATTTCCACTTAAACAAATAACTATTTTACTCAGCTCATTAATTTCAATGTTCAAAACAAAAATTAAACTAAATTTTTGTTACATTTTACGAAAGCAGCATCAAGGAAATTAAAATTTTTGCTCACGCCTCACACTTACAGCTAGCAATATAAAAAAATACTTTATCATCACGCCTCCTGCTTAATACAGGCATCATAATAATTAAATCCACACAGTGACTCATTCACTCATCGAGCACTCAATGATCAAACTTGATTTGTCTTTAACAATTTATATTGTCCAATAAATAATCAGCAAAGAAAAAGGCGACATTGCTGTCGCCTTAATTTTGGTGCCGAAGGCCGGACTCGAACCGGCACGACCGTTAGGTCACCACCCCCTCAAGATGGCGTGTCTACCAATTTCACCACTTCGGCAGAATCTTGTTGCGCTACAAACGCGTAGCGCCATTTTACTGTTATTTTAATAAGATGCAAGCGCTAAATTATTTTTTTGTACTACTCGCATTGTTTTCAGTATTACTTTTCTCAGCTGTTGCAGCCTGCCCAGTTGTTGCCTCTTGTAGCGCTGCTGCAGGGGCTGCCGTCGTCTTAGCCACAGGCGCTGCCGATAACTGACCTTGTTGAGCTGCCATACGCCCAAGCACCAAACAAATCACAAAGAAAGCCACTGCACACATTGCCGTTGCTTTCACTAAAAAAGATGCAGCCCCTGCACTACCAAAAACAGTCTGCGATGCTCCGGCACCAAAAGACGCACCTGCTGTTGCACCCTTGCCTTGCTGCATGAGTATCAACACAACCATTGCAACCGCTGCAACAATCAGTAAGATCAATAACACTTGTTCCATTGTTTACCTCAATTAACTATTCACTATTCGCCGCCTGACAAATAGCAACAAATTCGTCGACTTTCAAAGAAGCTCCACCGACCAATCCACCATCTACATCAGGCTGACTTAAAATTTCAGTAGCATTACTCGCTTTCACACTACCACCATACAAAATTTGCATATTCTGAGCGAGCTTAGACCCATAATCATTTAATAAACTGCGCAAGAAGCCATGCGCGTTTTGGACATCAGACGGCTCTGCCGCAACCCCTGTGCCAATGGCCCAAACTGGCTCATAAGCAATCACGCTCTTCACAAAAGCATCTACCCCTGCATGCTCTATCACTGCCTTCACCTGAGCGCTCACTACATCTTGCATTTTTCCAGCCTGACGCTCTTCAAGCGTCTCACCAATACATAACACAGGCGTTAAACCTTGGGTCTGAGCTGCAACAAATTTTCTCGCAACACTTTCATTGCTTTCAGCATGATAACTGCGACGCTCTGAGTGCCCAACCAAAACATACTGACAGCCTAAATCCTTAAGCATCGCCGCCGAAATCTCTCCCGTATAAGCGCCTTGCTCATGAAGACTAACGTCTTGCGCACCTAAACCTACAGAGGTTCCTTCACACATGACACTTATCGCATCCAAATAAACAAAAGATGGACAAACAGCAACACCAACCTTAGATAAGGGCTTCACTTGTTGAGCAACACCCTGCAATAGCGTAGTTAATTCACTACGACAGCCGTTCATCTTCCAGTTCCCCATCACCAACATCTGACGCATCCGCTTCTCCTTAACCCATCTTTATTTATTGTACCCATGATAAAATACACCAAGGCTTTCGCGCGAGAATAAAGGAATCTCGCCCAGATTGCAATCTAAGTTCCACCCCAAAATTTAGCAACACTCCCATCAAAAACAAATACTTTCAACACTAAAATAAAACTAAAATAAACACAGATGATCAAAAATTAATCAATAATTTCAATAAGATTAATGATTAAAGCACATTATAATCACTATTATATTGAATAAAACTCCATAGACTTTATAATAATGACCTGGATGAAATATTAATAAATAAAAAGGCAATCTTTAAATGAAAAAAACGATTTACAGTGCAATTGCGATTGCAGCAATCGCGGGCGTCGCTTATGGCGTGGCTGATCACCAAGCCAATAAAATTGTCAAAGATAATTTGACTCAATGGCTTCAAACACATCTCCATAAAAAAGATTCTCCAGTCGCAACGATTAATTACGATAACGTCAGCACCAATGGTTTCTTCTTCTTTACTCGCCACTTTAAAATTAATGGCATCACCGTCAAATTCAAAGATCTCCCAGACAATGCCCCCTTCAAACTCCCCGAGCTGAAAATTAAAACACTGGCTTTAACTGCTGATCAAAATATGTTGGAAGATTTCACATTATCTAATATCGACCTTAGCAGCACAGACGTAGAGACCAAAGCAAACCTAGCGATAGCAGAGTCCTATACTGGCGGGCACCTAGTCGGCTCAATCGATTACCATTATCAACCCAACAACAAAAC
The DNA here is from genome assembly GCF_001720395.1 of Piscirickettsia litoralis. Lineage (NCBI taxonomy): Bacteria > Pseudomonadati > Pseudomonadota > Gammaproteobacteria > Thiotrichales > Piscirickettsiaceae > Piscirickettsia > Piscirickettsia litoralis. The sequence continues at coordinate 1,642,556 of NZ_MDTU01000001.1, forward strand.
AGAAACACTAGACCTAGACATCAACGCCAAAGATCACACTATTTTCAAGCTCACAGAGCAAGGTCAAAGCGTGACAGCAGCACACGCTCTGCCACAACGAATCACTCGCATTTTTAAAGCGTTCCAAAGCGATAATTTTGACGGTGATTTTACCCGCATACTCCAAGATCAATATTCGCTCAATAACAGCGGCTCTTACACGTCAAAATTCAGTATTGATCTCCCTGATATCAAACTTCCTGACAACCCAAGAGCCAAGCTGCGAAATTTATTACCATTGCTAGGGTACAGCCAAAACACACCTCTCGCACTCAAATTAGATATCACAACAGATTCCAAGCCCAAGACAGCAAGAACAACTCATTTGACAGGCTTCATCAAGCTTGATCATGCTGCAACAGTTCATATGGATAGCTCGCTGACTTTCAATCAGCAACAATTTGCTAAAAAGCTCGGTAAATTACTCTCACAGCCACCTAAAAACAATGACGATACAAGGCTTCATTATCAACTCCTTACACAGCTCATCGATGCTGACAACCAAAATACTTTCTTAAATAACCTCACAATCAGCTACGAAGATCAGTCCTTGCTCCCGAACATTTATAAGCTCATGGCAAAATCACTCAGCACCGACCCAAAGCGCCCGGTCAGTAGCCAAGATGTCGCAGACCATTTTGCGAATGTCGCCCAAAACAGTAAGTTCGGGCCGGCTTTTGCTCCTTATAAAAACACGGTAGTGCAATTTATCAAAAATCCAAAAGAGCTCACACTATCCATCACACCTGAGCAACCACTGCCAATGTCTAAACTCTATGCCTTCAAGCCTGGACAAGAAGGCGAGTTAATACATTTGCTAAATGTCAAACTCACCAACCAAGCTTAAATATCACAATACAGCAATAGGGCAGTGATTTTCACTGCCTCACCCCTAGCTCGACCCAGCCTACTTCCACTTTTCCCACTCCTGTTTGCAATCAAAAAGAGAATTAGCAAGCACCATCCTCAACGCAACACAAAACCATATTTTCAAAATCATATTTCTAGAGTAAAAAAATTGAGCAAAAACTAATCGGCCTTAATTAAATAAAACTTAAAGTTTTATCTCTCACTCAAAGTCATTGAAACCCAAGTTAAGCCTGGTCAGCGCTTGAATTGAATAAAATACGATAAGCTTTATAATAAGCTTCATATCAAAATTTTATCTACGAAAAAGGTCGTTTTCAGTGCAAAAAAATTATCTATAGCGCTGTTGCTGTTGTCATTGTTGCCGGTGCCGCTTATGCCATCGCCGATCACCAAGCTCATAACATCGTCAAAAAAGGGCTAGATCAATGGATTCAAGCACAAACACACAAAACTAACTCACAGATCCAGGCGATCAACTACGGCCAAATTAACACAAATGGCTTCTTTTTCTTCACTCATCATGCCAGCATTAATAACATTCAGGTTAAATTTAAAACTTTCAAATTAGATAACAAACAGCACCTTACAAATAATAAAACAATCTCGCTACAATTCCCCGAATTAAATATCAAAGCACTGAGGTTTACAGCAAACAAACGCTCTTTACAAAACATCCAACTGTCTGACATACGCTTAAGCAGCCAAAACCCAGAAACAGCACACTACCTCAAAGCATTAACCACAGCTCTAGGTGGCCAGCCGATCGGCTCTGTCAACTACAACTATCAAGCTCATGATAAAACTGAAGCGATGAATATCAGCATCAAAGTCGCTGACCAAACCATATTCACACTCAAAGAGCAGGGCCAGCATGTTCCTGAAAAATATACGCTACCACAAAATTGGGCGCGTGCATTCAAGCACAACAATGACAATCTCACACAAGCATTTAAGCAAATGCAACAAGAGCTTACAGACAATACGGGGCTTTATACAACGCAGCTTGACCTTAATATTCCAACGCTTAACTTGCCACCAGAAGCTCAATCTTATTTAAAACAGCTCGGTTACACTAAAAGCGAACCCCTTGCTCTGAACATCAAAGGCACCATCAATTCCAAAGAACAAACAACACTGACAAACTTCAACGGGTTTGTAAAACTCTCGGATGCCGCGACTACACACTTTAGCCACACTCTGAAGATTGACAATGCCAAAATCGCCAAAGAGATCGGTGAACTGCTCGCTCAAACACCTAAAACCGTGGCAACAGAGCAACAAAAACAGGCGCTCGCCATGCACCTACTCGCCATCGAGGGCCGCAACACCTTCTTAAATACATTTAATATCAGCTATAAAGATAATTCATTATTGCCGCGGATCTATAAAGAAAATGCTAAGCATATGCAAACAGGGACCGGCCTTCCTGCAACTGCTCAAGACGTTGCCACCTTATACGCAGCCATTATCCAAAGCGCTCAAATCAATCCAGCATTAACCCCTTACCAAACCACCTTGGCACAGTTTTTCCAAGACCCTAAAGAATTAAAACTCGCCATCAAACCAAAAAAATCCACTATCACTCTTTGAGATATTTTTCTTTGCCACTCATAAACAAGAAGCTGAGCTGGTTCACGCTCTGAACGCCAAACTGACCAATCACGCTTGACCTATAAAAATGAACCACAGAAAAGGCAACCATTTTAGTTGCCTTTATTTTACCCTTTCAACATTTTGTCCTTCTAGAGCTAAGCCTTCTTGCAATAAACGGTTAAAATGCGCCCAATCAAAACTTGGTCCAGGGTCAGTTTTACGCCCGGGTGCTATATGCTCATGGCCGCTAATATGCTCTGGTGATAACTCCGGCAAGGCATCGATTAATGCCTGGCATAATTCGACTAGAACGTGATATTGAACCTGTTCATAAGCAAGATCATCTGTCCCTTCCAGCTCTATACCGACAGAAAAATCATTGCAGTTTTCCCGACCTAAATAACTAGACACCCCTGCGTGCCAAGCACGCTTATTCACGGGAACAAACTGAATAATTTTGCCATCCCGACGAATAAAAAAATGGCTAGAAACCCTTAATTCCGCTAAATCCTGATAGCTTTCATGCTGACTACAGTTTAAGCGGTTCGTAAATAAGGACTCAACATCAGAGCCGCCAAACTGTCCTGCCGGCAGGCTGATATTATGAATGACAATCAAGCTCACCTTTTCGCCTTGAGGCCGCTCATTGTAATTAGGACTAGCGATATAACGCGCCTGATCTAAATGACCCGATTGATCAATCTTCACCTTTTACTCCCGCACTTTCTTACTTTCTTTAAATTTAGTGTACAATATGGCCTCTTTGAGTAGCTAGAACAACGAGGTTAGAGTCATGCGTGATCCCATCAATACCATCATCAGCGATAATGTGCGTGTAGCACTTGCCGAAGATATCGCCGGAGGGGATATTACCGCCTTACTCATCGATGAGCAAAAAACAGCCAGCGCTGAGGTAATTACGCGTGAGCCCGCCATTATTTCCGGGGTACGCTGGGTTAATGAAACTTTTTTCCAAGTCGATCCTAACATCCAAGTTCAGTGGCATGTCACCGATGGTGATCAAGTCAAAGCCGACCAACTTCTTTTCACCGCCACAGGCACAGCTCGCAACCTGCTGACCGCAGAGCGCACCGCACTCAATTTTTTACAAACGCTTTCAGCAACTGCAACGGTAACAGCGCATTACGCTAAAATCCTCGAGCCTTACCCCACTAAAATTTTAGATACTCGCAAGACTATTCCAGGTTTAAGAGTCGCTCAAAAGCAAGCCGTACTTGACGGTGGCGGTACCAATCACCGCATTGGCCTAGACGACGCTTTTTTAATTAAAGAAAACCATATTCTCTCCTGTGGTAGCATTGCTCAAGCGGTATTGAGCGCTAAAAAGCTTGCCCCAGGAAAACCAATTGAAGTTGAGGTTGAGTCCATCCAAGAGTTAGAACAAGCCCTAAGCGCACAAGCCGATATTATTATGCTCGATAACTTTGACCTTGCCATGATGGAACAAGCAGTCAAAATAACAGCGAAACGTGCTAAACTCGAAGCTTCGGGTGAGATGAATGCGGAAACACTCACCGCTGTTGCTAAAACCGGTGTTGATTATATTTCCTCAGGCAGCCTGACTAAACATATTCAAGCGGTTAATTTATCTATGCGCTTTAAAAATAACTAAAATAAGGAAATTCGGAATTTTAATATGGCAAAACTTTATTTTTATTACTCAGCGATGAATGCCGGGAAATCAACTACGCTGTTACAATCTAGCTATAACTATCAAGAACGCGGCATGAATACCTTGTTATTTACCCCGCAAATCGATAATCGCACCTCAACAACCGAAATCCATTCACGGATTGGCATCAGTGCAGAAGCAATTTCTTTTACCGCCGATGATAATTTATATCATCTAACCAAAGAGCAACTAGAGCAAGAACAAATACACTGCGTGCTTATTGATGAGGCACAATTTTTAAGTAAAGACCAGGTCTTTCAGCTCACAGAAATTACCGACAAATTAAATATTCCCGTACTCAGCTATGGCCTACGTAGCGATTTTCTTGGCGAACCCTTTGTCGGCAGTCAATATTTACTGGCCTGGGCCGATGTTCTCAATGAAATTAAAACTGTCTGCCATTGTGGCCGCAAAGCTTCGATGGTCATCCGTTTAGACGAGCACGGTAATCCTGTAAAAAAAGGCGCTCAAGTTGAAATCGGTGGCAATGATAAGTATATCTCCATGTGTAGAAAACACTTTAAAGCAGCTATTTATGGTGAAGCCGATACCTGATCAAAATCCAAGCTAACATCCCCCAGGCAACAATCCAGCACACCCCACCAAAGGGTGTGAAAATCCCTAACCATGAATAATGAAAAATAACCAATAGATATAAACTGCCAGAAAATAAAATAATGCCCAGCATCATTAATAACGCAACCGCTACCAGCGCCTTACAGCTTGGGTAATACAGAATTAGTAAACCAGATAATATCAAACCTAAACTGTGATAAATTTGGTACTCAACGGCAATTTGATAAACCTGCAGCCATTTTCCCGTTAAAATACCTGCTAATACATGCGCACCAACAGCACCAAGGATGACACTGACCATCATGCCGAGTGCTCCCAAGCCTATTGTTTTTTGCGCAAAACGAACTGACATATTCTAAGCTACTTTTAGCTGGTTTATTACCGCTTTAGCGATAATCTGACTGCCTAACCAAGCGGGGTGCTTTTTATTCCAAAATAAATACTCCGGACAGTTCGCTGCCGCAGCTTTTTTATCACTCTCGCACGTTTTAGCTAAGCTGTGAATTTTAAGTGTCGCAAAGGGCGGCTTTTTCATATAAATATCTTCAAACATTTTTGCCGCATCGATAATAATTGGTTGAACCTTATAAGGCGACAAAGCCTGAATGCTATCATCTGTTAAGTGTTGATTAAAATGATTAGTAACAAAGGTGACTATGCCTTTTAGCGATGACTTTCCTGCCAATGCTGGCGTGTAAGCAACATTAGGCAAGTTAATAATGACAATATGACGCGCTCCAGCTTTTGTTAGGGCGCCAGCAGCATCCGCCACATTCTGTGCGGGAGACCAAACAATTCGCGTCCAATGCAAATGGGTAATATTGGAAATATTGTTAAACATATCATTACCCCCTGCCCATAAAAAATACAGTGCGTTTGGATCTGCCTTGCCCTGATTAGCCGCTAAATATAAGCCCACCTGCTTACGCAAACCTGGGATACATAAAGGCGTTTGGCTCGGCTTGTTACAATCTTTCAACACAATGCCGCTACCATCCGTATAGACATCACCGGTTACAGCACTACCCCAAGCATAACTCTGTGAGACTTGAAACTTTGCTTGATGAGAAGAAGGTGAAACAAAAGGCGATGAAAAATACCCTTGATTATAGAACTCTCTTGCGACAATCTGCGGCCAAATTACTCCGATCGTACCACCATAATAAGAGCGATTCCCTAGGTAAGGATTGGTAATAGGAACATAGGGCTCAGACTTTCCCACTGGGTAATTACCAACGTCTGATAGACTATCACCAAAGAAAACCGCCGTATTCACTCCCTTAGGCAAAGCATAGCCAGCATAATTAAAAGAAGCAAATAGCACAGAAACCAAGATCAAAAACCAAGCTCGCACAGCGCACTCCCTATTTTTATTTTAATAACGAGCCTAGTATTACCTGCCTGCCATCTGTTGTAAACGACGAATACGCTCTTCCATCGGCGGGTGAGTCGAAAACCATTTCATCATATCGCGACCACTCAAAGGATTGACAATAAACATATGGGCTGTGGCTGGATGTTCATCTGCACTGTGCATCGGCTCCCGGTGATTGGCAGATTCTAGCTTTTGCAACGCACTGGCCAACCATAAGGGGTTACCGCATAGCTCAGCGCCTCCGCGATCCGCGGCAAACTCACGCGAACGCGAAATCGCCATCTGTATCAAGGAGGCGGCGATCGGCGCGAGCATTGCCATAACTAAAGTCGCAATCGGTCCTGGGCCTTCTTCATCAGAACCTCTAAAAAAGCTAAAAAGCAAGGCTATATTGGCAATCGCACCGATGGCTCCAGCAATCGTTGCACTCACTGTACCAATTAAGGTGTCACGATGACGCACATGAGCCATTTCATGGGCCATCACTCCCGCCAGCTCTTCGCGCGAAAGCATTTGAATCAAACCTTGCGTCGCTGCAACCGCTGCGTTTTCAGGGTTGCGCCCTGTCGCAAAGGCATTCGGCGTGTGATCTGGAACAAGATACACCTTCGGCATTGGCATATTGCCACGACGAGCCAATTCTTCTACCGTTTGATATAGCTCCGGCGCATCATAAGGCCCTACTTCTTGAGCGCGGTACATACGTAAAACGAGCTGATCAGAAAACCAATAAGCACTAAAATTCATCACTATCGCAAAAATTAATGCGATCAACAGGCCCGCTTTACCTCCCAAAGCAGTGCCAATAATCAACAATAATGCAGTCAGTGCTGCAAGTAAAACAACGGTTTTGACCCCATTCATGCACTCATCCTCACGCTCATTTACCACTACACCTAAGTATAAGTTATGGGCGCGCTAAGCGAAGTTCAAGCATTCATCAAATAATCGAATTCCAGCAACCCCTTGACCACCCAAGCGTTTCACAAGATTCATATGCTCATATCTCATGCCACCTAGGGCAAAGACAGCAATATTCACCGCTTTAACTAAGCTTTCAAACTGATCCCAACCTAAACCCTCAGCAGCCGGGTGAGAAGGCGTAGGCAACACCGGCGATAACACAGCAAAATCAGCGTTTAATTGCTCAGCCTTTCTCAATTCAGCTAAGTTATGACAAGAAGCAGCCACTAAATTCACTTCGATAAGCTGCTGTCGATTACAATTCATCAGCTCATGTGCACGCAAATGCACACCTAAGCCTAGGCTCTTTGCCAATGCCAAATCTTTAATCAAAAGCCGGGCATAATGTTTTAGACACAGATCACGCAACTTTATAGTAATAAACTCACTATAATCACCACGCAACTGAATTAAATTAATTCCTAGAACTAATTGCTTTTCCACATAGGAAAATACCGCTTCATCACTTAAACCCTCTGGGGTGATACAATAACGATCCGGCAAAGATAACGCCTTAATAATCGGCAAACTTGCTTTAGGCATATTCAAAGAAAGCAATGCGCTTTTATCCTGCCATTGCACTTTTTGCCCTTCTGCACCTGTTGGCTCGCCCACATATTCAAGCACACGAAAAGTATACAAACAAACGCTCATTTCAGGATAGTCATGGCGCACCTCGATTAAAGGCTCGGCATCAAGCACATCAATACCGACCTCCTCTTTTAGCTCGCGTTTCAGAGCAGATAAAGCCGTTTCATTGCTTTCCAGCTTACCGCCCGGAAATTCCCATAAACCACCCTGAGCCACATGATCAGGCCGTAAAGCGGTAAAAATTTGGCTTTGCTTATTTTCTATAACTCCAATAGCAACACGAACCTGCTTCATTTTGCTTTTAACCTTTCATCCAACTCTCAACCAATAACGTCAAGCAAGTATACACTAAGCGATAGCTAGAACCCTACAGCCCCAAGCGTATTCGACATAATCAAGACATCACGCGTTCAAACAGCACCACCAGCTTATTTTGAGTTTGCGCAATCTGACAAAAGCTCCAAATTTTAGACACAAAACAGCTGTGAAGTGACATTTCCAATGCTTCGATAGCTAACACTCTTTGACCCTTTGTTACGACAAAGCTAGTGCGCCATATCAAACATTCATTCAAGATCGCAATAATAAGTCAAGTTTTGGCAGTGTGTTAACAAGGCGATGGTAGGGCAGCACCTCCAATCCCTTTTATCAGCGCAACGCCGACCTGGAGGTGCTATAAAAGCAAAGCAAAAAAATAGGGCGGTTTCTCTCCGCCCAGGTCCTCTATAAACGTGTCCTTACAGACATTCCTTGTATGAGTCATCCATGACTCTTATTTTTCTTCCTTGCTATCGAGCAATCCTTGCTCTAGCACGCTGTCAATCATCCTAATCAACAGCAACCACATCCATGCAGTTTACGTGCCAGGGTCACTCCATGTTTCCCAAATAACTTCAAATTCAATCCTGCTTCCTGCCGGGTGTTCCAACACCCTAATCCTTATCTCTATTTGCGCTTATCCTTAACGCTTGCTTAATAATTTATCATTTTCTCCTTTTGGTGCAATTACCCAAGATGTTAAAAATAAAGCTCACCAGCACCACCAAAAAAAATAAATCATTAAAAATCAATAAGTTATGCTTATGTTAACCTGCAAAATGCCCAAAATTTTACAAGACAAAGCGCTCTATGCTTACAGCCTTGTGAGATATATCTCACAAGGCTGTAAGCAAATCACTCCCATTAAAGTCGAATGTTGCGGCAAAATTTAACCGATGACCTCCACCACACAACTACATCATGAATAGGCAAGCTAAAAGCACAACCAGGCCATGAGCTTTAGCAAGTTGACTATCAACTGTTGCTTTTAACCAAGCTACTCCAGATAAGGAATATGATGATATTGAAAGCTAAAACTTGGTAATATAAATCTACCTTATAAATACAAAATTCGTTATCTACCTTTTTAACCACAGTCAATTTTCCCATGGGCGACAAGTTCTGCATGTTGATCTTCTAGCTTTGTAATGCATAGCGCTTGATAATGAATTAGCGCAGTAGCCGTAATTTTAAATTGATTTTCTTTAGCCACTTCTTCAATCTCATTAAAAGTACTGCAAACAAAAACCTCGTCATAAAACAATTTTCTTTTATTAATATTCTCAAAAAAATCTGTAATATCTTTGTTTATATCTTCAATTTTATAGCCCCATTGAGAAAGCCGAATCAGCCAATACCCTGCTTTTTCAAGATACCCTCGACCTTCGCGTCCCCATTGAGCAACTTTGTTAGGCTTCTCTCCCGCCGCTGCAATCGCAACTTCCTTAACATCAGTTTCTAACAGCTCCAGTAAGCGTCCAGCTTGAGCACGAAGCACTTCGGCAGCAGTAATATTAAAGCCTAGCTTATTAGCAACCATTGCAACATCAGACAGTTCTTTTGTATAGTACAGTTGTTTTTGTAAACTTTTATTTGATTTAACTTCATCAAAAAAGCCAATGAGTTCTGGTGTCACTGTATTTTCTCCTACAATATGTTTAAGCGGCTCATTGTAATTCGCTATATCAATTATATCCATACGTATAAAATACTTAAGTTCGCCAATTTAACTCTTTGATTAAAAAAGATATAGTTAATAAAACTTTCTAAACAAAGGATAAAAATTGGATAAATTTCAAGCAGTATCTTTCTTCAAGTCAATCTTACAAGTGTGGGAGAATGGCAGCGCCACTGACTTACATAAATTTTTATCATAAAAAATTCAAAGGACACTATCTAGATCAAGAGTTCAACCTAACACAGCTCACTGAGAGATTTGACTATAATCGCAAAAATTACTCAAAAATAAATAATTCATTAATTGATCTTCTTCTATTAAAAGAAGGTCAAATATTCACTCTCTCTCGATTTTCTGCAATTGATAACAGCAAAGATAAACCTGTAGAAATGTTCGTTACTAATATTATAAATATTAGCGACCATAAAATCATCGAACTATGGTCAATATCGACATTACAAATCAGCATATCATCACCTGCCGAAAAAATTAAAAGCGAAGACTTAACAATTGAATCAGCAACTAAAAAAAAGTTTATACAGTCACTAAAAGTTGCAACAGATAACCTGGATAAAAAAATAGTCTTAACCAGCCGTGAAATTGAGTGTTTGTACCTCTATATTTCAGGATTAACTGCAAAAGAAATTGCTAAAGAGTTTGAAATATCTTATAGAACAGTAGAAACACACCTGTTAAATATTAAAAATAAATATGGAATTTCAACCAAGTCACAACTTAAAAAACTATTTAAGTTAGTTCAATATTCATAGGTTAAAATTCATACTAATTTAATAATCATTTATCGCACTAACAGCTTTCTTTTAGATAAAAATAGCAGCTATTTTATATTATAATTAATAAAATACAGCTGCTATTAAACTAGTAATCAGGCAGTTTAAATTATTATCGTAATGTAATCGTCAATGGCTCAGGAACTTGTGTATTTGGGATAACAGTAGATACCGTTGAGTCTTGTCCTAATTTATCATCATATGGATAAGCATAAAGTTTAGTATTAGGGTCTATCCCATGTAGAGACTGAGCATATAAATCATTCGGATAATTTTTACCATTAATGCTATTTTCGTGATAATGCCGATCTTTATTTTGCTGAAAGAGTGCCTTTGATAAGGGAGCAGATAGACTGGTTGGGTAGGGCAACATACCCGCTTCATAGGCTGCGCTTAATACTCCTGCCAAATTTTGCTGCTCCGCTGTTTTTAAATGATCACCATTAAAGCTCCAATTACCAGCATTCGCTGCAAACCACGCCATAGCAGTGTCTGGCTTAGGCAAAGAACTTGTAGGGCAATTATTAGAAACTGCGGCAAATACAAATTGACGGCTATTATTTACTTGCCCTTTATATTCACAACTGT
>NZ_MDTU01000001.1:1654127-1685584 GCF_001720395.1 Piscirickettsia litoralis
TTTAATATAAAGGGGGTTGTGCTGTAATATTGCCAAAGTGCATCAGTATAGTCATTTAAACTATTTTTAAGCTTGCCGTTTGGGTTGTGAACTGGGCTGAGTATTCTAAGAATATTATTTCTATCATCTGTTAATATTTGACTTTTCCAGTCACCCGTCATTTTGTTCTCTAATTGATTAATGACCGTACCGCGACTTTTTTGATAAACCAACATCGCCAACAGGTTCTCCTCCAGATTGCTTTAAGTTAATTGAAAACCCATAAAAATCGACATTAGTTTGGTTCATCACTGTTCTATTGTTACCTGCTTGGTTTCTAAAATCCCACTCGACTTTATCGTAAAGAGGTGTAGTGTTGCTTACCATATTAGGCTGAACAAAACCCCATTTTTTCGTATCAGGGTTTTGGACAGCAGGAATGGATAGCTTTTCATCTTCAGAAAAGTAAATACGACCAGAATAACCATAAGGTAATGATACTACTTGCTCTGGGGCTATTTTAAAAGAATAAGGGTCGCTGTTATTGTTTTTAGCATCAACATCAATGAGTTTTCCTGTGGCATTATTTAAATATGCAATTGAACCTGTAGCAGGATCAGTTGCAGTAATAATAGCATAGACAGTTGGTTTATTAGCTAACAGGTTTTTTACATTAATTTGCCAATGTTGTGCGTCTTGCGAAGAATGCACCACTGAATTAGCTAATGCATTTGAAGATAAGGCTGTTGTTGTCGCGGCGAAAACGAGAAGAGGAAGTGGTTTTATTATTTTCATAATATCAATCCTTAGATAAATACTTTAATATATTTATTTTAGTTTGCTAACTTGCAATAAGTTGTTTAAATATCAAACGGTTAAAATGATGGCAGTTAGAATGTTAACTTTCATTTATTATCATAACATTAAGTTTTAGCCTTACATAAGCTAACTAACTTAATCACATCAAATGCTTTATTCTATTTTAATAAAACAAAACTATATATAAAAAATAAGACTTTAACTGTTATTCTTAATTAAGTTTCATTATTATTTTAATTTTCTTATAAAATTGGGTATCAACATTAACAAACAAAAAACTATAAAGAATATTATTCAAAAAATATAAATCATTTTAAGTTGATTTAACTTAAAATTAACAATAAAAAACCACAATACATAAGCTTATTTTCACCCATTATTTGAAAGCTATAATTTGTTTTAATTTTATATTATCACATGATCTTTCTATAGCGCTCTACCAGAGTCATTGATGTGGGTCGCCCTATAGCCTAAGCAATGCTATAAACTCTGCCTTTCTGTTATAAATATGCGCGGCATTGGATTTTCCACAGCTACGGCCTATTTTTCAAAACCATAGCATTCAAGTAAATAATATCACCCTGAGTCGGTACGCAAGATCCAGATCTCAGCTTTAATAAGCTAAAACGGCTTTCCTTTGTATTACAATAAGCACTTTAAAGATTTTTAAAAACGAATAAATTATTTTAGCATCAGCTCCTAAATCAAAAAAACTGCTAATTCTACATTTAAAGCCTATATAAAAGTGCCAGCATAATCTAGCTCAACCTCCAACACACACTTAAACAAAGTGCTGCTGAGCAATTAAACGACGAATAAATCGCCCACCCTCTTGACTATGCAGCCACTTTTGCAATGCACCCTCAGCAATTGTTCCATAGCTTCTAAAACAACCGACACACACTCGTGACCACTCTTCACGATCCACCGGATAAGGCCATGACCAGTGATCACGCTCTATCGATACATCTGTTTGAATAGTAATTTCACCAGATTCATTTCTTAATACAATTTGGCCTTTTTTATAATCCCAAAACCAATCATCTAAAACAACATCCACGCAATAATTCTCCTTAATCATCAGCCGGAGCCTATTTTAAGGTTGACACGAGCAGAGAACAAGGGAATTCTCAATAACTGGTGCTTGTGAGAAATTATCCAGCAGAGTAATATTCAATGCAAAGGTTTAATAATACAGAGGGCAAGGCATGACTGAAGAAGTGCTCGACGACGAATTTAAACAAAGCATTCAAGACTGGGCGTATGGGATCGCAGATGTCCTCGATGAGTGTCAGCGCAACATCACCGAATATACTAACGAAGAGTTTCAATACCTCTTGCAATGCCTCATCGAGTGTGACCAAGAAGGCTTTGCTAAATTAATGGAAGAAATGCGCCTTGAAATCAATCACCAAAAACTCAATTAACTCAGGGATCGCTATTCGCTTAACAGTTGCTTGTCCAGATCAAATCGGCATTGTTGCAACCATCGGCCAACTGATTGCCAAATACCAAGGCAATATTATTGAAGCTAACCACCACACCGATGCAGGTGCTGGTTGGTTCTTTATGCGCCACGACATTTACTTTCCGACTGACTTTACCAAGCTTGATCAGTTACAAAGAGAATTAGAAAACATTAGTCAGGCTTTACAATTACAATGGCAGCTGATACAGCCCAAGCGACCTAAACGCGTGATTCTCATGGTTAGCCGTCAATCGCATTGCCTAGCAGATATTCTCTATCGTTGGCGCAGTAAAGAGCTCAACATTGAAATTCTCTGCATTATTTCTAATCACCAAGATCTGGCTCAAGAGGCAAGCTGGCATAACATCCCTTATCATTATATTCCCGTACCTAAACAAGATAAGACAGCAGCTTTTAACCAACTTGCCGAGACAATTGATCAATATAAGCCTGACCTCATCGTTCTTGCCCGCTATATGCAAATATTGCCACCATTTCTCTGCCAACAATACCCAGGGCGCATTATCAATATCCACCATAGCTTTTTGCCCGCCTTTGCAGGTGCCAAGCCTTACCATCAAGCTTTTGAACGTGGCGTAAAACTCATTGGAGCAACCTGTCATTATGTCAATGATGAACTTGATGCAGGTCCCATTATCGAGCAAGATATGGTCAGAATTAATCATTGCCATAGCATCGATGACATGGTGCGCTTAGGTAAAGATGTCGAGAAAAATGTACTGGCCCGGGGCTTGCGCCTACACCTTGAAGACCGTGTTTTTATCCATAATGATAAAACCGTTGTATTTAACTAAAAGCGTTAACATATTAGAAATTTAGAAATAAAATCATTTAAATGACGTAATCAAAACTTGATTCAAGATAAACTTAAATATAATTAGGATAAAACCAATGAAACTCATCTATCTCCCCATTATTTTTATCGGCCTATTATTAACGGGTTGTGGACAAAAAGGAGACTTATATATGCCAAGTCAAAATACACCAACAACATCGACTCAACACAACGCATGAAATTAAAATTTACCAAAATGCATGGCTTGGGTAATGATTTCATTGTCCTTGATGCAATTCATCAAGACATTAAGCTAAATACCAGTCAATTGCGCAAGCTCAGTGATCGCAAGCGTGGCATCGGCTGTGACCAAATTTTAATCGTGGCTCCAGCCCAGAGTGCAGATCATGATTTTTATTATCGTATTTTTAATGCCAATGGCAAGGAAGTCGGTCAATGCGGCAATGGCGCACGCTGCTTGATGCGCTTTATCCACGAACAGGGCTTCAGTCATAAAAACACAATCAAAGTACGCACCCAAAATAGCGTGTTAGAGCTGACACAATTGAGTTCGAATAACATCGAATTAAAAATGCCCCCCCCTAGTTTTGATCCTAGAAAGATTCCTTGCCAAGCCACAGAACAACGAGAGAGTTATCATATTGATACTGAATATGGCAGCATCCAATGTTATGCACTTTCTGTTGGCAACCCTCATGCTGTTTTACATGTTACCGATATTCATAATGCCCCAGTGACAGAGCTTGGAAAAGCACTTGAAAAGCACACATTCTTCCCAGAAAAAGCCAATATTAACTTTGTTGAAAAAATAAGTCGCAATCAGCTTATTGTTCGTACTTTTGAGCGAGGTGTCGGCGAAACGCTCGCTTGCGGCAGCGGCTGTTGCGCCAGCATGGCAGCACTGCGTTTACGCGATGAAGTTGATGAATCAGTCAATATTAAGCTGGCTCATGGTAATCTAACTGTGCGCTGGCAAGGTAAAGAAAACCCTCTCTACCTCGCAGGCCCTGCCACAACCGTTTTTAATGGTGAAGTTGCCCTCTAAAAAAAGCTCATTCAATCAGCCTTAAACATAAGCCACAGTAATTGTTGCTGTTCCAGTATAGTCTCCCGCAACGGTTGCAGCATTAACAGTTGTCTCTCCTGTAAAGCTTTTTGTCAACTGACCTGAACCATTCAGCGTTGCATTCTCATCATTCGTCTGAATATTAATCGTTAACGATGAAGAAGAAGGTCCCGATAACGTCACGGTGTCTGGGTAGTCAATACTGATCGCCGCATTATCTTCCCCTGTGACTTGAAAAGCACCTGTCGCAGTTTTGGTCGATGATGAGCCTGTTGTCACATACAAATTGCCAAAATCCATTGCCTGCGTTTGTGTTACCGTCAGCGCCTTATAAACATGCGCAATCACACTTACTGAGGTCTGTGCTGCAAAACTTGCACTACCAATCGTTGATAAAAGCATAAACGAAGCGACTAAAGCCGTCTTTCTCATTGATACATCCTTAATGAAATGGCTCTAATACATAAATAAAGTATAGTTAAAGCTTAATGACTTTGCTTAAAGCTGAGGAGCTGAAGTTCAACGGAAAATATTTACCGCCCCCTTGAAAACTATAGTCCCGCCCCCACCTTCTGTTATTATGAAGCATCCTGTGGCTACACAGTGGTATCCATTTATTGATCAAGCGATCCCAATAGGATAAGAAAACGATGAGTATAGAAAGTCCAACAAGAAAGCGTCGCCAAACCTTTAAAATCGTCGACGGTAAAATTGCGATGACCCTTGCTAAAAACCATGCTGTGAAGCCGACAGTGGACTCTGAGAAGTCGAAAAAACTTGCTGATGCTCGCCAGGCTAATATTCAAGCAATGGACTTATTACTCCAATCCTTCCCCGCCGCCTTTGATCTGCGTAACCGTCGCCCCTTAAAAACAGGGGTTAAAGATGAACTTAATATTTGGGCTGCTGACAATAACGTTTCAAAAAAATGCGCTTTCAGGCGCATTGCGCTATTACACTAGCGGCAACTCTTATCTACAAGCAACAATCAACAACAGCCAGCGTATTAATTTACAAGGTGAGGAAGTAGAAGAAATTTCTGCTGAGCAAAAAGAATATGCCCAAATGTTACTGAACAAGCGCAACGAAGCGTACCAGCAAAGTAGCAATGAAAGCCCACAAAGCGCTTAAGCTCACACACAATAACTGGGCGAGCTGCTCGCTATTTTTAAGCAACTCGCTCGACAAAGTCAGCCAATAACCACTTCACGCCAAAATGCTTAAAGCTAATTTTCAACCGCAGTTTTGGCTCATCCCCTTGAATATCTAGAATAACGCCGTTACCAAATTTCTTATGTGCGACAGCCTGACCTGAGTGAAAACGCGCATGACTACTGTGAGCAGGCTTTGCCGCGCTGGATTTTACAACCTGCGGCTTTAATACCGTCGTTTGAAAACGCACATCTTCGGTTAAATGCACAGGGATATCTTCTAGAAAACGCGATGGTTTGTGGTAGGCTTCTCGACCGTGTAAACGTCGCGCTTCTGCATGCGAGATATAGAGTTTTCTCATCGCTCGCGTCACGCCGACATAACACAATCTGCGCTCTTCAGGCAGACGCTCAGGATCATTCATCGACATCTGGTGAGGAAAAATCCCTTCTTCCATGCCACAGAGCATAACATAGGAAAACTCCAAACCTTTCGCCATATGCAAGGTCATCATCTGTACACAATCTTCAGCAGGTCCCGCCTGTAATTCTCCGGACTCAAGAGCCGTATAAGCGAGGAAGTTTTGCAACGGTGAAACCGACTCATCTTGCTCACCATAGCGTTCATATTCCGCCCCAGCACTGACTAACTCACTTAAGTTTTCAAGGCGTGCTTGATGACGTTCTTTGCCCTCTTTTAAATAGGCCTGATCCAGCTGAGTCAGCTCTAACATCATCTCAACATGGACAGATAAACTTGTCTCTTTCACCGTAGTTGCCAACTGTTCTATCAGCTCGTAAAAGCGTTTCAATGCTAGGCTTGCGCGCGCCGGTACCAAAGCTCCAGATTCTGCTGCATGAGTTAAAGCCTGCCAAAGTGAGCAGTCTTCTAATTTGGCATAATCACGCAATATCTGCACAGTCCGATCACCAATCCCCCGTGTTGGTGTATTGATAATACGCTCAAAGGCGCTGTCATCATCACGACGCTGAACTAGACGTAAATAGGCCAGCGCATCTTTAATTTCTGCACGATCAAAAAAGCGTTGCCCACCATAAATTCGATAGGCTAAGCCTTCTTGCAAAAAAGCTTCTTCTATCACCCGAGACTGAGCATTTGATCGATATAACACAGCAACGTCACGACTGCTCACTCCTTGCTCACGCAATTTTTTAATCTCACGAGCGACAAAACGTGCCTCATCGGTTTCATTAAATGCACTATAAACCGAGATTAATTCACCTTCGGCCTGATCAGTCCATAAATTTTTACCAATCCGATCATTATTCGGCTCGATTACCGCATTCGCAGCTTCAAGAATATTAGCCGTAGAGCGGTAGTTTTGCTCCAAGCGGACAATCGCAGCACCTGGATGATTACGCTGGAAGTCTTGAATATTTTTAACACACGCCCCCCCGCCAACCATAAATCGACTGATCATCATCACCAATGACAGTCAAATGATTCTCTTGCTTTTGAGTAATGAGCTTTAAAAATTCATATTGAATACCGTTAGTATCTTGAAACTCATCCACTAAGACATGGCGAAAACGCGTTTGATAATGAGTTAAGATATTTACATCATGCTTTAATAACTCAAACGCGCGTAATAAAATTTCAGCAAAATCAACCAAACCGGACTGCTGACAGGCCGCTTCATATTGCTGATAAATCTCTAGCATTTGACGGTCTTGACGACCCACTGGCTTGACATGGTGAGAACGTAAACCCTGATCTTTTTGATGGTTAATAAACCATTGCAATTGCCGTGGTGGAAACTGCTTTTCATCCAAATTACTCGCCTTAAGTAAACGGCGAATCAAGCGCAATTGGTCATCGGCATCAATAATCTGAAAACTGTCTGGTAAGTGAGCCGCTTGGCTATGACGGCGTAAAATTTTATGACAAATACCATGAAACGTCCCCATCCATAAAGCTTGCGCTGGCAGCGATAATAGGCGATTTAAACGCTCACGCATCTCAGTCGCTGCTTTATTGGTAAAGGTCAGCGCGAGTATTTCACGCGGTGAGCAAGACAGCTCAGAAACTAGCCAAGCAATTCTAGAGATTAATACCCGGGTTTTACCACTGCCGGCACCCGCCAAAACCAACATGTCTTGCTCAGGCGCCATCACCGCTTCACGCTGCTTAGCGTTTAAGCCATCACAGAATTCATCATTCATCATTCTAGATTCTTTTAACGTTATATTATTAAGCTAAATGAGTTAATTATTTAGCCGGCTCTTTTTGTAATGCACTGATTAACTGTGGTGTTAAATCAGGGACTTTGCCATCAGAATAAAGCACTGCTTGCTTATTGACTAAAAGATCAAACGGCTCTTTTTTATTTTTCGCCAACTTCGCCAAGGCCGTGTCCAAAATTTTGTTAATCGAAACTTGTGCTTGGTGCTGCTCTTCAAGTTGTGCTTTTTGCAACTCTAACGCTTCTTTTTTCAATTTCTCTTCTTCGAGCGTTAATTTTAGTTGCGCAGTTTTAACCGCTTCAGCGCGTTTATTGGCATCTGTGATCGCAGCAATTTCTTTTTTCTCTTGTGCTGATAAATCAATCAAGGCATTGCGCATTTTTAATAACTTCGCGCTTTTTTCTTTTTCAGCAGCAGCAAGCTTATCATTTTTAGCAACAATTAATGGTGACTCTTTGTTCACCTTAACTAAATCAACCACAGCCACTTGAGCGGCCTCAACCGCTTGCAGTCCAAAAGTCGCCAAACATAAAGCGACTAACACTCGTAATTTCATTTAACACCTCATGATTTAATGACTATTCACGCTCTTAGCGTTTTCCAACGTATCGCCTACCGTACTCAGCGAAATTGAGTTCAACCTTATTTATACATCATCTACGCATTAACTCTACTAGAACAATCAACGCTCATAAATAAACCGTTTTGTTCAGGCTGCTCACTGTTTAAGCATGCCATCACACCTTCTGACTCTAACAGTTTTAGATAATAGGGCAGCTGCTCCATCAGGACAAAGCTCACCGCGACTTTTTGCTCAGGTAAATAAGCACAACGGCCAAGCTCTGCGACAGAGTCAACAAAATAGACAATCAGCCTTGCATCATCTCCGTAGACTTCTATACTCGCCGATGCTTTTTTCGTTGCTGCATCTTGCCATACCGCTTGAATATTACGTGCTAGATTAACCACATAACCGGTGACTGCAAACTGCTTTTCTGCCATATCCCACGCTTACCTATCAACTAAATAATCCACTTACCCCGCAAAGCGGCCCAAACAGCTTAACACTTTTTGCTCTAACTGCCGATAGTTAAGCGGATGCTCTTCATCAACACCATTCGTCATAAAAGCAAAGCTCATGGTTTTACCCCGATAAGGTTTGATATAACCAACAAGATTATGCACCCCCATCATTGACCCTGTTTTCGCCATCACCCGATCTGCACTGTTTGCTGGCAAGCGGTAAGCAGCTAAAGTACCATCAACACTTAACACCGGTAAGCTGTTACTAAAATCTGACTTCAAGCCAAAATGGCGCGCATCAAATTGCAATACTGCATTTAGCTCTTTGGGTGTCAATAAATTATAACGAGACAGCCCTGAGCCATCATAAATAACCAACTTTTTTGCGTTTAAGTCAGGGATTTTCTTTAAAATCCTTTTAATCGCACGAGTGCCATTATCCCAACTGCCGGCCTGGTGATAGACAGTATAACCAAGCAACTTTGTTAAAACTTCTGCATCAATATTATCCGATACTTTTAGCATATGATGAATAATATCACGTAACTTGGCAGACGAGTGGCTAAACTCTGCAGACAAATGTTTCGGGTAATTTCCCGAAACAACCCTGAGGCCATAACGAAAATGTACCCCTAATTGCTTTGCTTGCTCAGTGATTAATTGCTTAAAATAATCCACCGGATTATCAACAGCCAAAGCTAAATAGACCTCTCGACCACGACGCAAACAGCCTTCAGCGTACAACTTATTATTCTTATCAAAACTCAAATGCAACTGGCATAAAGGACTGCCATAAGGCGTCACTTTCAAGTGACTAATCAACTTAAAGTCAGGATCAGAAGATAGTTTCACCTGATTTCGCTCAGCGCTTAATACCGCATGCACACAATTTTGATCAATCATAACCCCACTGATCGGCGCGGCATAGCAGATCTGCAAATTATCGACTAACCAGCCAGGCGCTCGCAATGGCGCTCTGAAAATAGAATGATCAAGAATAACTTTGCCATTAACTTGATTAATTCCCTGGCGCTTCAAACCTGCGACCATCTGTCTAAGATCATAACGGGTTAAAGTCGGATCTCCGCTAAATTTAAAATAAACATTGCCTGTTAATACATGTCCTTTTAGCTGTGACTTTACATAACCCATTTTTGTTTGGAATTGATAGTTTGGGCCTAGCTTAAGCAGTGCAGCGGTTGCCACGAGGATTTTTTGTGTGCTCGCCGGTGTAAATGGCTGGTCGGCATGATAATCATATTGAACTTTACCATCATTTAAACTTTGCACGTAAAGCCCAACATGATGGGTCGGTGTCACCGGAGCTAACACATCATGTAAACACGATTGTAAACGCGTAGCGTAAATCTGAGAGACACTCAAAGAACAAGCTACAGCAACAGCAGCGATTACTGTTAAAGTTTTTTTCATTATCGATTAAATCTTAATTTTTTAAACTACTAGGCGAAACAGTCTAAAAGATTCATCTGTGTTTTGCGATAGTTTTTGAACTTATTTAGCCCTGGAGATAAGAACAAACTCACTGCAATATCATTACCTGTCTTAGATTCAAGAATGCTGACTAAATTACTCACTCCCTGCATAGAACCAGTTTTACCCCGTATTTTGCCATTTAATCCACGAGGAACTGAATAATAAACGAGCTGGCCATCCAGGCCAAGCCTTGGCAATAACGCATAGACTTTTTTATACAAAGCGTGCTTTTTATATAAAGCAATTAATAACTGATTAAATTGCTCGGGGGTCACTTGATTATAGCGAGATAAGCCCGAACCATCATAAAGCAACCAATGCTCGGTCTCTAAATTTAACTTCTTCGCTAAAATGGCCTTAACTGCCGCAACTCCATCAGTAAAACTACCGGCGTGACCATAATAAAGCTGACCTAACTTTTTTTAATAACGCCTCAGCTTCAATATTATTAGAGGTCGCTAGCATATCTTGAATAATTAAGTTTAGCGTTTGTGAATGAAAGCTCATTAAAAGCTTACTACTGCTGGCAAGACTCCCCTCTTTCACCTGCCCTCGCCAGACAATTCCTCGCGCCTTAAAGCCTTGCTTTAAACGCTGCTCTAGGTAATTAACGGGATCACGCACTGCTAATGCTAAACCATAAGACTGCTCTTGCTGCATGCAGCCGTAAAGCACAACCTGATTACCAGGCTTTATGGCAACCTCAAGGCTACAGGGTAACTTTTGATCATGATTAATTTTGACCTGATTAATAAAGCTAAAAGGGAACTTAGGCTTAATAACCACCTGGCTATTTTTGGTATAAATAGAAGTGCGTCGGCAATTTTCATCCAAGATCAATGCATTGATTGGCGCGGCATAACAAATATGGACATTATCGACAAGCCAGCCAGGCGCTGCATCAGGAGCGGCAAACTCACTACGGTCAACAATAACATTGCCATTAAAAGTACGAATACCTTGTGAATATAATTTTTTAACAAAGCGCGTAATATAACTTGATTTAAAACTCGGATCCCCAGAAAATTTAAAATAAGCCTGCCCTGAAAATCTGTTACCCAACTGCTTACCTGCTAAATGAATGCTAGTTTCAAACTGATAATTTTCAGGCAGATAAGCAAGCGCCGCAATTGCTGTAACCAATTTAATCACACTAGCGGGTAAAAAACTTTGCTCGGGGTTTTTACTATAAAGCAGTTTCCCCGTCGTTAAGTTCTCAGCGATTAAGCCCACCTGCGTGGTCTTTTCAAGAGGAGTGAGCTTAGCATTTAAACATTGGGCAAGCGTTGATTTCCCCCCGGCATGCGCCGCAAATGCGCTCGTGCTCAATAAAGCAACAAGCCCAAATAATGTATTAACCAGCCAAACTCTCATTGGTTAACGCCGTGACAAACTCGAATGATGCATCAGCCAGTAAATCAATGCCGTCCACACGCCACCTAACAACGTGGCAAAAGCCCAAACAAAGCCTGAAACAAGCTGCGTTGGCAAACCACGCTTATGTAAGTTGCCCGCATCACGTGCAATAGCGGCGGCAAAAAGAAAATGTAAAATCACGTTCACATAAAATAAGATCTGATTAAAATGGGCCGCTGAGGCACTCATTTGGTTTAAAATATCACTCATCCCCATTACCACCTCTATGCGATTTTAATACGGCTAGGCAATAACCGAGCCTCTATTTTATGGTAGTTTTTCAGCGTGAATATTTCATCTTTTAACACTGTGTAATGCGGTACGACAAAAAACGACGCTGAAAGTAAACCATACAATATGGCAAAAGGAATGACAAAATGTTGGCTATAAACCTTACACGCCGTACCAAAAGAGCGCTTGATATGCGCATTAGATAAATCAACACTATATAGTTCATCTAAAATTAAATGCACCATAAAGCCAAAAGTCACAAAAATACCGGCCAACCAAGATTCTCGTGCACCATAACTCCAGAAATAAAAGCAAAACGAGCTTGATAAGCAACCAACAAAAATAGCCATCGGAATCGAGTGGATCGAGCCACGATGCACAGTAAATTGTTTAAAAATGGGTTGAATCACAAAAAGGACGGCAAAGTAAACTCCAAACCAAACCACTAATGAAATCAAGATAGAATAATGCGCAAGCATGGCAAAGGTCACTAAAAATGCTAAACCAACGGCAAAACAGTGAAAAATGATTTTTATCGAAGTCGAGTGGTCTGAGTCAATATCCGGCAAAATGCCACCGAGTGTTCCTAATGCACATAACAAAATAGCAAAGCTCGGGTTGATAATCCCCGCACCGGCTAACACAATGGAAACACTCACGCTGGCAACCGCTGCAACCGTAATATGTGTATGAAAATTCGCCATATTTTTTCCTTTAAGGGCGAATATAGTCAATAACAAAAATAAAATCAACAAATTAAGTACTATTTACTTCTTTTGTTTACAAAAATTAGGAGCATCTGTGTTGTATACAATCAAGCACTCTATCTGCTGTCTTATATCTAACGATCCACCAACCAGGGCAGTGCTCCCTGTGTCAATATCATGTATACTGTGTCGATTAAATCAACCAAAAGGTAACTCTAACAATGGATAAACTCGTCCCTTTTTTAACCGAACACTATCTTCTGGCAGGCTTGTTTATCGTCGTGCTCATTATTTTCTTACTTCATGAATTTCGCTTACGCTCTCGTGGCGTCAAACGCCTCTCCCCACAAGACTTAACTGCGGTCATCAATCGCCAAAAAGGCATTATCGTCGATGTTCGTGACAGCAAACAATTTGCAAGCGGCCATATCGCTAACGCCCGCAATTACCCTAAAGCGCAAATGGAAGAATTCTTACCAAAGCTTGAAAAGCATAAAAACAGACCCATTATCCTAGTATGTGAAAATGGCACCAGCGCAACCGCCGCAGGCAGTGTGCTCAAAAAGCAGGGCTTTGAAGATGTTTATAGCCTCGCTGAAGGCCTTGCCAGCTGGAAAAAAGAAAGTTACCCACTCGTGAAATAATGTGGATATGAGGAATAAATCATGCCTGAAGTAATTATGTATACAACGGCTGTTTGCCCGTACTGCGTACAAGCTAAACGCCTGCTCTCAGAAAAAAACGTTGATGTCACTGAAATTCGTATCGACCTTAATCCAAGCAAACGCGAAGAGATGATGACTAAATCAAATCGTCGCTCTGTACCACAAATTTTTATCGGCGATACCCATGTCGGTGGCTGTGATGATTTATATGCGCTAGAGCGTGACGACAAACTCGATGCCTTGCTTCAAGGCCGTTAGTTCTCTACACTTGAGATCAAATTTCATACTTATAACATAAACGATAAGGAGCCACTCTCATGGCTGAACAACAAGCAGTCCCAGGTACAGAAAATTCTGAAGCAGAATTCGCTATTCAAAAAGTCTACGTCAAAGACCTCTCTTTTGAAGCACCAAACACACCAGCGATCTTTCAAAAAGACTGGAACCCAGAGCTTAATGTTGAACTCAACACTCAAGCCAATAATCTTGCAGAAGATACATTTGAAGTGGTTTTAACGGTTACCGCAACAGTCAAAAATGACAATGAAACTGCATTTTTAGCCGAAGTTCATCAAGCTGGAATCTTTAGCATTAAAAATATTCCACAAGATCAACTTCATCACGCTTTAGGCAGCTTTTGCCCAAATATCCTCTTCCCATATGCACGTGAATCCGTTTCTGACTTAGTCAACCGCGGCGGTTTCCCACAATTACTGCTCTCACCAGTAAACTTCGACGCACTTTACATGCAACACTTAGAAGAGCAACAAGGTGAACGTAAACAAGCGGTTGGTGAGACTCAACACTAAAACTTAAAGAACAAGGATACAGGCACAGTATGGAAAAAGAAGCGATTACTGTGATTGGCGCAGGCTCTTGGGGCACTGCGCTATCCTGCGCCCTCGCGCGCAATGGTCACACCGTTCACCTCTGGGGACGTGACCATCAGCATATGAAGCAGCTAAAACAAAGCCAATGTAATGAGAAACACCTTCCTGGCCTTAAGCTTGCCGACAATATTAACTGCCATGAACACCTTGCAGAAGCCGTTGAAGCCAGTGGCGCTTTAGTCATTGCTGTACCTTCTCATGCCTTTGCATCTAGCTTAAGAGCGGTTAAATCCCACATCACCCATTACACGGACATTATCTCCGCCAGTAAAGGGGTCAGTGATGAGAGTCTATTTTTAGACCAGGTCTGTGCGAACGTGCTATCTACAGAGCAACCCTTTGCTGTCATTTCAGGCCCAAGCTTCGCCAAAGAAGTTGCTCAAGGCTTACCCACAGCGATTACGATTGCATCAAGTGATAAAGATCATGCAGCACGCTGGGTCGAGCGTTTTCACCAAGACAACTTTCGCACCTATACCAATCATGATGTTATCGGTACTCAAATCGGAGGCACCGTTAAAAATGTTATGGCCATCGCCGCAGGCATTGCCTCAGGTCTTGGCTATGGTGCCAACGCACAAGCTGCATTGATCACACGAGCCCTAGCAGAAATCATGCGCTTTGGCTTAGCTTTAGGTGCAAAAGCAGAAACCTTGATGGGACTTACCGGTTTGGGTGACTTAGTACTCACCTGCTCTGACAACCAGTCACGCAATCGTCGTTTCGGCCTCGCTTTAGGCCAAGGTAAAACACCAGAGCAAGCAGAAAAAGTGATTGCACAAGCGGTTGAAGGCTATCATAACGCTAGGCAAGTTTATCAGCTTGCAAGCAAGCTTGATATTGATACGCCGATTATTAATCAGGTCTATCGCGTTCTCTATGAGAACTTACCTATACAACAAGCTGTTCAAGAGCTTTTTGCTCGTGCTCCAAAAAGCGAATAAATAAAAAAGCGCCTGAGCAGGCGCTTTTTTATATTCTAAGTTAATTTTATTTTCTGCGGATAAAGCGCCGTTGAATACGCCTCTTTTTGTCCAATGCCTCCTCAATGTGCTTGACGCGCCCCCGTAAATCACGCACATTGGCCAAAATATCATCTTCTTCAGCTTTAATATTGTGCAGACGCTCTAAAACAACTTTAATCTCTTCGGTTTCTGCATGAATACCTTGCAAAATATTTTCACTTTCTTCTCTGACCATATTAAAGTCCTGACGCATGCCTTTACTGACAAAAATCGATGAGAAATTCGCAGTAATCACCGAAAAAAGTGCCATTCCCATTAAAATTAATCCAGCACCAAATATCTTACCCACCAAGGTTGTAGGCACATAATCTCCATAGCCCACCGTAGAAACAGTTACCCAAGCAAACCAAATCCCCTCAAGCGGTGTTGGGAAGCTTTTATCAAGCGCAGAAACTAAAATACCCGCAAACACCATGATCATAAACGCCGCCGCAAGCGTCGTACCTAAGCGGTTATCTGTCAGTGATAAATAACATACTTTTAACCAAGGTATTAATAACCAGCCAATCAATAGCAATCTTAGGAACTGTAACCAGGCTTCATCGGAATAATCAGTAAAAATTAAAAGAAACAGACCGGCACAAATCACTAAAATATTAACCCACTGCCGGCGTAAATAAGTAACTTTATATCGCGTCAAAGACAGCAGCGTCACTATTTCAATAACAAAAAAGCTCCAAACGATTAAATTCGCGATAAATTCCTGTTGCAAATTAAGGGCATGGCGTAATTCAAAATACCATTGCATCATTAGAAAAATGAGAAAGAACATACGCGCTCGGAAGAAGTACTGATACCAGCGCACAGCTTGAGCAGATTCTTCTTTTGCAAGTCCCCCATACCCTACAATACTTAGGAGTACAGCGCGATTCTTCCAAGGAGTTTGCATAGAGTCCAATTCATATTATCTAAATCCATAGCCTAAAGTTTAGTCAAAAATGATAATGTTTTTGAATAAACTCTATAAACAAAAATCAATCATCTATGTTAAAGTTGTTTTAAAAATCTAGCTTCTCCACTTAATTTAAGATGAGTGCTATAAACACAAATATATAGGTATAAATTATAGCTATCGCTATAACCCTCTTTAATTTATAAATTTTTAGAAGAATTATTTTATTTAGAAATTAATCAGTGATCCCGATTTTTTTGGTATTCTGTCTCTGTCATAATTTCGTGCTTAACTTCTTTTAGATTAATACCCCGCAATCGTGCAACTCGCAGAGCGACCCGACGTACGTCTTCAGCATTATTATTTGACTCAAAATGAATCACTTGATCTTGTTCACAGCCTTGGATAATTACCACCCATTTTAATACTTCTAGCATACAACACTCTTGCTTGTTTTATTCATTTTTCTCACAGATCATTAAACATGATTCATGTTTAACACACAAGTCTATTTCATAGTTATGATAATGGTATAATGACAACACGCTGAACTGTTGACATCTCACCTCGCTTATGATTTTATGGTTAGGCAACTTACTTATCGGAGCTCTAGTCATGCACCAGCTTAGCAGCAATCAATCTGCTTTATTCCACACACTCTCTGTGGCTGCTGCATCATCTTATTATCCTAGCTCTTCTTACTATTGCTATTAACTCTCAGCAGTAATACTTTGCGCAACTCGCGCTAAAAAACACCCTCTAATCTCAAAATTTTTACTCAACCTCTTACAGGGCAACAGAGCGATGCATATTTACCAGGCAAAAACGCCTGATGCAACCGGTTTTATCGATTTTTCGACTACAGAGCATCAGGTTTGGCAAACACTTTTTACTCGTCAGAAAAAATTATTCAAAATCGAGCATGTGATGAATTTATCCACGGTTTAGAATTATTGAGCTTACCTTCTGAGCATATTCCACAACCTCGAGACATTTCAAAAACACTTGGAAAGTTAACAGGCTGGTCTGTAGAGCCCGTGCCAGCAATTATCCCTGTCAAAGAATTTTTTACCTTACTTGCGAATAAAAAATTTCCAGCTGCAAGCTTTATTCGCCGCCAACAAGACCTAGAGTATCTTCAAGAGCCTGATATATTTCATGAAATATTCGGTCATTGTCCACTGCTGACTCACCCCGCCTATGCTAACTTTCTTGAGCACTATGGCAAACTTGCCTTACAAGCCTCAAAAGAACAGCTGCGATTGTTAGAGCGCTTATTCTGGTTTACAATTGAGTTTGGCTTAATAAAATCCAAGCAAGGTTTACGTATTTACGGCGGCGGCATTTTATCATCGATTAAAGAGACGCAGTTTTCTTTAGCAAGTGATGAACCAAACCGCCAGCTCTTTAACCTTCACAGCGTCATCACGACTGATTACCGCTATGATCAAATTCAGCCAAGTTACTTTATCATTAATCAACTAGAAGATCTTTATCAACTGATGGAACTTGATTTACTTGATATTACCGCCCAACACATCAAATACACTCGCGCATCTTCTTCGGCACAGCAAATAACATAGGCAACTAAATAACAAGATGACACATTACAACTCTGATCACCTTATTACAGCAACACAAAATTGGCTAGAACAGGTCATCATCGGCCATAATTTTTGCCCATTTGCTGTGCGTGAATTTAAGCGTAACAGCATCCGCTATCTGGTAAATACGGATAAGAAGATTGCCGCAATGCTAGAAACATTAGTTTTAGAATGTAAATACCTAGATACTCACCCACAAACAGAAACGACATTGGTGATATTTTCAACAGGTGTGAGTCAGTTTGAGCGCTTTTTAGATCTACTCGATCTTGCTAATGCATTGCTTATTAAACAAGGTTATGAAGGAATTTACCAACTTGCCAGCTTTCACCCTGATTATTGCTTTGCCGATGCTGATCTTGATGACCCAGCGAATTACACCAACCGTTCACCTTATCCAACCTTACATTTAATCCGTGAGGCAAGCTTAGAGCGCGTGCTTGAAAAAGTGGCCGCCCCTGCCGCAATTCCAGAGCGCAATATTAGCCATGCAAGAGAGCTTGGACTGAATGCGATGCAATTGATGCTAAAAAACTGCTATAGTCACGATGATGACAACAACGAATAAGCAAAAATAAAAGGGTAATTCAGAAGTGCAGTGTAGGCGAAAACATCTTAACTAGATTAAGATGGTGGCTATGCGCAGACTTGAACTGCGGACCCCAGCATTATGAGTGCTGTGCTCTAACCAGCTGAGCTACATAGCCGCCGACAATGCTTTGCTATTATATGAATTTGGCTCTCTAGGTCAACTTTTTTTTACTTTTTTTTCAAAATACTGCCCCGATTTATTAATCCAAGGCCATTTTGTCATGGATAACATCCGTCAACTCTTCAAATTCGTAATCCGTTAAATCCAAACTTTCTAGACAGCTGCTTTGAATCTGTGGCCATTCATGATCAGCATCACTATGTCCTAATGATTTATGCAGACCCACGATATGCTCAGCCATTTTCAACACAGCCAACATCTCAAACGTCAATTCCGCCCCTTTTTTAGGTCCGTTGCGAATGTATTCTAAATCATGGTGATGGCGTATCACTTGCGTCATCGCATCAGGTAACTTCCAACCTTTGCCAATATAGTAGCCAATTACAGCATGATTAGACTGATAGCGAATGTCTTCTATAGTGGTTAAATCACTCTCTTTATGGCTATCATAACTTTCAGACAAAGTCTTTAAATAATCTTCATGCTTTTGCGCCAATAAAATAACACCACAATTGTGAAACAGGCCCAAGCTATACGCATCATCAGGCAATAACTGCCGGTTTAACTCCACTGCGAGCAAGTAACAGGTGAGTGCAATATCATTGGCTCCATCCCAAAAACTCATAATCTCACAACTACCAGCACTTCCAAGTGAGCTTTGCAACGCTTGCGTATTCACCAAGGTCTTAACCCGGTTAATCCCTAGCATCATCACCGCACGTTCGATAGAGCCAATTTTAGCTTTAATACCAAAGGCGGCAGAATTAACAATTTTCAAAACGCTCGCCGCAATACTTGGATCTTTGTTAATCAATGCTGAGATCTTATCCAAATCATCCTCAGCCTCTTTGATTGCACTGATAATATGAGGTTGAGCAGGGACTGTAATGCCACGTAAAGGGTTATGTTCTTGATTATCACCCATAACAAGTCACGCTATATCCAGACTATTAGACTTAAGTATAGAAGTTGGTCAACCATCCCTGCACCAAAACAAGAAAAGCCTATCAAATATAATTAATAGGCTGAAATAAAAAGAAATTTAATTTAAAAAAAGCTAACTCCGAATTAGCCGATTTTACCAATCGCCCCCACCAAAGTCATCGCCTCCACCAAAGTCACCTCCGCCAAAATCACCAAAACTATTGTTATCAAAGGTTCCCTGGTCAAAAGCACCAGTATCCATGACACCGCCCTGTTGATCCATGCCTGTTTGGCCTGCATCAAAACCTTCAGCAGGCGCTTCGTTAATTACGGTCTCGTTTATCACTTCAGAAGGCGCAGCCGCATGCGCTGCACCACCACCAAACATACTACTTAGCCCTTCAAATAAAAACATCCCGCCAGCAACACCTACCGCGCCTGCGGCTGCATTTCTTAAAAAACTACTACCACCGCCTTGCTGAGCTGCACCACCTCCCATAAAACCTCCACCTTGAGGTCCCATGTTATTGTATTGAGGTTGAGCGGCAAACTGCTGTTGACCTGCGCCACCGGCAAAATGAGTAGACCGTGGCGGTGTTTGTTGGTTTTTATTACCACCAAATAAATTACCTAAAAAACTTCCGCTCGGTTTCTGGGCAGCCTGCTGGCGTTGTTGCTCTAACTCTGCGCGCAATTGGGCAATTTGCTGCTGTGCCTGCCCCAAAGCATGCTCTTGTAATAAAGTCGCTTGAGTTAGCTGATAAACAACGTCTTTTTGAGTTCCTACCTTTTCTTCAATCAAGGCCGCAGCCTCTTTATCCTTTTGAATTTTAGGACCGGCATCACGTAAGCGCTCACCTAAAGACTCTATCATTTGACGTTCTTCTGCTAACATAGCGTTCTCCGATTATAAACCATCTCTTAAAATCCGATTCTATCACTAACCACTGTTGCTTGGCGTTAACAAAGTATTAATTTTGCTTTTCTAGCGCTTTTAATGTTTCTATGGTTTCATCTAGCCACTCCACTGTCGCAACCGTGCAGCGCTGGCCTCCACGTGCAACCGCCTGAACATAAGCGTATTGAGGACGATCACCCAGCACACTATCGATCTTATTATCGAGCGCATTGTTAACTAAGTGTAAAAACTCTAGCTCACGGGCGCGTGCCGCCTGTAAATGCTCGATCATGACCGCAGGCTCAACATGACAACCGAAAAACAACTTCAACACCAGTTCGTCACGAATTTGATATTTAATCGATGGATCCTTCAACCATACCTGTATCGCTCTTATCCCCGCATCTGTGATGCTATACAGCTTGCGAGTTCTGGCGCCATGAGCATCTTCTCGACAAGTCACCAGACCTTCCGCGGTTAACCGCTTTAACGTCGGATATATTTGTGACTCGCTTTCCGCCCAAAAGTAGCAGGCGCTTTCTAATAAAAACTGTTTAACATCATAACCGGATAACTCTCCGCGATGACTTAACACACCGAGTATCGCATAACGTGACTTGCTTTCTTTGGCCACTTTTTTCCCCACTGTACGCCCAAATATAGAGCATAGTGTTTACATATATATAAAACATATATAATATACACACACAATGATAGCGTCAAAATAAATAGGCCCTTGATTTTAACAATGAATGCATACCACACACTTTATTTAACCCTCAGCCATACACCGTGGTGGGCTTATGCATTGCTGATATTTTTTATTAAACGGGGCATCAGTGCCTTGTCAGTCTCAACTCACTCTATCTATCGTCTCACTATTATTCCAACGATTTTTACTTTCTGCTCCATTCGTACCTTGATGACGGCAAGCGCTTCGCAAGCAGTATCAGATATTTTGATTTTGTGGGCGCTTGGACTCATTGCCGGTTTGATGGTCGCATACTTTAATACGCCGACTTCACAAATTCATGCAAACTATAGCAAGCACACCCTAAGCCTCCCAGGCAGTCCTTACACACTGATTTTCTTGCTTGGTGCATTTACCATAAAATATACCTTATTTTATCAGCTAGCACTTACCCCAGAAATAATTCGTAATTTCTCATTTAATGTTATATTGCTAACAACAGCTGGATTATTTACAGGTTTAAGCATCGGCCGCAGCCTGTGCTTGAGCTATAGTTATTACACTAAAAAATGTTTAAAAACGTCTGTACATTCTTAATGGAGATCCACCTATGAGCCGTCGCAAGGCCTGGTTAACCCTCGTCATCCTTCTTGTTCTGATCTTTGGCACGATTAGCTTTTTTGTTTACCGGCATATTCAACAAGGCATGAAAATGCTCGCTGCCTTTATCCCCCCACCGGCCACAGTATCGGCCGTCAAGGTCAAGCAAACCCCTTGGCAGCCTTATTTGGAGTCTGTAGGCTCAATCGTCGCTGTAAACGGTGTGAATGTGACCTCTGAAGTCTCCGGCCAAGTTGAGCGTATTTTATTCCAGTCTGGCGATTTCGTCGAAAAAGGCCGGCCACTTGTCCAGCTCGATGATCGCACTGAGCAAGCGAATTTGCTTCAATACAAAGCTAAATTAAAGCTCGATCAGCTCACCTATAATCGTGACAGAGCATTACTGAGAAAAAACTGCTATCTCCCGCCAAGAAGTTGATAGTGCCTTAGCCACACTCGAGCAAACGAAAGCGCAAATGCTCGGCACCGAAGTGTCTATTTCACAAAAACTCATCCGCGCCCCCTTTAGCGGCAAAATCGGCATTCGCAATGTCAACCTTGGTCAATATGTCTCTCCGGGCACTAGCATCGTGAGCTTACAGTCAATCGATCCATTGCATATTAATTTCTCACTGCCCCAAGAGGACATGAATAAATTAACTCTCGGCCAGAAAATAACTGCAACGGTTGATAGCTTTCCTGGACGGGAATTTACCGGCACAATTAGCGCGATTAACTCAGAGGTCGACTCAGATACACGGACCATTGAAATACAAGCCTCGTTACCGAACCCTAAACATGAACTCTATCCCGGGATGTTTACCACAGTTAAGGTGTATTTACCTGCACTTCCTAGTGTATTGACCTTACCCCATACAGCGATCACTTATACCTTATATGGTGATTCGGCCTATCTAATCCAGCTCAGCGGCAAGAAAAACCAACAAGGCGAAGCTGTCGGCATTGTTAAGCGCATTGCCATAAAAACAGGGGATCAACGAGGCAATACCGTTGTAATCAATAAAGGGGTTAAAGCCGGTGATTTGATTGTCGATGGTGGTCAACTCAAATTGAATAATGATGATCCAATTGCTTTAAAAAATATAGAGAAGTGGTAATTCACTTCTTTTACACCCTCTAATTTAAGGTTTAAATCATTTACCTTTAATGGATAGCGATTTATGAAATTTACAGATCTTTTTGTACGCCGCCCAGTCCTTGCCAGCGTCATCAGCATTATGATTTTGATATTAGGCTTGCGTGCACTGTTTGAACTTCAGGTGCGTCAGTACCCAAAAATTGAAAACACCGTCATCACAGTGACAACGACTTACTCAGGAGCCACTGCGAACCTGATCCAAGGCTTTATTACTTCTCCTATCGAAAAAGCCGTCGCCAGTGTCGATGGTATTGACTATATTTCAGCGCAAAGTGTCACCGGTACAAGTACCATCAGCATTTACTTAAAACCCAATGTCAATGCGGATGCTGCCTTTGCTCAGGTAATGAGTCAGGTTAATTCAGTACAAAATCAGCTGCCACAAGATGCCGATCAACCCGTCATTGCCAAGAAAAAGTCAGACTCTGTCGCTTTGCTCTATATCAGTTATTCAAGCGATGAGCTGACCTCTCCGCAAATTTATGATTATTTATCTCGCGTTATTCAACCCAAACTACAAACCGTTCAAGGCGTCGGCAGCGCAGATATTCTGGGAGGAAATCCATTTGCAATGCGTGTTTGGTTAAATCCAACACAAATGGCCGCACTTCATGTTACCGCAACTGAGGTTTCAAACGCTCTCACTTCAAATAACTATCAAACCGCCGCAGGCCAAACCAAGGGTGTTTTCAGCGTTTATAATATCAATGCTAAAACCGATATTAATACCGTTAAAGACTTTAAAAATATCGTCGTCAAAGAAAGTGGCGATACTTTAATCCGCCTTAAAGATGTTGCAAAAGTTGCCTTGGGCGCTCAGGATTACAGTTCATCGGTCATTTTCAATGGCAAGCGCGGTGTCTTTATTGCTATCCAGTCAACCTCATCGGCTAACCCGCTTTCTGTCATCAAAGATGTGCGTAAAGTGTTACCGACACTCACCAAAGATCTGCCTCCCTCACTGAAGCAAAATGTCGTCTATGATGCAACTCAATACATTAATGCATCAATTCAAGAGGTCATTAAAACTATTATTGAAGCGACACTTATTGTTATTGTTGTGATTTTCCTATTCTTAGGCTCACTACGCTCCGTTATTATTCCGGTTGTCACCATTCCATTATCATTGATTGGTGTTTGTTCTCTCATGCTGGTCTTTGGCTATTCGATTAACCTACTCACTCTCTTTGCCATGGTACTTGCTATCGGCCTGGTCGTCGATGATGCGATTATTGTCGTCGAAAATGTCCACCGCCATATCGAAGAAGGTAAAAAACCATTTGAAGCCGCCCTGGTGGGTGCCCGTGAGATTGCCTCACCGGTCATTGCCATGACAATTACCCTCGCTGCGGTCTATGCACCAATTGCCTTTGTTGGTGGCATTACCGGTGCGCTCTTTAAAGAGTTCGCCCTAACCCTAGCCGCTGCGGTGATTGTCTCTGGCGTCATCGCCTTAACACTATCACCGATGATGTGCTCAAAATTATTGGTCGAAGATAGTGCCGGTGGTGGCTTAGCACACTGGCTCGATCGTCAATTCTTACGTTTACAACACGCCTACGAAAAGGTTTTTACACCAAACATTAAACCATCGCCCGGTCGTTCTAACCTTTGGCCTCATTATTTTAGTCGGAATTTTTGGCATGTTAAAAATGAGCCAAAAACAACTTGCTCCACATGAGGATCAAGGGTTTTTAATTACCTTCGCCTCAGCACCAAAATATGCCAACATTAACTACGTTGAAAAATACTCAAAAGAATTTGGTAAAATTTATAAAAGCTTCCCTGCGGTTTCAGATTACTTCATCATCAATACCACAGGGGCTGGGACTTTCCCAAGTCAAGTGACTTCCGGTGCAGTACTCAAGCCATGGGGAGATCGCTCGATGACGACCATGCAATTACAACCTTTATTGCAACAAAAGCTTGACCAAATTACTGGGTTACAGGCGCAAGCGATTCAAATGCCTGCCCTACCCGGACCTGATGGTATGCCAATTCAGTTTGTTTTGACGAGCACCGCCGACTATAAAATACTTAACGATGTCATGACAAAACTAGAAGCTGCAGCCAATAAAAGTGGCTTATTCCTCTTCACCGACAGCGATTTAAAATTCAATAAACCTGAATTAAATATTGCAATCGACCGAGCAAAAGCCGCGCAAATGGGCATCACCATGCAGCAAATTGGCTCAACACTTAGCACCCTATTAAGTGGCGGTAAAATCAATTACTTCAGCCTTGATGGCCGCAGTTATCAAGTCATCCCTCAATTGCCAGATGACAAACGCTTAACGCCACAACAACTTAATAATAACTACATTAAAACCGCTGCGGGCAAGCTGATTCCATTGTCCAGCTTGATTAAGCTTTCGACTTCCGTTGAACCAGGCACTTTAAATCAGTTCCAACAGCTAAATTCTGCCACCTTATCCGCTGTGGCAATGCCAGGACATACCGATACAGAGGCGCTTAACTTCTTAAAAGCACAAGCTACTAAGTTGATGCCAAAAGGCATGACCTATAACTTCTCAGGTCAATCACGAACACTCGTTCAAGAAGGCAACGCCTTAATCTATACTTTCTTCTTTGCCTTGATCATGATTTTCTTGGTCCTTGCTGCACAGTTTGAAAGCTTCCGCGACCCTTTCATCATCATGTTCACTGTCCCGATGGCTATATTCGGTGCCGCGATCCCAATGGCTCTAGGCTGGGCCTCACTGAATATTTATACTGAAATTGGTTTAGTCACATTAATTGGCTTAATTACTAAACATGGTATTTTAATGGTCCAGTTTGCCAATGACTTACAAGAAAAAGAAGGGCGCGATATTCGCGATGCTATTGAGCATGCTGCCGGAATGCGTTTACGGCCGATCTTAATGACTACAGCGGCAATGGTTGTCGGTGTTGTGCCACTCATTATCGCCTCAGGTGCAGGAGCAGTGAGCCGTCACGACCTCGGTTTAGTCATCGCTATGGGGCTATTAATAGGGACATTATTTACACTCTTCGTTATTCCGACCATGTACACTTACTTGGCAAGAAAACGCAGTTTAAATAAACCCAAACCAATAGAGCAAGCTTAAAACAAAACTTTAATTCCAACCCAAGTAAAAAAGCCCACTTTAAGTGGGCTTGCTTATTTTTGAAACAAACAATTCTATACTGTTGGCAGATGCTTTTTGTAAATATCATCAATCGCTTTAGAGCCTGGTGTTAGGTCTTCAATTTGATTTTTATACACCGGGGAATAATTCCAAACCGTCCAACCTAAAAAATGTCCACCACTGCTATTTGTTAATAATTTGTCACTATATGACACTGTATTTTCATGCATATAATTTAAGACACTATTTACATCCTTTGCACATACATCACTCACCTGGTCTTTATCACCTGGAACACCAAATTCATCTAAAATCACGTCAATTTTGTTTTCTTTCATCCAATCATCTAATTTATTAAAAAAGCTTTGATCAAGCACAGATGACGTTGTATCAACACAATTTGCCTGTGTGCCACTATAGTCACTGTCAAAATATTGGTGCATCGCTACTGCCACATTCTTTTCTTTATCTGCTGCTAACAACCCCTTAAATGCATCACTATTAACTCCTTGCCCTTCGTCTTTAAACCAACTCCACATCCCCGAATAATATGTCCCCTCAACGATAATTTTATTTTTCAACCCTTGAGAGCGAATTGATTTTAGCCCAGCAACATCAAGATTATAAGCACTGCTTGCACTCATATGATTCGGCTCATTGGAAATTTCAAACCAAAGATGATTATTTGCAGTATCTACACCTTGTGCTTTTAATTCATTCACTAATGCGCCCCAAATATGACTAATTTCATCTTCAGTAACTATTTTTCCAAACGAACCTCCGCCTGCACCTGCATTTGGGTTCCATTGCATATAGTCATGTGCATCTAAAATAACAATAGCCCCTGTATTAAGTAAGTTACTAATATTTTTAGCAAGAGGCTTTAAGTAATTTGAATTTACAGTATCAGTGCCTAACTCATTAATCTTCGTTGAAGTCGGAATTTGATTAAACACATAGTCCCACCGAAAAGGCAATCGCACTATATTCATTCCAATACCACTAAACGAATCATTCTTGCTAGTACCTGCAGGAAAGTTACCAAAATAATTTGTACATTGAGTCGGATTATTAAAGCAATCACTCAAGTTTTTTGCATTATTGGGATAATCGATACGATTTAAATATTGCAAGGTACTTTGAGCACCACTTCCTGTTTCAGCTGCGCTAATATTAATACCACCAAATGGAAATGTATTAACCGTTGCAGAAAAACCAGTCACAGATAAAGTCAAAGTTAATGATGCTGCACAAAAACATGATAATTTTCTATATAAACTCATTTAAAAACCTCATTAATAAATTTTAAAAATTATTTAACAAAATATAAAAAATCTACATTAAATTAATATTAATTTTTTAAAATCATCAAAAAGAAGAGCATAAACACTAAAAAGATATCTATCGATGCCTTTTTAGTGTTTTAATTAAAATTATAGTCTGAATTGATCGAGCGTACTGCCATTTTTACTATTTTGCAATGGCCCGCTCACCATCAGCCCTTGGCCATTCACAATATGCGCAATGCCACTATTTTCTTCACCATTGAGCCAACGATCAACAAGGTGATTAAGGGCTACTCTCTGAGTTGCTTTTACTTCAATAGCATTATCTGCATGCACTTCTTGCATAGGAAAGTAAGAATAAACGCCTAAACCATACCCAGTAAAGTTGTTAGCAGATGAATTAACCAATAAAGCTGGGCAAACCTGCTGTTTATCGGTAAAAGAGTTACAAGACACTAAAGGGTTAGCTTTACTATCACCTTCTGGTAAACGATAAGGCATTTCAGATTGATAAAAATTAATTGTCCCATATTTCCCATTCCAAAGCGTTTGAGCATTCTCAAAGTGTTCAACTGCAAGACCATCCATCGTTACATAATTACCATTTACAATAAGTCCATACTGCGCTTTATCGGTATTCCAGTTTGTGAGTGCTGTTGTTGGGCTGGTATCAGGACTTCCTGTGGTACGTGCATCATGATCAGCGCGCCATAGCCATAAGTTTTGGCCAATCACATAGTTTGCATTTATTTTTACAGCCGCATATGCTGATGGCCCAGGATCGTTTGGATCACCTTGGGTAGTGCGAGCGATACGAGCATACACATCTTGTAATATATCTGGATTATCCGCTAGCCCCTGCCCCTGCTCTCCGATAGTAAGCAATACATTGTTTGCACTATCACTAGCATTTTTAACGCCAGCATCAAATACAAACCCTGCTAAGCGAACACCTTCACTCGCTGTTTTCATACAACCACCATCGTCATTACATACTAAAGAAGGCAGTCCTAACCCAAGGACTGTTTGGTCTTTATTAACTTGAATCTGACCGCCATTGATTTGATACACGCCAGGCATAATAATCAAGCCTGCTTTTCCACTTAATGCGACATTTAATGCATTGGCATCAACTTTAGTCATATTATCTTGATCATTATCTGGTGATAATATCTCAAAGTTTGAGATTGGTTTTAGCACTTGGCCATTATTATAACTTACAGACCAATGACTTTGATTATCCACAACGAGCCTTGGATTATATTGCGCTTTATTATTAGGAGTATCCATTGTTTTTGTAAATGGATATGTATTATCCGTGGTTGCTTTATTTGGGTCATTTTTCGCTGGTAAGCTTGTATAACCCCAAGCATTTTGTGTATGTTCAATATCTCCTGTGCCCAAGTATTTTGTCTTAGCATCCATATTATTTACTACAGCATTCCATACCCCGGTATCTATTTCTGGCGTAGTTACATTTGTGATATAAAATTGTTGCTGAGAGCCTAACTTTAAGTGACCATCTATAGTAGAGTTACCAATAAAACCACCACTCGTCATGCCACATGCATAAGTACCACCCGTATTCCAGTCACAAAGCAATAAATTCATTGGTGACCCATCAGCATGCGTGCCTGTTACATGGATATTTCTAATTGCAGATGCTTGTGATACTGCAATTCTCAATGCATCAGAATCAGAATCCCCCGCTCCAGCTGGATTTTTTAGTCCTGTTGCATCAATCGTTAAATCAGCTAAAGCACGCCAAAAATTATTTAGACCCCCCAGGCTGTGGCGCTACCTGGCCTTGAGCATTTGCGGTATTCAATATATTAATTCCTGGGCTAACCGTAACACTTCCTCGATTACTGCCAACACCTAAAACTTGCGTATAATAACCAATTTTGAAGGGTTCTGTCATTGGATAATTACCCGCACCGATTAAAATTGCATAGCGGCTATTTGACCACTCAGTTGTTTTCCCTACAGGTGCAGGTTGGCCCATTTTATCTTGACCACCGCCAATAATAGTCCCTAAGTTATAAAGTGCGTCAGCATCTCCTCCCTGAACAAAATACGCACCACTTGGGCAGCTCCCCTGCGAACATTGATTTGGTGACATCAACAAACTTGAAAAGTTACTTCCTGGAGAAATTTCAGCAACCGCATTGATACTCACCATTACACTTGCCATTCCAGCGACAAAAGTTACAGATTTTTTCATTAAATATTTTCTATAAGACATAAACACCCCTTGATTAAGACCAATCAATAAAAATTTCAAGTAAAAATCAGAACAACAAATAAACTCTATTTTATTTATTATCTATAAAATAAAACCATAAAAAATTAATTCCTTATTTTCCTTTCCATCTAACCAACATATTATGTTTTTAATTGACAATCAAATAATACTTTAAATTAATTTATTAATTTTTTGTTAAATTAACTTATTGCAGCCTCTCACAAATAATAGCCACTCACATGACAACAGCAATTACACCAAAATAAAATAACAGATAAAACATAAAATTTTATTATATTAATAATAAAAATCATAAATCAATACATTTTAAATAAAAATTTAAAGCAAGAAAAATTAAACAAAAAGATAAAAACAGCAAAGCAGAGGATTATTCTCCGCTTTGATAAAATATACGTGCAGATTTTGTAAAAGTTAAAGCAATCGCAATTAAAGTTAAAACCACTTTAATTAGATAAATAATCGCTAACACTTTCGCTGTTTGCCAGAGCACCGGCCAATTTTTGGCTGCTGGCATCGCATCAGCAATAAACATTAAAATAACTAAAAACCGTGGCCAACCGGCTTTACTCAGTAATTTATACCCACCTAAAGCCAACAATCCAGCAAAGATCAATGAATAAATCGATGCGACAACTAAAGGCGTTAAAGGCACATCAGCCAATTTTGTCGGCATCACAAAAGGTTGAGCCACAAGGATAATTACTGCAATCAACGCTGCAATATAAATGAAACACTGTGCTAATACTAAATTTTTCATTCAATACTCCAAAACTCTATCATCAAATAAAAGCCATAAAAAAAGGCGCCGAAGCGCCTTTTTGAGACTTTATCAGTTCAAATTAGAACTTAACAGTCATATCAGCAGTCAACACGTTGTAGTGGCTAGTGCTAGTATTGCTGCTATTTGCAATAACATTAGTGTATTGGCTAACACGTGCATACTCAAGACCAACAGTCGTGTTCTTGAATACTTCAGAGTTAACACCTAATAACCATTGATCGTGCTTAGGACCAGTGTTAGTAGTGTTGCTAGTGTCAGTTACATTAGCAGTATCAAAGCCATATGTACGGCTATAACCTAACATAACAGTCATTGGCTTAACCATTTGGAAGTGGTACGCACCTTCAACATCAAATGCTTTTAACTTAGTATCGCCTGCAATACCCGTGCGATTATTTACAGCCTTCAAGCTTTGTGCATAGGTCGCTAAAATATCAAACGGACCTACACCCACTTTAGCGCTGATGTTCGCCATCGGGATACGACCAGTATTCTTGTCAGCACCTGTGATTGTCAGATCATCATTAGTGTTAACGATGTTAGAAACATAGCCCGCGCCTACAGTTGCATTAACCTGACCCGCATTGAAGGTGTAATCTGCTTGTGCAGACCAGTCACTCGTTGCTTGATTAGGGTTGTTAATGTTAGCTTGAGTTGTGCTTGTTTTGAATGCAGTTAAAGAGGTATGCAAACCCGCTTTGTAGAAGCCCACAGATGCACCATTTTGAGCACCTGGACGGAAGTAATGCTTAGCAAGGTTATCAGAGTAGATATCATCAGTTGCTAGACCAAATAGACCTGCATCTGGGTAGAATTTACCGATTTGGCCATACACTGGCAATTGGTTTAGGTTACCAATTAATAAACTACCCGTGTGTAATTTATCAGAAGCAGTGCTGTTTAAATCGTAAGACATTTCACCATGAACCCAATCATTAACGTTCGCTAAAACGTCAATGCGCGCAGTGTCTAGGTAGAATGCAGAAGCACTGTTACCCTTGTATGCATTCTCAACTGGATTACCGCTAGTAGAGCCAGAACCCACAGTACCATTACGGTTATATTGACCATCAGCTTCTAAAGTACCACCAATTGTTAATAATGGTGCATTGCTGCCTGCTTTAGCGATTGATTTAAGAAGGTCTAAACCACGACCGTTGTAATTGTTAGAAGCGATTAGCTCTCCTCCTACAGGACCAACGTGAACTGCACCGGCAGTTTGGCCTTGACCTTGAAGGTTAGCAACTTGTTGTTGAAGTTGAGTTTGTTGAGCTTTCAATTGATTGATTTGTAATTGAAGCTTGCCGTTATCTGCTGCATTTGCTGCTGTTGCAGTCAAACCAGCTACAGCTACTGCTGCGACGATCATTTTTACTTTCATTTTTATTCACTCTAATTTGTTTTATATTGGGATACACATTTAAGTGCTATTAAGCAACTGGAGCTACTATAACTAGCTTAATTCACTTTGTAAAACCTAAAGCTAAAAAAAAACTTCAGCTAAAAACCAAACTTATCGAATCTCGATAACTATCTATCAAATTAGAATAAAACCAATAAAAAGAGCAATAAAAAAAA
>NZ_MDTU01000001.1:1685609-1724432 GCF_001720395.1 Piscirickettsia litoralis
ATCTCGATAACTATCTATCAAATTAGAATAAAAACCAATTAAAAAAGAGCAATAAAAAATTTTAGCTATTAGCCCAAATCATTGGCTTTTAGCCTTAATAAAACTTAAATGGAGCTTAAGAATTTGAAAAGACCAATTAAAGCAAATAGTTACTAATGTAAAGTTAAGCTTCAATTTTTACACTGGCCTCGCTAAAACAAGCACGTCTGATAATAATTTTAACATCTCAATTTAGGAGTTTTAACTATGTTATTGCGTAAAATCACCGTGATGTTACCTATTGTTCTACTCGCAGGCTCCACTTGGGCGCATAGTCCAATTACAACGACTAAAAAATCTCAAGCCAAGCACTATGCACATAAGATTTCTACCAGTACAAAACATGCACTCGATAAAACTAAGGCTAAAATAAAAACAAAGCACACACATTATAAAAAGAAAAAAGCAATTGCTGCTTAATGAGTAATACTAAAATCAAACCATTAAACTAAATACTAAACAGCAAGCAAGTGATGGCCAGAGCGAGCTGGCCTATTTTTCCAAGACAATTTTATCTCGTTAAAACTAACTTGGTTATTTACAATTTCAGCTTTTTAACAGTTTATTTCCTAGCTGTGCACTAAGTCACTTTAACCTGTGTAGCAATAGTTGATATTTGCCACACAGACATAGCTAAATCATCGACAGTTTTATGTCTTTGTTTTAGAATCTATTTCACTTAATTCAATTTGGAGAATGGCATGAAATACAGCTTCCCTGATTCATCATCTGCTGACTTTCACCCCCAAACTCAAAATAATGCAAAACCTTGTCGTCATCATCAAAGCGAGGCGCAATTAAAATCTCTTAGCACTCAC
Organism: Piscirickettsia litoralis; assembly: GCF_001720395.1. Lineage (NCBI taxonomy): Bacteria > Pseudomonadati > Pseudomonadota > Gammaproteobacteria > Thiotrichales > Piscirickettsiaceae > Piscirickettsia > Piscirickettsia litoralis. Next base: position 1,686,467 of record NZ_MDTU01000001.1, read on the forward strand.
CGTGATCGGCGACTGTGTTCGAGTGAGAGTTTCTCGGTCCGCAGCCGCTAAAAGACCTGCGTTTTTTAAATGTGATTTTAAAGTTTGATAATTTTTTAATATTAACCCATCTTACTTGCGTCGGTAAAAATAGTTTGATATTGCTGGCGCAGCTGATTTTTCTGAACTTTACCCATACTATTACGTGGCAGTTGATCAAGTAATTTCACAGCTTTCGGGCATTTAAAATCAGCTAAACTCGCTTTACAATAGGCGATAATGTGTTCAGCCATAATATCCGCCTCTTCTTGCAAAACGACAACAGCCAATACTGCTTCACCAAAATCCTCATGCCTCACACCAATGACAGCACTTTCATTGACTCCTGGAATCACATCAATGACCTGTTCAACCTCTTTAGGATATACATTTAAACCGCCACTAATAATTAAGTCTTTGGTACGCCCGACTAAAACTAAATAATTTTGCTCATCGAGATAACCTAAGTCACCGGTTTTAAAAAATTGATCTTCAGTGAAAGATTCCTGTGTTTTATCCTCTTTTTGCCAATAGCCACTGAACAGGTGCTTACCTTGTATTTGTACTTCACCGGTTTGCCCTTGAGTCAGCACCTTTTGACTACCCTCGTCCACAATCCGCACAGTCACGTGCTCCAGGGCAGGTCCCACGGTGCCAAGTTTACGCTCACCATGCAAAGGATTAGAGGTATTAATCCCTGTTTCAGTCATGCCATAACGCTCTAAAATGGTTTTACCCGTACGCTCATAAAAAGCATTAAAGGTCTTTTCATGTAAGGGCGCAGAACCGGAAATAAATAAGCGAATATTGCCAGCACGACTCCCTGTAAACTCCGCTTCTTTAAGTAATCGGCTGTAATACGTCGGCACCCCCATAAAAATACTGGCATGCAAAAGACCTGAAATCACTGCAACAGGGCTAAACTTAGACTGCAAAATCATACTCGCCGAAGCATAAAGCACCGAGTGCAAAGCAAAAAAGCAAACCATGCACATGAAACAAAGGCAAAGCATGCAGCAATACATCTTCACTGGTAAAGCCCCAACATAAATTTAAATCGACACAGTTTTGCATCAAAGCATGATGAGAAAGCATAGCCCCTTTGGGCTGGCCGGTTGTCCCTGAGGTATATAAAATAACCGCAATCTCTTTTTCATCACTTAAATGCACCTCACGCTGGGGAGTCAGCTCATCAATCTCATCAAAAAAATTCACCTGATTTTTCGCCACTTAAACTATCAAAGGTTTTAACCTGATAATCCCCCAAACTTTTGATTTCAGCTTCTCGAGATAAAGTGCACAGTATCAGCGCCGGTTTAGCATCGCTAAAAAAATAAGCAAGCTCTTCCTTTTTATAAGCACTATTTAAAGGCACATAAATCACACCTAAACGCAAACAAGCCAGATATAAGAAAACCGTTTCTGCGGATTTTTCCACCTGAGCGGCGAGGCGATCCCCCGGCTTTAAGCCAAGCGCTTGCAGGCGTGCAGCAAAAAGTGCTGTGGCATCATCTAAACATTGATAAGTTAAGTAACGCTCATCAGCTTGTATAGCAATTTTTTGCAAAGACGATGAAAAACGCTGATAGAAAAAAGCATAAAGATTCAAATCAGTTTCCTCCTTAAAACAAAACTAAAACAAGACTAATTGCTCTATATTGTCTTGGTTACAAAAACGTACACCCACACCTAATAAACGTATCACTTTATTATGGCGTAAATAGGCTTTGTGTAATAACTGCTGATACACCGCCATATCAATAGTATTGTATTGAGCTTCACACGTTGTCCGTTGAAAGTCATAAGATTTTAATTTTAGCACCAGAGCCTTAATACTCGCTCCAGATTTCGCCTTTAGTCTTAATTTTAAACGCGCGACTAACTCTGCAAGTTCAGCTGTAGCCTGCTCTAAATTTAAATCGCTGGCAAATGTAGTTTCTACGCTGACAGATTTGCGCTCACGGCTCGCATTAACCGGCCGCGAATCAATCCCCCGAGCTAACTGATATAAGCGTTCACCAAAGCTACCAAAATACTGATTGAGTGTTGTAACAGACAATTTAGCTAATTCAGCACAGCTTACTACCCCTAGGGCTGCTAGCTTTTTCTCAGTCACCGGGCCAACACCGGGTAGCTCTTTAACCTCCAAACTCGGTATAAAGCCAGCAACATGCTCGGGACGAATAATAAACTCACCATTGGGTTTATTCACATTACTGGCGATTTTCGCTAAAAATTTATTTGCAGCGACACCACTTGAGGCTGTAAGGTGCAAACGTTGATAAATATCGGCACGGATCTGTCTTGCCACTTTAGTCGCATTTTCATGCGCCGAAACATCTAAGTAAGCCTCATCGAGTGATAAAGGCTCAATTAAGTCACTATATTGCTGGAAAATCTCATGGATAATAACAGAAGCTTCTTTATACAAAGGCATACGTGTAGGTAAAATCACTAAGTTAGGGCAGCGCTCTAGCGCTTTGCGTGTTGATAGTGCTGAGTGCACGCCGAATTGTCTGGCAATATAATTACAGGTTGCAATCACTCCACGCCCACCACGTCCACCAACCGCAATCGGCTGAGTCTTTAGGCTGGGGTTCTCGCGCTCCTCGATCTGCGCATAAAAATAGTCCATATCAATATGAATGATTTTACGAGGATACCTTTCACTCATCTGCTTTCATTTTATCAACGCCAACACACGCTAAACTTATCATGACTCTAGCTTAACTCCACTATCATTATACTCAAGCTGACCGATTAATTGACACTCATGATGCATTATCCTGATTATTCTTGTTAGGCAGTTTTACATTTGCCGTTAAATTTTAATGTCATAAATATAGGTTTACAGAAAAACTCTATGTTTATTATATAAAACAATCAATTAAAATCGCAGTGCAGCATTAAATGAAGTTGACAGCTATAAATTGAAAGCGCTACAGTGCAAAGGCATCTATCAATAAGGAGGTTCGCCAACAATGTCACTCAGTTAACATTTAGTCAATTTATCCTCGCCTCTGATAATTAACACCTAATGATTCAAGCAGTTGCAGCAGTAGGACAAATTAGCCCAAAAAATTGATTGTTAAACTTTTAATCATATGATTAAATATTCACTTATTTGCATATAAATTCAAACTTAAGAGGTGGCGATGAACATCACCAAGACCCCCCCTAAAATCTCCTTTCTCTTACTGGTGCTCTTAATCACCGGCTCTATCGACAGTATTCGTAACCTGCCTTCAGCCGCTTTATTTGGCTCGCAACTGCCTTTTTTCTTTATTTTGGGCGCGCTTACTTTTCTGCTCCCCACTGCCTTTGTTTCAGCAGAGCTAAGCTCACGTTGTCCAGAAAATAGCGGTATTTACGGTTGGACACGCACCGCCTTTGGTAAAAAGTGGGCATTTCTGGCCATTTGGTTGCAGTGGGTCAACACCATGGTCTGGTATCCGACTATTTTGTCATTTATCGCGGCAACTACCGCTCACGTTTTTGCCCCAGAACTTGCCAAAAATAAATCCTATATGATCGCTATGATCTTAATGATTTTCTGGTTGATGACCTTTGTTAACCTAAAAGGCCTTAAAACCTCAGCACGTTTTGCCAGTATCTGTACGCTGATGGGAACTTTACTCCCCATGAGTATGATTTTAATTCTAGCCTTAGTCTGGATCATCAAAGGCAATCCATCGCAAGTGAATTTTAGTCACTGGATGCCAAATTTACACCACCAAGATGGTTGGATTTCACTGACAGCCATCATGGCGTCCTTTTTGGGCATGGAGCTTGCGACAGTCCATACTCGCTATGTGCATCAGCCTCGTAAAACGGTACCCAAAGCTTTACTCGCGACCGTCGTTATTATTGTCTTTACCATGTTACTCGGCTCACTTGCTATTGCCATGGTTTTACCCAATCAGGAGATTGCGCTTGTCGACGGTATTATGCAGGCTTTCTCTAGTTTTCTCGACCATTATCATCTTGCCTGGGCCATGCCAATCATGGGTGTGCTCATCGTCGTTGGCAGCCTGGGCAGCATGATAAACTGGATGCTTTCACCAGCAACCGGTTTATTACAAGCCGCACAAGATGGCTTTGTGCCCCGTTTTTTAGCCAAAACAAATACAGCCAAAGCACCTGCCAATTTATTATTACTGCAAGCCGTTGTTGTTAGCCTCGTTTGCTCTGCCTTTTTATTTATGCCCAGCATCAGCGGTTCTTATTGGCTTCTCACCGCCTTGAGCACAGAACTTTATATGTTAATGTATGTAATGATGTTCTGTGCCGCCGTTAAAATACGCCATCAACAAAAAGGCCAAACCCCAGAGTTTACCATTCCTGGCAAAACCTTTGGCTTTACTGTAGTCAGTATTTTAGGCTTTATTGGCTGCACTATTACCTTGCTTGTTGGCTTTATCCCACCGGACAGCATCAATACCGGTAGCCATTATGCTGTAATATTTAGCACGGGTTTAGTCACTATGATCATCCCTGTCGTTTTATTCTATATTTATTATCACCGAGCAGGAAAACTCTCAATCGCAACGGCCAGTTATTGAACTAAGCCAAACTTATCTTTTCCTGACAAGATGCCCCACCATGGGGCATTTACCCCAATTTAAACTCAATCTTGCCTTTTATCATTGACTTGGTCGCTATATATCTGAACCATCAAATCAGATAAACCTAATTTTTTGTCAAAATAATAGCCAATCATTAAACAAACAATTAAGAAAGTAGCAGCATAAATAGCATCGATAAGCATAAACCTTGCTCTCCGTGAATAAAAATTAAAATTCCCTATAACCGAACGCTTAGCTTACATCATAAACTAAGTAAGTTTGATAACACAATATAAAATTTACTGATTCTTTAAGATCCACCTTTTCCATTCGCCCGAGAAAAAGCCTTTAACAACATGGCATCTTCGCATTGCACAATAGCTCAAAATCTCTTATTTTACAATAAAGTCAAATAAAACTATCACTTAACACATAGATTCTGTGTAATTTCCTCTATACTCGAAACTTATCATCAATGAAATAATATCCAGGCGAACTATCCATGTTGCTTAGTTTGTGAACGCCAAAACTAAAGCCCACAAAATGAGGGCTCTTTTTCCTAACCAATCACAAACCTTAACCGTTTTAATATGCGGTGATCTTGTGTAAAAAATATATTCATATACATTCGTATGGGACGTTTTATGAAAATAACCGAAAAGATAAAGTAACCGTTGGCGCGCCTGACAGGATTCGAACCTGTGACCCTCAGCTTCGGAGGCTGATACTCTATCCAACTGAGCTACAGGCGCATTGGGCCACATCATAACAGCCCTCGCGCAAACTTTCAAAAGATATTCATAAAATCATTAAAAACGATGAAAACTAATATTAGCTCGCGGCCAGCATTTGTTTGAGCATGGCGAGCTTCTCACTGCCTTTTTGCTTGCGCTGCTCGGGTGTACTATCTGATGGTCGTCCCTCATGCTCGATATCATCAGCGGGTAACTCTTCTAAGAAGCGGCTCGGTGTTGTCGCTATTTTTTCACCTTGGCGACGACGCTCCATCACCACAGTAAAATATAGCGCACGCTGGGCACGAGTAATACCGACATATGCTAATCGGCGCTCTTCTTCGATGTTATCTTCATCAATACTGGTTCTATGCGGTAATAGCTCTTCTTCCATACCCACTAAAAAGACATAAGGAAATTCCAGTCCTTTAGCCGCATGAAGCGTCATCAATTGCACTTCGTCCTCACCGCCTTCTTCTTGCTGGCGATCAAGCATATCGATTAGCATGATTTTAGAAACAATCTCTTGCAAAGACACCTCTTCGGTTTCACTACCTGCAACCATACGTTCTAACCAGGCGATCAACTCCCTAACATTTTCTACACGTCGCTCACCACTTTTGGGTGAGGCTGCAGTATCCATTAACCAATTATCATAATCTATCGCTTGGAGCATCTCGGTAATCGCCTCTATCGGCCGATTTTTCGCATGCTCTGCGGTCTCGCTGATAAAACGAGTAAAGGTGTTGAGTTTCTCTAAAGCCGCAGCCGGTAAAACATCGATAATGCCCATCTCATAGCACGCATCCATAAGGCTCACTTCACGCTTTGCCGCATATTCACCTAAACCGCACACCGTCGTCGGGCCAATTTCACGCCGTGGCACATTAATCACCCGCAAAAAGGCATTATCATCATCAGGATTCACTAGCAGACGTAAATAAGCCATGATGTCTTTAATTTCTGAACGCGAGAAAAATCGATGTCCCCCCACTTAAGCGATAAGGCACACGCTGCTTGCGTAACATTTGTTCAAATACGCGAGATTGGTGATTGCCGCGATATAAAATAGCATAATCCGAATAACGTGCGCCTTGCTTAAATTTATGGCTTAGGATCTCAGCAACAATGCGTTCAGCTTCATTCTCTTCATCACTGGCATAAATCACTTTTAAAGGGTCACCAAAACCCAAAGCACTCCAGAGTTTTTTATCAAACAAATGCGAGTTATTAGCAATTAAAGTATTCGCACATTTTAAAATACGACCAAACGAGCGATAGTTTTGCTCAAGCTTAATCACTTTTAAATTAGGAAAGTCTTGCTGCAATTCAGATAAGTTCTCAGGACGTGCACCCCGCCAGGTATAAATCGATTGATCGTCATCACCGACCACGGTGAGTTGACCGCTTTGACCGACTAATAGCTTAATCAATAAATACTGACTCATATTGGTATCTTGATATTCATCGACCAGCATATGGCGTACTTTATGTTGCCATTTAGCTAAAATTTCTGGCTGAGTTTGCAAAAGCTGCACAGGTAATAAGATCAAATCATCAAAATCAACCGCATTATAAGCTTTTAGGCAGCGCTGATATTCTTGATAAAGCACTGCCGCTTTTTGTTCAAATTCATCAACGGCATGATGCATAGCCTGATCAGCAAAGATTAAATCATTTTTCCAATTAGAAATCCGCGTTTGCACACGCTCAAGTGCTTCTTTGCTTAAAGCCAACTCTTGCTCAGATAATTCTTTTAATAAAGACAAGCTATCGGCCGCATCAAAAATACTCACACCCGCTTTAAAGCCTAGAGTACGAGCTTCGCGTTTAATAATATTTAAGCCCAGATTATGAAAGGTCGAGACCATTAACCCTCGCACTTCTTGGCGTGATAAGCTTTGGCTGATACGCTGCTTCATCTCACGCGCCGCTTTATTGGTAAAGGTCACAGCGATAATACGTTTAGCCGCAATATCACAGTCTTGGATCAGATGGACAATCTTCTGAGTAATTACCCGTGTTTTGCCGCTGCCTGCGCCTGCAAGAACTAATAAGGGTCCTTGGCGATAATGTACCGCAGCTAATTGTTCATCATTTAAACGCACGCTTTCCCCCTCTTTCATCTGGCCGCTTATTGTATCAAAAGAGGCTCTGATAGCTAGCAGTAAAAATGCACTGTCGTATACTTAAACAACCAGAGCTTTGAAAAGGCTATAAAAATTATGGAAGACTTTGATACCCCCCGCGCCATTGCACTCATCGATCACCCTGGCCAAATCGATACAGTCAAACAACTGTTAAACAATATGCAATTGACTGAGCATGAGGTTGTCACCAGTCTCAGCACAGAAAGCGCTAAGACAATACTTTCAACACAATTTGACGTCTTCTTTTATTACTTTAGTCAATCTTCCAAGCTCTTTCATATTCGTTGGTTATTATTACAACTAAGTAAACGCACGGTGCGCAGCCCTCACTTTGTTTTAATTCAGGACCATACCACCAACCAAATTCTAAGCTTGCTGCTAGAAAAAAATAAACCTGAGTTATTACTCAGCAAAAGTGGCTGCAATGCAGGGGCTTTAGAAAAAATTACCGAGCTCATGGAAAAACGTGAAAAGTTATCAGACTGCTATTTAGCGCTAGAGCAGCACAATTACATAAAAACCATCGAACAAGGTCAAGAAACACTTGCCGATAAAAGTTTAACTCCAACAGTGAGAGTAGAGTGCTTACGTTTAATCGCCTATGGCTATTACCATTTAGGGCAGCTTGAGAAAGCCCTCGCTACCTGTGACCAGGCCCTCACCGAACAAAATGGCTTAACCTGGCCTTATTATTTACGCGGCTGCATTCATTTACAAAATCGTGACTGTAATGCTGCCGATAAAGAGTTTCAGCGCGCCTTAGATATAGACCCAAGTTATGTCATCGCCGCTGATGAACTATCAAATTCTTATCTAAAGCAAAACCGCCTAAAAGAAGCACAAAAACTACTCGGCCAAACTGTTGACATCTCACCTGCTAATATGGAGCGCTTGGAGAGCCTAGGCTTTATCGCGAACCTTAATGATGACCCAGAAGCGGCAACAGCAGCCATGCGCCGTCTCAATCAAATTGCCGAAGAGTCACACGCAACACTCAACTCGTCGCAATGGCTCAGCTTTGCTAAAGCACTTTGCCTACAAGTTGATTATGACAAAACCGGTCATGATGCTTTTAAAGAATTAACAAAATTACTCGAAAATAACTTGCAACTTAGCGATGAACAAAAAGATCTGCATGTTCGAAAATCGTTATTGCAAGGAAATTTTTCAGCACGTCTTAAAGACCAACAATCTGCATCAAAAAACTATCTGCAAGCCGAAGATCTCTATGATAATCATTACCACCAGTTTACTGGTCACAGTCATGTTGACATCGCTCAAGAATTTTACGAATCTGATCACTTTATTGCCAAAGGCGATCTGATATTAAGAGAACTTCTATGGCGCTACCGTCATGATAGTAAACTCTATGATCGTATTCAGCTCTTTTTTAAAAGTGACCCTTTTTTATCCACGGAAGCAAATACCATCGGTATTGCCTTTTATAAAAAAAAGCGCTATCAAACCGCGGTACAGTTATTGGATTTAGCAGCAGACATGCGACCTGAAAATAGTTCGATTCAGCTCAATGCTGCTCAAGCCAACATCGCCCTTTTCACCAAAGCGCATGAAAACAAAAAAAATGCACTGTCATAATAATATTGAACGCTACTTTAAAGCCATCAAAAATGACAAAACCTTAGATGCTAAACAACACAAACGCTTTGCTCAGTTACAAATTCAGTTTAAAGATCTTTCATAAATTAGCCCATAGGTTGACAAGACCAATGAATAGAGGACTGTTGAGGCCAAACATCACGCCAACCTTCATGATGCGTTACTGCAAGAGGGATCAATACACTACAAGCTGGTGAATTCATTTTTGCTAAAAAGCGCTTCGCAATAAACATTGGCACAATATCATCTTTTATCCCAACAAAATGACGCTGTGGCAGTTGTTTTAATTGCTCCGCGATATCGATGGCATTAAGCGACTCTGGCATCTGATTAACCTCATGATGCCGGTTCACAGCAACATGATCTAAGTTTCCTGCTAGGGTTGTCAATGATAAAACATCTTTTCGGGAAGCCGCTAATAACGCAGCAACCGCCCCTCCCCCCGAGTAACCAATCAAATGATAATGTAAATTTGGGAATTTTATTTTTAATAAGTCTAGTGCATCTGAAATACTGTTAACAACCTCAGGTGCAAATCGATGGCTTGACCAGTATTTCGCTGTACAAGATGGATTTAATTCAAAAGGTACATATTGACAGGGCCTCGCGATATAAACCACATTTAATGCCGGATCGCTTAAGGCTAATTCTAAGACCAAATCATCCCTCGGCGTTGGGTTCGTTGATAAGCTATAGCGATTTAACCAGGCTAAGCCATCTCCTTCGATATAAACATTCGCCGCTTTAGCTCCGGCTGATATTCTATAAAAACTTATTAAAGTAAAATGTTTTGTCGATAACAATTCAGAGCGAAAACCTGCTGTTTTTGCTTTTTGCTCTGCGCGCTGCAAATGACTTGCACAGCCTAACAATAAGAAACTGATACCAACAAGAATAATTAATTTTAATAACCTAAACTTATATCGCATCCATGCTCACCTTACTTGTTGCCTGCCCTCTAAATGCAAATATTTAAATTCAACTTTATTTAAAATAATCCCTCTATTTAATCATAGACAATAGCCAATTACGAAAAATCTGTACTTTCTCTCGCTTTAAGTTTTGCTCACTGGTTAAACAAGCATAGCACCCACCTGGAATAGCAAGGTCAATGGGTATGCTAATACGGTTTAAGTTTACCAACTCACTCACATAACTTCGATTAGCAAGGCCCACCCCCAACCCATTACTTGCAGCATGAATCACCTGATTAGAGTCTTGGAAAATCATCGTGCGATACTCGGCCAAACTATGATTCTCTCCGGTCATCTCACGCAAGTATTGTTCCCAAAATTTCTTACGATGTACCGTATTCATTAATAACAGCGTCGTTTCAGCAGTTAATTGCTTTGTCTTGGCAACTTCATGATCAGGCCGACAAATTAGCACTAATTCTTCTTGGAAAATAAAGTCACACTGTAATTTTTTCCCGGAAAAATCCGCATCAAAATCCAAACAAATCACAATATCTGCAGCGCCCTGCTCAAGTTTACGAATGTAGTCCTGTCCTTTGTAATTGGGTGAGCATAGCCGCACTTCGATATGAGGGTGCAGTTGTTGGAACTCAGAAAGCTTTGGCATCAGCCAACGCATAGCGAAAATATTAGGTACAACTACATTCAATAAGTTATTATGCTCATTCGCAAGCAGAAAATGTTCAGTGGCTTGCTCTATTTGGTCAAAAGCCGTTTGCAAGTTCCGCGCATAATCTGCAGCAAATGGCGTTAACTCAAGCTTACGGCCAACCTTGCGAAATAACTTCACCCCCAAATACTCTTCTAGCTGCTTAACCTGCAAGCTCACAGAAACATGTGTTACAAATAATTCCTCAGCAGCTCGGGTAAAATTAAGGTGTTTAGCAGCACAAATAAACACCTGCAGTGAGCGTAACGGCGGTAGTCGCATTAGTTATCCTCAGCCTTACTAGACTATGTTCACAGCAACAAGCTGTAAGTAAAATTTACATATAGTTTAACTTTTCTGGGCTTCAATACAAGTTTTTTATTTGCTAGAATGCAATCACAGTAGAAATCTTAAGATACTTTGAGTCCATTTAATAATAAATGGCAATAATGATCTTCCTGGAAAAGGAGATTAAGCAAAATTATTAGTTTATTATTTATTTAAAAAATAATTTAACAGCAGGTTAATTTTGAAGGGATAAAAAATGAAAACTAATTCACAGGCTCAAAACTCCAGCCTGAATTATACTAAAAAAAGCTCTACACTCGAAAATAATATTCAAGTATTACTCGATTATGCAGACATCCAAATTAACGGTAGCAGGCCTTGGGATATCCAGGTTCATGATCCACGTGCTTACAAAATGGCCTTGAAATCAGGCTCTTTAGGCTTAGGTGAAGCTTACATGGCAGGCTTATGGGATTGCCAACAACTCGACACTATGATCACCAAAATGCTAGAAGCCAAACTAGAGGGTAAATTAAAAACTAATTTAGGCTTATTAGTCCGGTTATTTACTCATAAAATCTTTAACTTTCAGACTCAATCTCGGGCTTTTGAAGTTGGCGAGAAGCATTATGATATTGGTAATTCTCTTTATCAACGAATGCTCGACCCAACCATGAGCTACACCTGTGCTTATTGGCAACATGCTAAAACTCTAGAACAAGCTCAACTTGCTAAACTCGAGCTGATTTGCCAAAAGCTAGAACTCGAACCTGGCATGAAACTGCTCGACATCGGTTGTGGCTGGGGCGGCATGGCCAAATACGCCGCTGAAAATTACGGTGTTAAGGTCGTTGGCGTAACGATTTCTAAAGAGCAACAGCACTATGCCCAAGACTATTGCAAAGGGCTGCCCGTTGAAATTCGCCTACAAGACTATCGTGATCTCAACGAAACCTTTGATCGCATCGTCTCTATCGGCATGTTTGAGCATGTAGGACCTAAAAATTACCAAACTTATATGGAAGTCGCCCATAAATCACTCAAAGAGGGTGGACTCTTTTTGCTCCATACTATAGGTAATAATATTTCAACGGTCAAAATCGATGATTGGGTCGAAAAATATATTTTCCCCAATGCAGTGATTCCATCGATCAACCAAATCGGCAAAGCCGCTGAAGAATTATTCGTTATGGAAGATTGGCATAACTTTGGCCCAGACTATGATAAAACACTTTGCGCCTGGCATGATAATTTTACCAGAACCTATCATGAAATAGAGCAAGACTATAGCCCGCGCTTTTATCGGATGTGGCGCTATTATCTCATGTCATGTGCCGCCTGCTTTCGCTCGCGCGACATTCAACTGTGGCAACTAGTCTTGAGTAAAGGACGCGCACAAAAATATATCAGCCACCGTTAAGCCAAGCCTGTTAAAATAGTTTAATGAATAATAAATATAACTACACTGGATTAACGATGATTATACCGATACTGATTATTTTTAGTTACTTTGGCAGCCAGGTGTTTGCGATCCCTGGCTATGTTGGCTTTACTGTTTATTTATTACTCATTATTTTGGCGAGTTATTTGCGTTTTAAGCTCGGCGAAGAAAACCGCTATGCTCAGTTGTATATGCAGTTTTGCAAACTATTAGGCTTAGTCTTAGCGATTCTTGGTCTTTATTATATCATTCACGGTATACACAGCTGCGAGGTTATTAATCGCCAATGCGTATTTCACCTGCTATAGAGCGCTAAAGTATCAGTTCAGCTTAGAGAAAATAAGCTAGTGTAGCTTATGTTCAGGGCAAGGATCGTAGTATACAGTGAGCTCTTCACCCCAATCTTTGACCTTCACCAAGGCAACTAAAAATAATAATTTAAAGGTTTCCGGCTTCGCGATATAAAAGTGCACCGCTTCGTTGTAATACTGTAAAAAGTCATCAAAAGAAGCATTTTCTTTTAAGTGGGCAAAATCAGCAATCAGCTCATCGACCCAAGCAAATGATTGATTGATCCAGGCCGCTTGATCATCGCATAAATCATCTGGATTAACACTCAGCCCATTAAAGTCAAAGTCCGTATTTTGCAAGAGCGCATAACTCTCAGGATAATGCTCTTGAATGGCGCTAAAAATATATTCAACTGGTTTCATGGCATAACCCTCCGTGTCTATAATCAATAGTGTAGCGCGTCACTCTTGATTACGCCGAGAGACAATCCCAGTGTTCTAATGTAGGAGATCAACCATACCTTTTGTAAAATTTATTTTTTTCAAGCCACTATAAATCTAAAGGTCAAGGCCATTGTCCATATCTTGGCCAGAGCCTGTCTCTTTTTCATCATGCGCTGCCTGAAATAGGTGTTTCATTACAGTGGGGCGAGCAAATTGACCTGAGTTCGCCACCTTAGCAGCCATTTGCCCTATACAGCGCTCCACACCAGTAGAGTTCACTCTAGCCTCCGGATCATTTGGAAGTAAATAAGTGTCTATTATTGTTTTCGGGCTATTAGATCCTGCCACTATCGACCCTCACGCAGTTTATTAACCAAATCATACTCATGCTTAACCATTGTGGTTTTACAAAACTCTAGCTCCAAGAAAAACTTAGTAGCCGATTCTTGACCACTGAAGACAGCAACCCCCAGAGGGTTAATGCCATAAATATCACGTAACGCAAATAACCGCTCTCCCATCAAGGGCGCTGCGGCCTGCACAAAAGCACCAAACGGTAAGTTAGAGGACTCTGAACTGACGACATCCCAACCACGGGCCAAGCAATAATGAACAATAGACGATTTGTTTTTCTGACTATAAAACTTAGCACGTAAAGCCGCTAACCCACCGTATTGCATAAAAATCAAGGCAGTTTCTATCGACCCTGAACAAACGGCAAGCTGTAATGGCGTAAGCTGGTCTTCACCACGTTGCTTTAATAAGCTTTTATGCTCTTCAATAAATTTTTTTAATGCAGGACCTTTATTGCTCTTAGCGAGCTTTAGAAGAAACTCAAAGGATTCTTGAGTGTCTCTTGCAACTTGACTCATACTACAACTCTAAAACAGCCGTTTTTAATTAAGTAACTCTTAATGATAACCCGCCCATAATAACAAACTCTACACGATTACACTATCTCAAAATAAATGGAATAGTAGCATCATCTCCTTTTAGCTAACGAAGCCATAGTATTCTGCTGTTGGCGCTGTTGCTCCTCATCCTTCAATGCAATAGCTTCTCGATAATAGCTTAAGCAAGGCGAGTAAGATTGTTGCGTAAGTTCATGCTCATCCGCCTTTGGATTATTATTGCCACCCATAGCAATGCTCGCTTGAAGACATTGCTGCTGCATAACAAGTGCTTCTGATTTTTTTTGTTTCTACTTCCAATGCATCCAAACAGGTAAGGCAAAGCTGTTGCACAGAAACACGACGCGTATCCATTTCCGCATTGCAACGACGACATTTAGTATTCATCTGTTATCTCCTCACTATTTTATCCATTGAAAAATAATATCTAATTTAGTTTAAAGTTAGGCAACCAAATCACAGTCAGCTTTATTATCTCCTCGCTCTAGGTCGAGTTTAGCATCATGGGCGCTGGACATTAATCTAGGCATAACCCTAGGCGCTGGCTGATGTTCAAGCACTTTTACCGATTCTGCAACTCCAACAGTCGTCGCAATCATCCACTTAATTGCCCGCTCTAAAGAACTAGGAGAACCAGGAGGCATGACTCGCCCCACGGCATTACCACTCACAATTGCGGTGTTCACCATACTTCCAGCATACAACATACCATTCACTGCTTTTTCAATCCTATTCACCGTTTCAGGCGTACACTTACAACCAAAACAGGCGCACATTTTTTCCACAAGCTTAGGTAGAGCTTCACCACCGAAAGCATAATCAGTCCAACGTGTATCTGCATTCGTCATCATCTGAGTATAATGACTAAGATCTGCACCTTTCTCAGTTAACACGTTATGCAAGCTAGTTCCGATGACTTTCGTCACACCTGTCTGCCCGGCCAAATGTGCGAATAAAGCAACGCCCATTGCCGCAGGTGCAGGCGCCCCCATATTTTGCAACCCTTGCAAGGTTGGATAGCCATGTACAGTCGCACCAAACATAGTCGCTAAAAATGATTTGAAACGGCTAGCACGCTCTGGGTGGTTAGGGTCGGTGACCCAATTATACAACTTACCTTGATATTCACCACGCTCATTGCCCGTCAAACGTGGATACGCCATAGAACCAATATTTGTGCCGAAATAAGTCGCTGCAAGCCCACCTCCGATAATAAGCCCCGCAACAATAGGAACAGCCAACCAAATTGGGTCTTCTTTAACTTTTTCCTTAAACCACTCATTTTCTGAAGCCATCTGTATTATTTCAGCCATTGCAATATTAATTTCACCTAATACAAATGCAGCTTCTAAAACGGTTACTGTTTTTCCAGGGTAACGATCCTGGTCTGCAGCTCGTGGAGGGTGCGTTGGTTCAGGACCATAGTAACCATGATTATACACTCCATAACCCAATGAACCAATCACACCGATGCTTAGTGCTGTCAATAAAGCAGTTGGGTCATCATCATAAATACCCTCATATCCAGCCAGTTTTAACCCACCATCCACGGCAGCTAATGATCCAATCGTCGAAGCCGTTGAAATAAGGGTACTCCTCACCGCTGGAGCAACTGTATTTTTAAAAAAGCGACCCACCGCACACAATCTATTCCATGCCCGCTGTGCACATGTTTGTTGAGCTCTAACCGTCTGGTAATTCCTTAAAGGCAACGTACTACTATTTGCAGGCATCGGTCCAGGATGCTCGTCATGCTCACTACCATAATTAACAGCAGAGTCGGATAATAAACGCTCTCGCATAGAATTTTTAGCGCTTTCCTCAAGTATCGTTTTGAGGTGAGTTTCTGGTAATGACATAACAATACTTCCAAAATACAGGTATTTTAAATAAAACGAACTAAATTAAACGTGCAACTGTGTTGGCTCATAATGATAAAGATCATCAGTATCGTCATAAAAGTAGTTTACTTGCTCTAACAATGAAACTTCCTTGTTCAGGCTTTCATCTTGATAATTTACTTCATTTTTTGATTTTAGAAATAAACCTAATAATTTACTTTTAAAATCAAAAAAATACCCTGCAACATAACACTCGCCCCTAAACATCATCATTTTCTATGCTACTAATGTAACACAACGACGCCAAGCACATTGTAAGTTTTATGTAAGTAAAATATAAATATAAGGTAAACCTATTGTATTCAATTTGAAAACAGGCTCCAGTAACTTAATGACTAGAATGCAACTGTGCACGAAAATGCTCCAAGGCTTGGCGTTGATCACCCAACTTTGCGAGCAATTCAGCATATTCTAACTCTAGTTGGTAATCTTTGGATAAAACCAAGGCCTTTTTATAATATAAACGAGCTTTGTCATAAAGCTTGGCACGATCTGCTAAGCGCGCGAGTGCGTGATAGATCACTGCATTTTCTGGCTGATTAACTTGCCATTTTTGCACTTGAGCGAGTTGCTTGCTCGCATCTGCGCCTTGAATGCGACTATAACAATATAGTAGAGACTCATCGAATGACTGATTCAACTGCTTAGCAACTAATTTTTCAGCGTCTATTCCTTGCTGATGCTGACTTAAACCATCAGCATAGGCTGCAATAATCAAGGCATTTTTCCGCAATTGGCGCGGCACCGCTCCCCACAACTCACGAATTGCTTGAACCCCTCCTTGATGGCTCAAAGTCACAAACTGGCCTTGATAAGCCTCAATTAGAATCGCTTCGCGCTCTTCTTTGCTGATCTGTGTATATTGCTTCAATTCGGGAACAAGCTTGATCAGCGCTTGCCATTGGCTTAACAAGCGATAGCACTCTAAACGTAGATATAAAGCTTCAACTTGTTTCGGTTGGTTATTTTCTATATTTTCAGCAATCGCCAGCGCCGCTTTAGCATCACCATGATCTAGCGCATGGCGGGCGCGCATCACATCGATATCAATCACATCAACACCTTGCTTTTGTGCTTCTTGCAAATAGCTTTCACATTGCTGAGTTAACCCTTGCTCATGTGCAGCCTGTGCAGCCAATAGCTGAGTTTCTCCCCCTAATATTTCACCACGAGATTGAACAAAATAGTGCTCAGCCTCCGCATAACGCCCAGATATAAACCCCTTTAGTGCTTTTTTTAAGGCCGCTTTTTGTTTAGCGCGACGACGCTTGGCCTGGCCCCGTGCCCAACGGCTCGGATAATTCCAAAGGCCGACAATTACAGATTTTAATACAACCCATACCGTTACAATCACAACCAAGCCAATTACAACTAACCATAAGGGCAAATGCACAAGAAAACCACCAAGCTGCACACTCACTTCACCAGGGTATGAGTTTAAATAAACACCTACGATGACCGCCGCAACAATAGCACAAACACTCAAAAATAGTCTCATCTTAGTTCTCCTGCCCAACATGAGTTTGTTTCAGCAAATTTAAACTCTGTAATGTAACGGCTGTAGGCGCAATCGACTGACTCTTTAGCCAGGTTAGGTTTTTTAATAGCTGTTGCTGGGTTTTATCATCACTAAAGTCAGCTTTAACTGCCGTGAAAATTTTTAGCAAAATTTGCTGATAACCATCTTGATTTAAATCCATCACCGCGGTTGATAGCTGACTGACAGCAAGCTGTAAGCTTTGATAATTTTTATGATCTCCTTGACGCTCTACAACAACCAAGCTGCCGAGCTTATCCTTAAATTCTTGCCAATACTCAGAAATTTTGCTTTGGTTTGCTTCAGTGCTTTTTACAGATACTGATGATGCCGATTGAGCCGATTTTTCTTGAGGCACAAGCTTTGGAATTAGGCGATGTAACAACGCTATACGCTGATAAATTCCTGGCCAATCTGTACTGACTCTTTCTTGCAAACGCTGCACATCAGCGCTTAGTGCGCTTTTTAAAGCTTGATTATTGAGTACTAAAGACTGCACTTTCACCTGCTTTAGTAATGCAAGTGCTTGCGCTTTAGGCAAGTATTGCGCCATCAACAACACTGGATATAAATCTGTTTTTATTGCAACTCGCTGAATATCGTTCTTAGATTGCTGCACTTTTAAAGCATCAAGCTGCTTTTCTGTCAGCTACTGGTTATAATTTAAATCTTCGCCCAATTTTTTCTGTGTCGAGCTTAAGCTTGCTATTTTAGCGGTTAGCTCTTGCTGAGTGGTTTTTAAGGCTGTAAGTGCTTGATCCTTGCCACCTAACTGGTTTTGTAAAGCATAAAATTTTTTATAGCCAAAGCTCAAAGCAGCAATTAATCCTGTACAAATAATTACCAGTATTAAAATCACAGCAAGAAAATAACGAGTTTTCCCTAACTGCTGCTTTTTGTCAGAACCCTCTACTACTTGCTCAGTCACTGGTTTCTCCTTATATCAAAGCGTTTGCAATTTCTTCTACTTCAGCGCTGTTGGCAATTAATGGCTGCAACGAAAATTTATTATCAATTGCTATTTTCCCAATACGCTGACTCGTCACACACAGCTTAAAATCTAGCTCACTGCTATATTTTGATAATAACTGATATAAATTCAACATGCTGGCAACACTCGTGACAATTACAATATCAACTTCATGACTTGCTAGTGCCTGAGTAAACTCATTGGGCAGTGTTGCCGGGCATTCTCGTTGATAGCCATCCAAATAATTAACAAAAGCACCACGCTCTTCTAATACTTTTGCCAAATATTCACGGCCCACACCACCTCGGACAATCACAATATTTTTGCCTTGAATGTATTTCGATTCAAGAGCGCTTAGTTCAAGTAAACTTTCGCTATCAGCAACACGCTTAGGGTAATCAGCTTGCACGCCATATTCAGCTAAAGCTTGTGCGGTTTTTTTCGCCAATGGCGAAAAAGCGTTTATTCGATAAATCTAAACGCTCATCACTCTTAGAAAATTGATTAAACTGTTCAAAAAAAGCATGGACTGAAAACTGGCTAATAAAAATCAGTGAATCAACACTGTTGAAATCTTCGCCTAGCCTAAAATTTTTTGCCTTAAGTTCCAAGGTCGGAGCCAAGATAACGCGCGCACCCTGAGCCGTTAAATAACGCCCTAGCTCACCGGCATACTGGATAGGGCGCGTAACCGCAACCGTTAAGCCGGATAGAGAACTCATGAGTACACCTTGGCCAAAATCTTATCCGCCCCCTCGGCCAATAGTTCTCTTGCAACCGCCTGACCCAGACTCTCGGAATCACTGTCACTTTTTTTAACCTTAAGCAGCACATTTCCTGCTGGCTCACCGACACGACCTTCCAGTAAAATTTCACCACTATCGCTTAACGTCGCAAAGCCTGCAATTGGGACCTGACAGCCACCGTTTAAGGCATGGTTCATCGCGCGTTCAGCAAGCACACAGCGTGCTGTTTTCTCATGGTGCAAAGGAGCAAGCAGCTTATGCAAAACCTTATCATCTTCTCTGCATTCTATCGCCACCGCACCTTGTCCGACTGCAGGCAACATATACTCAGGCTTTAAAGATTCTGCAATTCGCTCTGATAACTCCAAACGCCGAAGCCCCGCGGCCGCAAGAATAATGGCATCAAACTGCCCCTCATCAAGCTTTCTTAAGCGCGTACCCACATTACCGCGCAGAGATTTTATCTGTAACTTCGGAAAACGCGCCTTTAACTGACACTCGCGCCTCAAACTAGAAGTTCCAACAGTCGCATGCTCAGGCAGGTCCAAAATACTGGCATAATCATTAGATACGAAGGCATCACGCGGGTCATCGCGCTCACAAATCGCTTGCAAAACGAGCCCTTCTGGTAGTTCCATCGGTACATCTTTTAGCGAGTGAACCGCCAGATCAGCACGACCATCAAGCAAGGCGGCTTCTATTTCTTTAACAAATAACCCTTTACCACCGATCTTGGCTAGAGGCGTATCTAGAATTTTATCACCTTGCGTCACAATTGGCACCAGCTCTATCGATACATCCTTATGGTGATATTCAAGCTGCTGGCGAACATAATGTGCCTGCCATAAAGCCAACGGGCTTTGGCGTGTCGCGATTTTAATCAGTTGTTTTTCCACAATCAGCCTAACCTATGCTGTAGCCAACTTGAAATCAGATCTATTTCCTCAGAGCAAACACTGTGTTGCATCGGGTAGCTATGCCAATCGACACTAAAGTCCTCACGCTCTAGAACCCGCTTACTCTCTTCCCCCAGCAAATAGGGAACAATAGGGTCTTGTGTGCCGTGGACCATTAAAATAGCAGTGCTTAAGTTCGCCGTTTGCTTTTCTTTTGCTAACGCCCTTGATAATGGTAAATAAGTCGATAAGGCCATGACTCCAGCGACTTTTTCTACTAGGCGTGTCGCAGTATACAAAGCGATTGCCCCACCTTGTGAAAAGCCAGCGAGAATAATACGATCAGCGCTCACCCCGCGCTCTTTTTCTTGATTAATTAACTCTATCAGTTGCTCTGATGATTTTTGAATCCCCGTTTTATCTTCCGTGCGATCAAAACCTAAGCTAGTGATATCATACCAACCGCGCATGGCCATCCCACCATTAATGGTAATTGGACGCACCGGCGCATGTGGGAAAATAAAGCGTATATTCGCCGCAGCACCTAAACCTAATTCAGGCACAATAGGCGCAAAGTCGTTGCCATCGGCACCCAAACCATGCAGCCAGATCACACTCGCTTCAGCCTTATTACCAATGAGCATTTCTATCGTTTCAAGCATTTTTAAATCTAACCTTTATCAATAAATTTGTTGTTTCAAACTGCAACGATCAGATCAACCGCTCATTGCCATCATCTGTAAAGCATAATTAGTGATCGGTGTACTGATTAAAATAGGCAAAATCAAGAGCAATAACAAAACCGGCAGCGGTGATAAATCAACACCCCCCATATTTGGCATAATCCGCCGCACCGGACGCATCAGAGGGTCTGTTAAACGCTGCAATATTTCAGCCACAGGGTTATAACCTTGATTAAACCAGCTCAATACAGCCTGGATAATAATGGCATAAAAATACAATTTAAACAGCGTACTTAAAACCATTCCTATTGAGTACAGCAATAAAGCGAGGATATTACCCATCGGATAACCGCTGATTAGAAAAATCAAGCTCGACTCGATTAATTGTAATACAATAATTAGGATAATCGCCGCAATATCTAACCCACCTAAACCGGGAATAATACGGCGTAAGGGCAATAAGAGAGGATTTGAAGCTTTAATTAAAAACTGGCAAATTGGATTGTAAAAGTCGGCTTTTACCCACTGCAATAAGAAGCGCAGCATCACTATCATAATATATAAGCCGAAAACCACATCTATAATCAATGTACCTGCTTGCGCAAATGGACCGCCCATTTTATCCCCTTAAATTAACGATGGAACGCTCTCATTGTATACCAAAGAAGCTTTAGCCGCCTAGCTTCGCCGCTTCAATCGGCAAACGTATGCAGGCGCAGACTTTCTCATCTGTAATATTCTCCAAACAAACTCGGCCGCGATGAGCTTCGATAATCACCTTAACAATGGCCAAACCCAGCCCCGTAGAGCCGCGCGAACTATGATAAGGCTCAAAAAGGCGATGAAGAACAGATGGGTCAATCTGACCTTTATTTTCTATTTTTATTAAAACGCTATCGCCTTCCTGACGCAAATAGACTAAACACGAATCGGCCGCTTGTAGTGCATTATTAAGCAAGTTCTCCAGCGCCCGACGCAGTGCCGAGTAGTCCCCCTGCAAAGCAATCGTTGAGGCAATATCTATATTCAAGTGAATAGAATCTGCAAGCTCTTTATAATCTTGAACAATATGTGTTAAAAAATTTACAGCATTAATGCTAACAAATTGCTCAGGCGCAATAACAGAGCCTTCTTTTACAAAGCGCTCTGCGCTGGCAATAAGGTCTTTAAGCATATTAAAATCACGCATTAAACTTTCATGCCGACTTGTATCTAACTCTAAGTCTTCAATTTTTAAACCCAAGCGTGCTAAAGGGGTCTTAACATCATGAGCAAGTGCTGAAATAAAGCTCGTTTTCTCGCGAATCACATCACAAATTGCATAGTCTAATTGGTCGCCTGAGCTTAAATTTCGACCAATGTCCATCACCGACTGCTCTTTATAGGCTAAAACTTTATTGGCAAGCTTGGCCCGAATATTGATCAGACGTGCCACCAAATAAATACTTGTTAAAAACTGGGCCAATAGCACCAGCGATAAAATCACATCGCGCCAAATATCATGGTAGGTAAATAAAAACTGCACCCAATAATTAACTTTCGGATAATAAATGGAAACGATTAAGCAAGGCTGTTTTTTCGTTAAATTAGGCAGGTGCAAATGATGAAGTACCCGCTCCCCCGTCTGGTATTCACAGATTAAGTTTTCATCAACAGGGTGCTCAGGGCGCTGCTTGTATAAAAATGCATTGAAATGCGTTCCCATACCAATGTTTTGGAGGGTTTGACGAAATTTTTCAGGATCACTGATCTCTACAAGTGTTTGCTGATAGTGCTGAATACGCTGCTCTAGGTGATGTTCGCGAAAATAATGACGATAGCCATAGCCTGCACTGACAATAAATATAGCCAGATTAAGAGTGAGAATGGCAAAAACTAGCCAATATTGTTGAGCATGGGGCATGTGGCCCCAATGAGATTGTTTTTTCAAATCAGGCCATACTTAGCTGAATTGGCAAGATCCAACCATCATGTAGCCGTGACCATGAATGGTTTTAATCATTGTGCTATTACCGAGTTTCTTACGAATTCGGCTGATATGTACATCAAAAGAACGGCTATTTTGCTCAGGCTCAGCGGCGAGCTGCTCTATATCCTCACGACGCACAAGCGCATTATTGCGCATCACCAGACTAGAGAGGATCTTAAACTCTACATCAGTGAGTTGAATTTTTTTATCTCGATTCTCACGGGGGCGCAACAGGCGCTCATAAAAATCTAAGGTATAACCTTCGAAATCTGCAAAACGATACGTACCTTGTTCAGGCGCAACACTCAAGGAACTCGCCGTTTGACTACAGCGTTCAATAAGCTTTTTCATGCGTTCTAGCAACTCATGGCGACTAAAGGGCTTCTCTAAGTAATCATCAGCACCGGCACGTAATCCTAAGACCCGAGCCACCTCACCGCCTTCACCGCTTAGAATCAGCACAGGACCTTGATAATGTTTACGTAATTGCTCGCACAACTCCAAGCCATGAACATCAGGCAAATTTTGATCGAGGATCAGAGCATCATATTGATCTTGTGTTACTTGCTCTAGAGCATCGGCCCCAGTATGCACCGCATTGATTTCCAAGAAATGTTTAGTGAAAAATGTTTGGATGAGCTGACACAGCTCTTGGTCATCATCAACCATCAAGACCTTATACATAACGCACCTCCTACGATTTTGCCACATCATAAACCTTGCACTGCAATACTTCAAGGATTGATTCTCTAACCACGCAACTGAGGACGCGCCCCGATCTTAACGGTTAAGCGGCTCACTTTATTATTACGCAACACCGAAAGCTGTGCCTTTTTACCTGGCGTCAATTGAGCGACTAAGCGTGCGAGCCCGTCAGCACCATCCACAACTTGGCCATTAAGCTTTAAGATAATATCACCAATATGAATACCGGCATCATCAGCCGGACCTTGTGAGGATAAACTCGTCACTAATACACCATGCACATTTTGCTTACCTCGCTCTAATTGCACCGGCTGGATACCAATTCCAAGCCAACCTCGGGTAACATGACCGGTTTTAACAATTTGTGCGAGCACATTCTCAACAGTAGACACAGGAATCGCAAAGCCAATGCCATCAAAGCCCCCAGTCCGTGAGAAAATCGCAGTATTGATACCTACAAGCTGACCTCGCGAGTTAACCAAAGCGCCTCCTGAGTTTCCAGGATTAACCGCTGCATCAGTTTGTATCAAGTTATCATAATTAGTAATACGCAAACGCGTACGTCCCAAGGCACTGATAATCCCTTGGGTAATGGTCTGGCCCACGCCATAAGGGTTACCAATGGCTAAAACGACATCACCTGTCATTGATTTGTCTTGGTTAACTTGTATAACAGGCAGAGTTTTTTAAGTTAATTTTTAAAATCGCTAAATCAACTTCTGGGTCAGTTCCAACGACTTTAGCCTGAGTTTTGCGGCCATCATGCAAGGCGATATCGATTTGATCTGCATTGCGAATCACGTGATAGTTGGTCACGATATAACCGTCTTCATCCATAATCACCCCAGAACCTAAGCTCATGGCATCCGGCTGCATGCCTTGACCATAGGGTGAAAATGGCATCATTTGGCGACCATATCCCCCTCCTCTCATGCCTCGTTGGTTTTTACTGGTATAAATACTGACCACGGCAGGTGCTGCATGCTTTACCGCTACAGCATAAGAAACCAAAGGGGCCTGAGCTGGAGCCACACGTGCGGCCCAGCTTGGAGACTGTGCGACCATCAAACTGGAGAATACTAAAGAGGAAACTATGGACAGGCGCTTTAAACTCATGATCTACACTCCTTTGCTGTTTACTCCCCCATCTTATGGCAGAGTTTTTTCTCTCTCAATAGAGTGATTAAAACTTTACGATAATCTTTACATAAGCTCGCTGCGCTATACTTTAATTGATAATGGTATATTTTGATATATTCCTAAGCGCGTTCAGGGCTAGCATAGGCATAAAAAATATGTTATGGTGCCTGACGGAGGTAGAAGTCACATGACACAAACTGCACTACTGACAAATAACAAAGAGTTGATGGTTGCACCAGGCAGTAACCTTGACGCTTTTATTCATAACGTCAATCAAGTTCCTATGCTCACCGCCGAGGAAGAGCTGGCTCTGGCAAAAGAATATCATGAAAATCAAACAATTGAAGCGGCACGCAAGCTGGTTATGGCCCACCTGCGCTTCGTTGTAAAGATTGCTCGTGGTTATGCAGGTTATGGTCTTGCCCAATCCGACCTTATCCAAGAAGGTAATATCGGCTTAATGAAAGCGGTTAAACGCTTCGACCCAAGTGTTGGCGTACGCTTAGTCTCCTTTGCTGTGCACTGGATTAAAGCTGAAATCCACGAATTTATTATCCGCAACTGGCGTATTGTGAAAGTCGCAACGACAAAAGCACAACGTAAGCTATTCTTTTCATTACGATCACAGAAAAAGCGCTTAGGCTGGTTTAACCAGGCCGAAGTTGAGTCTGTCGCCGCCGATTTAGGTGTTCCAGCAAAAACCGTTGTTGAAATGGAAGCACGCTTAAGCGCCCATGACGCTGCCATTGCTCCAGCAAGTGATGATGAAGAGGGCGCAAGCATTGCACAACCGAGTTATCTCGAAGATACCAATGCGATGAACAACCCTGCTCTCGCCCTAGAGCACGACAACTGGCAATCTGATCAGGAAAACAAGCTATTGCAGGCCATTGCTATTCTTGATGAGCGCAGCCGTGATATCTTGCAACAACGTTGGCTAGATGAAGAAAACAAGGCTACACTTCATGAACTAGCGGCGAAATATCAAGTCTCTGCCGAGCGTGTGCGTCAACTTGAGAAAAACGCTTTAAAGAAACTACGCAAATCAATGACGGAATAAAACCTATATGGCAGACGGATTTGTCAAATGGTTTAACAATGAAACAGGCTTCGGTTATATCACCCCTCAAGATGGCGGTGATGATATTTTCGTACATCGCTCAGGCTTTGACCCTCAAGCAAATATTGAAAGCTTAGATATTCACCAAAAAGTCTCTTACTCTATTCACAAAGATACCTCCGGCACTCCTTATGCCGCTGACGTGGTTTTAATCGAAAAAAATAATGACACCAGCTAAGCCAATATTCGAACTATTTTACCGCTCAAAATAAAAAGCCTACAACGGTAGGCTTTTTCATCGCTTAATACCCCAACAGTATTATTTCATTGCAACCACATCAACACGGCGGTTTTTCGCACGGCCTTCAGTGGTTTTATTGGTTGCAACCGGGTCTTTGATTCCCATCGCTTGCGTAATTAAGCGGTGGCTATTCACCCCTTTTTTGAGTCACTAAATAGTCTTTCACACGTTCAGCCCGACGTTGTGATAAGCCTTCATTATTATAGTTCGGATTACCACTGCTATCGGCATACCCTTTAATCATCGCTGAGCTTTTTGGATTATCTTTTAGAAAAGCAGCAATGCGGCCTAATTTACAATCATAGTTTGATGATATTTTATCGCTGGCTGAAGCAAAGTTAATCTCAATTTTATTGATTGGCACCATGCATGGATCAACAGGAGGTGTTGCGACTTTAGGTGCAGGCGCTACTGCCGCTTTTTCAGGCGCAGGTGCAGGAGCTGTTTCACTTTGGTTAAAGTTATCACCGCTAGTAAATGCGTTACCATGCGGACCAAAACTAAACTGAATACCCACAGAGGCAATCGTATCCGTGCGATTATCACTGCCTAATTGGTATTGGCGGCGCACACCCACATCTAAGGCAACATTTGGCATAAAGTCGTAAGTTAAGCCAGCACCATAATCTAAGAAGCTATTCGAGCCTTTTAAATTCTGGCGACCAATTCCAGCGAGTAAGTAAGGCTGAAAACGACTTTGTGCCATAAAACGATACAAGCCATCGATGCGCATTTGGTTCATGCTCGCTGAATTTCCAGTGACATCGTCTTTATTGCCAGAGTGCGCATAAGACAAGGCAACAGCTACATTGTCAGTAATGTTATAACCCAAGCTCAAATTCAATACCGGCTCATCGCTTACCTGACGATCTGAATCAAACCAACCTGCACCAATACTCGGCGTGACAAAAAATCTGCCCCCCTTGACTTGCCGCCATACTAGCTGCCGGCAGTACAAGTGTTACAACTGCAAGGCCACACGCAATTTTAGAAATCTTCATTACCCCTCTCTCCATCATTCTCATTATTAATTAATCACATTCACAGCCCTTTTAAACCAGGCGCTTATACTTTTTCACCATAATATTGGAATTTTGAAGATGAATAAAGACTTAATAAATCATGGACATGATAATTATAACGATATTTACAAAGACAGGATCAAAACTTTAAAATCGGTGCGCAAACCCCAGCCCCACAGCAACAGGCACAGCATTAACTGAATTTTTAGTGATATCTAAGGCGGCAACAGTGAGGGTCACAGGGAGTTTTTTAAAAGGCTGTACGCTGGCTCCTGCAGAAATCGAATTTCCCGTCCAATCTGCAAATACATCTAACCATTCAGTAATTCCAGCAGTTACATCAGCAAAAATACCTAACGAATTTTTATCATCTTTGATGTCATCTTGGCTACGAAAACGGCCATTGCCTGCCCCTAAAGAAATAGATAGATTATATTTAGCAACTTGAAAGGCTTTAGTCAGCACAAGATAATAACTTTTACTAAAATCCCGATCAAAGCCATTAGCAGCTAAATTTTCTACACCAACAGCAATCGCTGATTGATAAGGCAAGCTTCGGTGTAACTTTAAATCAACATGGCGATCTTTAGCAAAACCACCATCTTCAGGATTCACACTTGTCACACCAACACTCATATCCAAACCAACAAAACGATCAGGGTCTCCCACTCCCATCCCCACTGTCATGACACCATTGATGCTATCTGCACCCGATGAATGGTTTACCGCAGAAAAGCCAAAATAAATATCACCCCACTCGGCCCCAGCAGCCGTTGGTGCTAAAGGACTTAAAACATTTGGTAATACAGCAATATGGTCATAAGCATTTAAAGAGATACTATTGCGAGACAAATCCATTGAAACATCTTGAATCGTTGCAGCAACGCCAGCAAATGCTATGCTCATCAATGCACCGGCACAAATAAATTGACGAAATCCTTGTCCTTGCATAACTGGCCTCGTAAAGCTTGAGCTGAAAACACAAGGAACCTACGGCAAGTTTTATGCCAAAGAAGGATTTATATCGCAAGCACTTAGATAACAGGAAACCATAGTTGTAGTATACATTTATCAAAAGCCGACAAATAATAGGAAACAAACCTTCTGATTATTGACAAAAACCCTCAACCGTCATCGCCAAGATTTTTTTCAATGAAGCGATGTGCTTAGAATCAAACTCATCAATATTTAATTCTCTCTTTAAATTGCTTATCCCCAAAATAAAAGTAAATGCCTCCCCCAATAGGGCTTGAGTCATCAACTTCACTTCTAATTCAGATTTTTGCTGACTAGAAGCTTTTTGCAATAAACTCCCAATCAAAGAAAACATTTTGTTAAAGTGGCGTTCATATAAAATATCAGCGGCAACACTTGGTTTTATTTGTTCTTTTATCACAATTAAAAAAAAGTATTTTGTATTCTCTTCTAGTGATTTATTAGCCACAGCAATGAGTAATTCAATAATTTTATCTCGATAATAAGACTTTGGATGATCTTCATTAATCAACTGCATCAAATGGAAAGCATGTGGAGATAGCGTCCGTTGCATCTCCCCAAGAATAAATTCAATCACCGCTAAGTAAAGCTTTTCTTTGCCACCAAAGTGGTAAGCAATGGCTGATACATTGACTTGTGCATAATTCGTAATGGTCCGAATGGATGTTCCGTCATAACCATAGTCAGCAAAACATTGTATCGCCACCTCGATAATTTTTTGCCTTGTACGCTCTTTTTTTCTCGCCATGCTTTTAACTTTTATTTAACTCTAAATATTAACAAGCTACGTTTATCATACCACAAAAATTAAAACGATCGTTTTAATTTTAAAAACTAATGTTATAATATCCCAAAGGCTTACAACGAAACCTTGCTACAACTCTTTAAACACAGATAGTGAGACTCATTGTGAAATCACACTTTTATTTAAAAATCATAATATTATCCATCACGACTAGCACATTTTTTAAGCCTGGCCGCCTGCACATCTAAGAAAGATAATGACAGCAACGGCTACATTGAGGCAGACCTAACCTATGTCGCCAGCCCATTCGCAGGGCAACTAGAGCAGCTAAATGTCAAAAAAGGCCAACAGGTTAGTATTCATCAAACACTTTATCAACTTGTTAGCGCACCAGAAAGATATGATGTTAGTCAAGCTCAGGCTAGTCTTACAAAAGCACAAGCCAATTTGGCCAATCTGCGCTATGGCAAACGTCAACCCGAACTCAACCAAATTAAAGCTAAAATCAAGCAAGCAGAGGCCCAGCTCATTTATGCTAACAAGCAGTTAAAACGCTACAAAAACCTTATTAAGGCCGGCGCAACCCAACAGGAAACGCTCGACTCTGCTTTAGAAGAAGCAAAAATTGCACAAAATAATGTCTATCAAACGCAGTCTGAATTAGTGAGTGCAGCTTTACCTGCACGGAAAGAGCAAATCCAAGCTGCCATCGCCAGCCAACATCAGGCACAATCAACACTGGAGCGAGCCCAGTGGGTGCTAGAACAAAAGCAGGGGACCAGTCCAATCAACGGTTATGTGTTTGACATTTATTACCGTCTTGGAGAGCAAATCCCTGCAAACCGCCCCGTGCTTTCGATTTTATCTCCTAAGAACATCAAAATTATTTTCTTTATCAGCGCCCAAAAACTACCCACTTTGCACTTAAATCAGATAATCACTGTCAGCACAGCAACACATCCAAGACCCATTCAAGCCACTATCGATTATATTTCAAGTCAGGCCGAGTACACTCCTCCAGTTCTATATACCCAAAAACAGAGTACAGCGCTTGTTTTTCGTATCGAAGCGCGCTTTAGTCAGTCCAACCAAAGCCAACCCTTCCACCCTGGACAACCTGTTGAGGTACACTATGCAAGCTAATGTAAACAGCACTTACACGATCGACGTAAGAAATATTAATAAGGAGTTTTCAGGAAAAAAAGTCGTCAATGATGTTAACCTGCAAGTTGAGCGCGGTGAAATTTTTGGTTTCTTAGGCCCAAATGGCAGCGGTAAAACAACGACGATACGCATGATTTGTGGTCTCCTTACCCCAGATTCAGGGTCAGGCACTTGCCTAGGCTACGATATTTTCTCTCAAGCAGAACAGATCAAAAATAAAATTGGCTATATGACACAACGCTTTTCTCTGTATGAAGATTTAACCGTTTACGAAAATCTTGACTTTGTCGCACGACTCTATCGCATGGATAAACGCCGTGAACGCGTCGAGGCAGTTATTGATCGCTTAGAAATTGGCAAGCAACGCCAATACCAATTGGCAGGTAATTTATCGGGCGGTTGGAAGCAACGGCTTGCGCTCGGCGCTGCAATCATTCACGAACCTCAACTTCTTCTACTCGACGAACCAACAGCAGGCGTAGACCCAAAGGCACGACGAGAGTTTTGGGATGAAATTTATAAATTATCAAATGAAGG
The DNA here is from genome assembly GCF_001720395.1 of Piscirickettsia litoralis. NCBI lineage: Bacteria > Pseudomonadati > Pseudomonadota > Gammaproteobacteria > Thiotrichales > Piscirickettsiaceae > Piscirickettsia > Piscirickettsia litoralis. Next base: position 1,716,920 of record NZ_MDTU01000001.1, read on the forward strand.
CACAACTTCTCTAATCACCACCCATTACATGGATGAAGCAGAGCGCTGTCACCGCTTAGCCTACCTCGCCTATGGCCAGCTCCTTGCCTCAGGGCATATTGATGCAGTGATTAAAAATGCAAAAATCCGTACTTGGCAAATATCAGGGCCTTATTTAAATAAATTAGAAAGCCAGCTCCTGCATGTTCCAGAAGTGGTCCAAATCGCTCCTTTTGGTCGCGCATTACATATCAGTATTCGTCAAGACACCCCAGAGTCAACTTTATTTCCTTACCAAACAAGTGACTTTAATTGGCAAGAAATCCCGCCCAGTCTTGAAGATGCTTTTATCGCTTACGTTGCCCTACAACAAGATAATTTCGCCTAATTATTTGAGAGTTTGAAAGATGAGCTTTTCATACCAACGCTTCTTCTCCGTTCTTATTAAGGAATTTATCCAAATTCGCCGTGACCCCGTCACCATTGCAATGCTTGTAATGATTCCACTCATCCAGCTTGTCCTTTTTGGTTTTGCCATTAATCAAAACCCACGCAATTTACCCACGGTGATTGTAAGTAATGACCACTCTCCCTTAACTCGGGAGTTCATCAGTGCAATACAAAATACAAAATACTTTCACATCATTAATGATAACTCTACTGCACAGCATGCCGATCAACTATTAGCCAGTGGCAAAACACAGTTTATTGTCACAATCCCCACCCACTTCTCAGAAAAAATGATCCGAGGTGAATCCCCTGAAATTTTAGTTACAGCAGACGCTTCAGACCCTTCGTCTACAGGCAATGCTATCTCTGCTCTTAATGCATTACCGAATCAAGTTTTCCAAAATAATCTACAAGGGCCTCTCAACTATTTACAATCAAAAGCAGCACCATTCCAATTATTAATCCATATGAAATACAACCCTGAGCAAATTACCCAATATAATATTGTACCCGGGCTCATGGGAGTCATTCTTACTATGTCATTAGTCATGGTAACCGCAATGGCGATTACGCGAGAATATGAAAAAGGCACCATGGAAAGTTTACTCGCAACTCCCGTTCGCCCTATTGAAGTAATGCTAGGAAAAATTACGCCTTATGTGTTAGTTGGATATTTGCAACAACTGATTATTCTAGTCGCTGCTATTTTTTTATTTCACGTGCCCAACCAAGGCAGTATTTTACTGTTGGTTTTTAACAACACTCCCTTTTATTATTGCTAACCTTGCTTTAGGGCTGACCTTCTCCACTGTTGCAAAAAATCAACTTCAAGCCATGCAAATGACCTTCTTCTTCTTCCTCCCTTCAATCTTGCTTTCAGGGTTTATGTTTCCTTTTTATGGTATGCCTGTATGGGCACAATACATTGGAGAGATCCTCCCTTTAACTCACTTCTTACGTATTACTCGTGGCATTATGCTTAAGGGCAATGAACTAGTGACACTATGGTCGGATATCTGGCCTATTTTAGCATTCCTAGCTGTAACCTTGCTCGTCAGCGTTTTTCGCTATCGACAAACATTGGACTAACTCTTGTATCACGCTAGACACTAATTAATCCTAATACGCATTTTTATGAGTAAAGCCTTTAAAGATCGTTTTAAAAATAATTTTAATATCAAACCATAAAGACCAATTACGGATATAATACAAATCATATTGCACGCGCTTTTCCATCTTATCTAAGGTATCTGTCTCACCACGAAAACCTGAAACCTGCGCCCAGCCAGTGATCCCAGGCTTGACAAGGTGACGCTGCATGTACTGATCCACTAGGTCTTTATACTCTTCATTATGAGCGATTGCATGCGGACGCGGCCCGACAATAGACATATCACCCTTTAATACGTTAATGAATTGCGGCAATTCATCTAAACTTGTCCGACGCAAAAAACCACCAATCGCAGTAATACGGTTATCATTCTTACTCGCTTGAGTGACTTTACCACTTGACTCCTGATGCACAACCATACTGCGAAATTTATAAACCTCTATCTCACGACCATCACAGCCATAACGCTTTTGCTTAAAAAACACAGGCCCCCTAGATCCCAACTTCACCAAAACAGCGATAATTACCATCAAGGGACTAATTAAAGTCAAGATAATGCCAGCAAGAATACGGTCTTCAGCTGCCTTTAATAGGCGATTAAAGCCTCTCATCGGACTTGCGTGTAAGTTTACTGTCGGTAAGCCAGCGATGTCTTGCTGATGATGATTCAATAGACTAAAGCAGAAAATATCAGGTACTAAACGCACAGTTAAAGGATTGTGCCGTAGCTGATATAACAATTCTTTTATTCGTTGATCCGCACGCAAAGGCAGTGCCAACCAAACCTCATCAACTTGCTGCACTTTCATCCAAGCACCTAAGTCCTCAGGCATGCGTGTAACAGGATAGCCATGAATAACTTCACCTTCTTTACTGCTATCATCATCTAAAAAGCTGACTACACGATAACCTGTCCATAAGTGTTGATCCAAATTTTGGACAATACGCTCACCTAAAGAGCCTGCTCCAATCACGACCACACGGCGCAAATTATGCTCATGCGAGCGCATATAGCGCAAAAATGTCACTAAAGCCAAACGAAAAGCGATTAATAAAACAGCGCCAACAACGGCCCAAGCTAATAAAAAGCCTCGAGAATAAATACCAGTTCGGTGCGTAAAAAATGCAATCAGAACCAAATAACAAATCACTAGGCTCCAGGCAAATATCACACGGCGAAAAATAGTTCCCATCGCCTGCCCTCGTAGCGGCGCATAAGCACGGCATAAGGGAAAAGCGACAGCTGCGAGAACAACCCCCAACAGAATCGCTTCAACATTACGAAGATCCATACCCCAGCTTTCCAAATAGAGCCGGTGCGCCAAAAAGCCACTTATGGCAACCAGCATCAATTCAGCTAAACATATTAAAATAAAAAATAAGCTGCTGTGCTCTTTTAGCATTCCGCGCTTCATACACTTTCCTCAAAGACAAAAATCAGATATTTTTCTTTAAAAACAAAACATTCTATATATAAACTGACAACTCACAACCCGATATTATACATTCCTTAATAAAAATTAACATTAAAATTTAATGAAATATTGGTAAATTTTCAGCATAAAATTACCAGCCCTCTTTAAAACAGTCGCAGCTCAGGTATACTGGCAGATCATTCTAAGCTATATTAACCAAAATTATATTTTATATTTGAGGTAATCAGTTGATTTATCCAGTTATTTTATCTGGTGGCAGCGGATCACGACTTTGGCCACTCTCCCGTGCACTTTATCCAAAACAACTTTTACCTGTAGCAACAGAACACACTATGCTACAGGATACTGTCAACCGCCTCACAGAAAAAACACTGTTTGCCTCACCGACAATCATCTGCAATCACGAACACCGTTTTATTGTTGCAGAACAGCTGCGCGAACAAGGCATTTCTGGCAGCAAGGTTATCCTCGAGCCTTGTGGGCGCAATACCGCTCCTGCTGCTGTTATCGCGGCCCTGACTGTACTTGAATCAGATGTAGCAGCTGATGTGTTATTACTCCCTTCAGACCACCTTATAGAGAAACAAGACCGCTTTCTTCAAGCTATTCAAGATGCTCAAAAAGCTGCGGCAAACGACCAACTCGTTACCTTTGGCATCAAACCGACGCACCCTGAAAGCGGCTATGGCTATATCCAAGCTGGAGAAACACTGAACCATCTTAATAATGGCTTTAAAGTCAGCCGCTTCGTCGAGAAACCCGACTTAAAAACCGCTGAAAACTATCTCTCTTCGGGCGATTATAGTTGGAACAGCGGCATGTTTCTTTTTAAAGCAAAGACATTGATCGATATTGCTAAAACACTCATTCCCGATACTTTGCATCAATGTGAGCTTGCCCTGAAAAAAGGCAATCAAGATTTAGATTTTTATCGTCTTGATGAAGCAGAATTTTCAAAATGCGAAGATGTCTCCATCGACTACGCTATCATGGAAAAAGCAACGAATACCGTAGTTATCCCCGTTGATTTAGGTTGGTCAGATGTTGGCTCTTGGAGTGCGCTTTGGGAAGTCAGTGATAAAGATGCTCAGGGCAATCACCTACAAGGCGATATCATCAATCAAGGCTCTAAAAACTGTTATTTACGATCAGATGGCCCGCTCATTGCCAGTGTCGGTATTGATAATCTTATTGTTGTCGCCACAGAAGATGCGGTACTTGTCGCCGACAAAAATGATACTCAAAATGTTAAAAAAATCGTCGAGCGTTTAAAGCAAGATAAACGCTATGAACATCGCCATCACACCAAAATCTATCGCCCTTGGGGTTGGGTCCAAAGCTTAGATAACGGCACAGGTTTTGAAATTAAACGCCTTAGCATCAAACCAGGCCAAACGCTTTCTAAACAACGCCACATGCATCGCAGTGAACACTGGATCGTTTTAGCAGGAACTGCAAAAATAAGCAAAGGGTCAGAGACTATTTTATTAGAACCGAACCAATCTGCTTATATTCCTATCGGTGAAATTCATCAACTAGAAAACCCTGGGAAAATTGACTTGGAAATTATCGAAGTCCGATCTGGAAGTTATCTGGGTGAGGATGATATAGAAAGATTTTAATGACTATCAAAAAAAGAGGCTTAAAGCCTCTTTTTTGTATTAGCTTGATAGTGACTGAAAATAATCACTCAAGCCTTCTTCAAATACTGTCTTAGCTGAAAAATTTAATAGCTCAGCTGCATATTTAACACTGGCTAGCGAATGCTTAATATCTCCAGGCCTTTCGTCAAAATAAACACAGTTCAGTTTATTATCTGTTATTTTCTCAATAGAGCTTACTAACTGATTTAGGGTTGTAGCAGACCCTGTCGCGATATTACACACACCATGCTTATCACTTTTTAATGCTAACATGTTTGCTTGCGCCACATCTCCAACATAAATAAAGTCACGACTTTGCTCGCCATCACCATAAATATTAATCGGCTGACATTCAACAGCAGCAGTCATAAATTTAGAAATAACTCCCGAATACTGCGAAGATGGGTCCTGCTTGGGGCCAAACACATTAAAATAGCGCAAACCGATACTGCTAATATTAAACAACTTATTATACAAAGCTGCATAACGCTCTTTATTCGCCTTTTCCAACGCATAAAAAGAATTTGTCTCTATGGGTAGTTCAAACTCATCACTGCAAGGCAACTTCTTAACGTTGCCATAAATTGCTGCACTCGATGCATACGCCAAATGTATTTTACTATCAGTTCTACGAATTGCTTCTAACACATTCACAAAGCCCTGAGTATTAATCTCAAGAGATTCTAACGGATTATCTATTGAGCGAGGTACAGAAACTTGCGCGGCAAGATGTAATACTGCTGACACTCCTTGCATAGCCTCAACGACAACAGCATAATCTCGAATATCTGCTTGCATAAGCTCCAGATTAGGATGGTTATCGGGCAAATTACTAAGCTTTCCCGATGATAAATTATCTAACACCCGCACCTTATTACCCTGAGCCAATAGCAGCTCAACAGTATGGAAGCCAATAAAACCTGCGCCGCCGGTTATAAGAATCATGATGAAATACCTTGTTTATAGAGTGAAGTAGACAATACAGAATAATTCTGTGCGAGACTGTTACAATGCGCTTGATATTTTTCTGTAACAAAGCTTTTAAATTCTCTTCTGAAGCGCTCATTCGAAAAGCGTTTGGCATTTCTTTTACAGGCTTCTAAAGTGAAGGCATCTTTACTGTTTTCAAATGCCGTAACCGCATTCAAGATCTCTTTTACAGTTTGATCGAAAAAAAGCACGCCTGTAGGTTCCTTCTCGGTCAAGGGAGTGACTGTTTCCAACGCCCCTCCTTTGCCATAAGCAATAACGGGTGTTCCACAAGCTTGAGCTTCAACCAACGAAATACCAAAATCTTCGCAGCCTGAGAAAACAAGTGCTTTTGCAGCGGCAATAAGCTCAGCAACCTTTTCTTTTGACTGGAAACCTAAAAACACTATACTTTTTTTTGCAGCCTTTTTAAGCTTCTTTAGAAGACTCCCATCGCCAACAATATAAAGAGGTTTCCCACATTGATTAAAGGCATCCACAATAAGGTCAAAACGCTTATAAGGCTCTAACCGTCCTACAGTAATATAATACTCCTCCTTATTCTCCACACTCATTTCAATTAGACGATCAACATCTACTGGAGGGTAAATTACTTGGCTTTTGATCCGGTTAACTTTTTTTGTCCACAAAGACACATACTTTGAATTTGCTATAGTATGATCTGGCCGACTACACGCAATTCTGTCCCACATTCTTAGCTTATGCAGAAGGTACTCTTTTAAATAGCCTAGCTTCCGTAACTTAAAATACAAAAACCTATCTTCATAAGCATATTTTAAATTCCTCGCTTGCAAATAAGTAATATGTAATTGATTCGCTAATGTAATTGCTCCTCTAGCAACTGCATGAGAACTAGAAATAACAATATCGTAACCTTCCAAATTCAATGTCTCAATGGCCATAGGCATGAAAGGCAAATATGCTCGGAATTTTTTGCGAGAGAAAGGCAGCCTTTGAATAAAAGTTGTCTTTGCCAGTTTATGTTGAAGAAATCCTCTTTGATTGTCAGGTAAAAAATCGACAAGGGAGAATAAATCACACTCGGGATAGATATTAATAATCTGTTCGACCACTCGTTCAGCACCTGCATATACAGTTAACCAATCTACAATAAGTGCCACTTTAGGTTGTTGCATATCGCTTTCCTTTTCTAAGAAAATAGCCAGATTGTTTACCACACTTACAAAGCTGAAGACAAAAATTTATAAGTATCATCCGCACATTTATCCCAAGAGAAATTTAAGACTCTTTGGTCACCTTTTTCCGATAATTCCCGACAAAGTTCATCAGAAAATGCAAGGCTATCTATCGCCTTTGCTATATCGTCTATATTATAAGGATCAATCAAAATTGCGCTGTCACCAACAATCTCTGGTAAAGAGGTTGTATTTGAAGTAATAACAGGTGTACTTGCAGCCATTGACTCAATAGCAGGAATACCAAAACCTTCATACAATGAGGGAAATACGAACCCTCTCGCACCTGCATACAAAACAGCTAAATCTTCATCATGCACTCTTCCAAGCAATAATGTTTTTTCAGGGGCTGTTGAAAATCCAGCTCCTCTAAAAGATTTTTCTTTATCGCCAACCACAACTAGGCTCATACTTTTTTTTTTGCTTGCGTATTTGTCCAAGCAGAAAATAAGCGAGATAAATTTTTTCTAGGCTGCAATGCTCCTACACAAAGAAGTATGCCTCTTTTATGTCATATCTTTGACGAACATTTTCAATTTCGGATTGAGATTTTTTTCGATATATATCAGATACTCCATTATATATAACATTAATTTTTTTCTCATCAACACCAAGGGTTTCAATGATTTTTTGTTTTGTATAATTTGATATTGTCACTATCCGCTTAACTCTTTTTGCCAAAGTAGGAACAATCAACTTGTAAAACAA
>NZ_MDTU01000001.1:1724457-1728464 GCF_001720395.1 Piscirickettsia litoralis
TTCCCTAGAGTACCACTCAGGGTTTTCGTAAAAATGCCATATCATGTATAGTAACCACCTGATTTTGATAAAAAACAGGTCCAGTATTACAGGGAGACCATAACAGCCCACCATTTACTTTCACAGGCAAAGAAAGCTGTTCCCATAAATGAGCTTTTATCCCTGAACAAGCTGCATCAGGTTGAACATTTGAAACCACACCTTCTGGGAGCCTGTGCAAAATCTCTCTTAAATAGCGCTGAACACCTGTAACTCTCTGAGATAGAGAGCGAGTATTAATATATATCATCTCACCTAATCAATTCCAACATGTCATTATTAATATTGAGTTTATACAAGCTTAGATTACAAATATCGGCTAATTTACCTTTATTTTTGCAACTAATAGTTTAAAAATCAGTGTCGAATAAAAAACAAAGAAAATAAACCCTGCCACATCAGCACGCCCAAATATGCAAAGGTAGGGAATGCCAAAAAACAACAAATACGGATATTTCTTACCTAACTTCAATACAAAGAATATAAGAAAAAAAACAACCATTGAGAACACATAATAAGTATAACCAGGAAAAGAAATACGTGCCTCAGCTATAGGACTGCCCCCTAAACAAACATTAGTAATATTTAGCGAACAAAATGACATACCTAACGGTTGATAGTCTACAGGTCTTAAAACATGTGGAAGCATTGAAAAAATACCATGGAAATAATTTGACTGACTCGACAAGTATGATAGCTGAAAGTGAGATAACGTCGATGTTAAGAAATTAACATACTGAGGCAGTATAAATTCATTAAACATTAAAGGTAAATCAACCAATGAAAACCCAGCTCCTCCTCTCACCACTGGTATTATCGAAAAAAAACGCACCAAAAACACAAACCAATGTAATCATTAATCGCCTTGTATACATAGGAAACAGTAGCAACGGCAGCAAAAATAAAACGAAATATTGTCTAGCACCTACCATTAGAATAGGCAACCACAAAAAACCAATACAAAGAAAAATTAAAACAGACCTATACCAGACCTCTTTTCTAGCACGATAATACAAGAATATGCTTAATGGAATAATTAACAATTGAAAATACAGGTTACCAAAAAATGACATTTGTTCTCTAGCAAAACGACCTCCATGTAGAACTAAATTAACAAGGCCAACATTCACAATCAACTGCACCCATAAAAGCAACCCTAAAGACAAAAACACCAAACAAACGAAGATTACTTTAGCATTTGAAATTCCCGCCACTCTAGCAACAACAGTATTATAGTTTTCATTTATATAGCTAAAATTCTCCTTTATAAAAATCACCATTAAAATAATATAGGCTGATAAAATTGAGACAAAGGAGTAGTAACTGTTAATTAAGATTACATCTGAATAAACATCGAAATAACTCACACCTAGCAAATCAGAGTAATAACCCCCTAGAACATAGGCACTTAAAAATAGCATCACAATTTGAATCGGAGATTTGCAGGGAGATCCAACAAAAAACACCCTAGAAATCAAATAAGCAAACCATACAGCAGAATATACCCCTAAAGAAGCGGTTGCCTCAAACAAAGTTACAGTTAAAAATAGTACAAGAAGCAAAATCTCAAATAATTTACTTTGCAGACTCATAATAATAAACCTTTGAGCCTTCCTTTGAGCATATTATAGTAATAAGTACTTTTCTCCGGCTTATAAAAATAAACAAATATTGCTACAAAGGGTCTAAACAAAAGCCTCAATTTGAAATATAAAGAAAAATTGTGATTTTTTCAAAATATAGCCTAATCCTACCCCATAGGCGTATGCTTTTTTACAGCTTTCACGGTTCATCTGTTGGATAATAATAGGGTGATTGATAGATAAATCAGACTTGTAATACATGGAGAATGTTGAAATAATTCTCAAAAAATAGTCTGCATCTTCCCCTGAACCAATGATACCAGGTGAACCTACTCCCATATTTTCATCAAACCCACCTACTTGATCAACAACCTTTTTCTTCATGAACACTGAAATAGAAGTAACCGTATTAAAAATATTATTTTTGGTTACAGGAGAGTCATAGCTAAGCCATGGTATAACAACTTGAACTCCCTCTTCATTGGTAACTGGCATACTAAATGCGTCAACGCTAGAGTCAGACTTAAATAATCCTAATATCTTTTCGAGCAAACAATCATCGCCAAACCAACAATCATCATCAGGGAAAGCAACTACTCCACCATCAATATGCTTTAAACCAAAATTTCTAGCTTTCGATAAACCTACAAAGTCGACATTAAAGTGCTTAATACAGATAGAGTGCTTATATTTATCTACCACATTATCTAAGTAGCCTTTATCATTTTGGTCAACCACAATCACTTCGAAATTTTGGTATGTTTGTTCAATTAAAGACTGAAATAATCTATCTAAATCATCAAACCTACCCAGGGTACATAAAATTAACGAGAATTTCATATTAACACTCTAAAAGTTTAGTTTTAAACACTGTAAAACAGCCAATAACTTTTTCACCCCAAATTTCACTTTTTCTTTGGCTTTGCAGTGATTTTTTAAGGTCTTCATCATTAAATAAAGTAGTCAATAAGTCATCAAATGTCTCAACAACTGGTCCAGCAACAAACTCATCATATTCAGTATACATTGCTCGATCTGTATTTTTATATTGGTCCAAGTCAAAAGGATAATAAATTATTGGGCGATCAAGCAAGAGGTAGTCATATGCTATTGACGAATAGTCTGTAATTAGCAAATCAGTCTCACAAATTAAATCATATGGATTTTCTTTTTCATGGACAAACTTAATATTTTTATACCCTGCAAAAGCATTTCTATCTATTTTCGTATTAATATGAAATTTCAACAATAAAAGGTCATTATTCCTCTCAAGATATTTATTTAAAACATCAAAATCGATTCCAGACTCAAACACAAAATTATCATTGCCATGACGGAACGTTGGCATGTATGTTATTAGTCGATTATATGTTAGAGACTGCTTCTTTTTCTCTTTATGCTCCATCATATAGTCTGTTCTAGGATATCCAGCACATAGGATATTTTTTTCTCAACTCTGAATGCCGACTGAAATAATTTAGCTACATAATTTGATGGAGCAAACATATAGCTAGGTCTCTGATATGGAATCGGGTTAATTATTTTAGAAATAAGTTCATTTTTAGGCTGATAAACTTTTTTCAAAGGTCCTTCACTGATATCAAATTCTATTTTTTTTAGAGGAATCCCATGCCATAAATTAACAAACACCGCCCTTCTTGAAAACCAAAAATTAATATCTGATACGTAAGAGTTATAAACATAGTACTTAGCACGCAAACACAAAAACACACCTCGTATGCTCCAACGATATGCAGACTTCATATTCTGTGCTTTTAGCTTGCTTCTTATAGATTTGCTGCTAGTTATCCATACGCAGTCATAATCTGATAGCTCCTTATCGCATTGCTCAAACAAATAACGTGAATTATCCGCATAGCTATTTTTAAAAGCACCAAATACAATTATTTTTTTATTCCTTATAAAAAACCTGATAAAAAATAAAAAAACCATAAAAAGTCTTTATAAAAAACTTCATTGCAAATACTAATTTAGACTGCATACTGCAGACCTCTTTTAATTTTAAACATATCTAGTTGCACTGTAGTCAATAGCGCCACACAAGATACAGTCACAGCTAACCATAAGTTAATATGATAAAAAATAAAAATAACAATCATAACGATAGAATAAATATAACAAAATACAGCTCTATATGAAATGCAAAATGACCCAACTCTATACTTAGCGTAAATAAAATATAATGTATTAAGCCATATTAGAGTTATAATCGCTGATAGCAAAGCGCCATAAATATGGTATTCAGGTATAAGGTAAATATTTGATATTATGTTAACAGTAAAAGTAGATAAGAGAAAAATACACCTTAAAAAGCTGATTATCAAAAACTGTAGGTAAAACACTATAAGCTGCTCCGGAGTACCT
>NZ_MDTU01000001.1:1728695-1739739 GCF_001720395.1 Piscirickettsia litoralis
TTGATATTATGTTAACAGTAAAAGTAGATAAGAGAAAAATACACCTTAAAAACTGATTATCAAAAACTGTAGGTAAAACACTATAAGCTGCTCCGGAGTACCTCATCATTGCAATAAAAGCAAATATAGGCAAATATTTAACTAAATCAATATATTGTGCACCATATAAAACAATAGTTAACTGTTTAGAAAGAAACAGAGAAAATATGACTCCTAACATGCCTAAGAATGTTAGCAAGTAAAAAGCTCGTCTCTGCAAATTTATCAGCATATCTTTTGATTTTTTCTCTTTCAAAATAACTGCCCGAGGGAGATAAATAGAATTAAAAACGTTGCTTATTAGCATCGCGGCTAGCAATATTCGCATTCCTGCTTGATATATACCAACATCTCCTGTACCAAGGTAATGCTTAATAATCAGTGTATCTACTTGCATATAAGCTGTTGCGAAAAAAGCAAGTAGAGCATATGAGATACTTTTTCTAAAGTAAGGATAAAATCGCCTAACATCAAAAACAAAGAATTTAATTTCTTGAAACCTTTTTTAATAAGTAAAAAATTAACAATAAAAGCGCTTGTTCGAGCAAGTAAAAATAAAATACCTACTGCTACAGGGCTAGAGTAGCCACTCCATATACCTATCAAAATTAGAACGATCACCAAGGTGTTATAAAAAAGCATAATTCTAGAAGTTGTTTTAAAGTCTTCTAACGCTTGGTAAGGTAATAAAAAATAATTTAAATATGAATCAACAGTAGCAGAAACTAATAAAACAAAGAACAAAAGCAAGGGGACGTCATGATTAAAAAAATAAAAATACGCAGCCGAAAATAAATATATTGATAGCGTAACAAAATGCTTAACCGTAATACTTGCACTGATTACACTGGCTAACCTTCTCTTATCTTCGCTAATATCTTTTACAACTTGTAAGCTAAAGCCATAATCCATGATAACTTGCAGAATTGAGACAATAGCAAAGCAATACATAAACTGACCAAAAATTCTCGACTCCCCAAACACGGGCTAACACAAAGAAGACGACTGCTACCGATCCCAGCCTGACAAAATTGGAAATAAACATGTATATTAAATTTAATAACATTATTTGCCTTAAAAATACTGCTTGCAAAACAGCTCGATACTTAACATCATCCATACCGTCATTGCATTGCGATGATTAGTTAAATTCATAGGCTCAAGTCGTCTACTCAGTTCTTTTTGATCATACATCCATCTCGACTTAGCACTTGAGGCTAACAACATTTCCCTTGCAAAGTCATTAAACTCCCCGCCAAACCAATCATTTAATGGCACAGGAAAGCCCATTTTCTTTCTGTACAAGATAGAATTAGGAATTTCTGCTTCAAAACTCTTTTTTAAAATATGTTTAGGTGTATCATATTTTTCAGAAATATCTTTGGCTAACAACGTATTTGCTTGCTGTTGGCTTTTCTCCGACAACCATTTCAGTTTATATTTTTCGGGGACCGTCATTGCAAATTCAACTAAGCGGTGATCGACAAATGGTACACGGCCCTCAACAGAAGCAGCCATTGTCGTTGTATCTAAGCGTTGCAATAAGCCAGGAAGATGCACCTTAACAAACGCATAACTCATTTTATTAAAGTACGAATAGTCCTGGATCTCATTGAATGTATTTGCAAAATGGTTAGTCAGCCTACCCTCAATTTTTCCTGCATCAATTTCTTGATTAAACATGGAGTACTTATCATGAAATGATGTATATCGATACAATGATAAAAAATGCTCTAATTCACTACTAAAATGAGTCCTTCCATATTCTGATTCAAAATTATTTAAAAATATATTTTTGTCCGCTTCACTTAATGCATTTTGGTTAACAAGGCGCTCATAATCGTAGCTCGCTCTAAAAATACGCCCGTAACCACCAAATAGTTCATCTGCCCCTTCACCTGAAAGCACAACAGTAATATATTTTTTAAGTTCTCTGGACATCAAGTAAAGAGGTACCTCATTGGGCACGGCAAGAGGAGCCCCCTTGTAAGCAATAAGCTTACTCATCTCATCAATGTATTGATCTCCCGTCAACTGAATTTCATGGTGGTTTGTATTATATTGCTCAGCAATGACTTTAGAGTACTCAAATTCATTATAACCTTCTTCCTTGAAGCCAATTGTGAATGTTTGAATTGGTTTATCAGTAGCGTTTGCCATTAAAGCTGTCACGACACTGGAGTCCACACCTCCAGATAAAAACGACCCCACAGGAACATCAGCAATCATTCGATAATGAACCGATGAATGTAACAGTTCTCTTAGTTTTTCTGTATAGTAGTCTTCACCATGGTCAACTTGCTGCTCAGCAAATTTATCGGCAAGATTCCAGTATTGCTTAACAGTGATTTGCCCATGCTTAATATGCACATAGTGGCCTGCGGCGAGTGAATCAATTCCGTCAAAAAAGCTGTCATCTAATATTGGATAACGATATGAAAAGTATGAAGACACTGCATTCATATTTAAACTTTTATCACAAGAAGACAATTTTAAGACTGAGTTTACCTCTGAAGAAAAAATAAGTCTGTCACTGCCTTTCCAATAATAAACAGGCTTTATACCAAGTCGGTCGCGCACAATATAGCTTTCTTGAGTGCGCTTGTCATAAATAGCAAACGCAAACATACCAATTAACCTATCAACACATGCAATGCCAAATGCATGATACGCATTTAATAGCACTTCTGTATCACTCTGCGTTTTAAATATATAACCTCGCTCAACAAGCTCTTGCTTAATTTCTAGGTAATTATAAATTTCACCATTAAACGTAAGCACAACTTGCTGATCCTCAGAAAGCATTGGTTGAGCAGCATGATTGGATAAATCAATAATACTTAGCCTTTTATGTCCAAATGAGAAGTTTTTTTCATGCAAAACTCCTTCACCATCAGGACCGCGATGTTGTTGAAATTCCAGCGCCTCCTTAAAAAGAGGTGGAGAAATCTCACAGGCTGCGTTTGTTAAATTAATTTGACCGAGTATGCCGCACATATATGCTATAACCTACTTAAAATTATTTTCTAAGATTGTTTAATGTTTCATTAATCAAGGTAGAAGACGTACCTTTTGTATATGGGAAAAAGACAATTTTCACATCGCGTTGCTTAAATTGTTCTTCGAAATCTTGCCACTTTTCACTAGCATACCAATCATCACCAACAAACATAATATCGAACTTTATTTTCTCCCACACGCCAAACTTATCCATGTCTTCTTGTGGAATAACAGCATCTACATACTCGATAGAACGCACAATTTCCATACGCTCAGTAAAGGGAATAACTGACTTTTTATTTTTATAACTTACTAGCTCATCTGTTGTAACACCAACCACTAATTTATCGCATAGCGCCTTTGCATTGCGCAATAAATTCAAATGCCCAATATGGAAAAGATCAAAAACTCCTGTTGTATAACCAACGACCATAATATTTACTACCTCTTCATTTATAAATTAACAGTTAGATCTATCACTTTGTTTAAAGCACTAGATAATTTATGCACAGGCTGCCAGCCCAATTCATAAGCTATTTTTTTATCATCAATAGCATAACGAAGATCATGACCAGCACGGTCTGTCACAAACGTAATTAAATCTTGATATGACTTGCCATTTTTACGTGGTTGTTTCTCATCTAAAATCTGGCAAATTGTTTTAATCAGTGCAAGATTATCAACTTCATTATTACCACCCACGTTATAAACTTCACCGAGTTTACCTTTGCGAATAATCGTATCAATTGCAGAACAGTGATCCTCTACATACAGCCAATCACGAATATTTGAGCCATTCCCATACACGGGGATCTCTTTTTCGGCCAAACATGAACGGATGACCGTTGGAATAAGCTTCTCACTATGCTGATAAGGGCCATAATTATTAGAGCAATTTGACGTAGTAACGGGCAAACCATATGTATGAAAATAAGCGCGTACTAAATGATCAGAACCAGCTTTAGACGCTGAATAAGGCGAATTTGGCGCATAGGCTGTAGCTTCAGTAAATGCAGGGTCTTCTTTGGATAAAGCCCCATAGACCTCATCAGTAGACACATGATGAAAACGACAATCTTCTCCAGTCCATTTTTTTTCTTCTAACCAAAACTTACGTGCAGACTCTAATAAGGTAAATGTACCCATGACATTCGTTTCTACGAATACACCAGGATCTTCAATTGAGTTATCAACATGAGATTCTGCGGCAAAATGCGCAATTGTATCTATGTTATGCTCGCGTAACAACTGATCAACTAAAGTACGATCACAAATATCGCCTTGTACAAAGGTATGGCGTGATTCATCTGGTAGATTTTTTAAATTATCTAAACTACCCGCATAAGTTAATTTATCTAGGCTAATAATATGTATATTTCTGTGCGTTTTCAGCATGTAACGCACAAAGTTACAGCCAATAAAACCTGCCGCACCTGTGACTAAAAGCTGCTGCTTCATAGCCCAACCTCAACAAGAGACTTCAAATAAGCACCATAAGTCGTATTAGTCAATTCTTGAGCTAGTTTTAATAAGGCTTTGCTATCGATATATCCCATGCGCCATGCCATTTCTTCAGGACAAGCAATTTTTAACCCCTGCCGCCTTTCTAAGATCGCTATATAATCAGAAGCTTCTAGTAAAGAATCATGAGTGCCTGTGTCCAACCAAGCAAAACCACGACATAATTGAATCACCTCTAATTTATTTTGCCCTAGATAGGCTTTTAGGACATCTGTTATCTCTAGCTCTCCTCGTTGAGAGGGTTTAAGAGATTTAGATATTTTAATCACTTCATTGTTAAAAAAATAAATGCCCGGAACAGCATAATTAGATTTAGGCTTCTTTGGTTTTTCTTCAATACTTTTTACACGCCCTGATTGGTCAAATGTCACAACACCATAGCGTTCAGGGTCATTGACGGTATAGCCAAATACAACACTACCCTTTAATTGGTTTATTGCTTGTGTAAAAAATTCTTGCAAGCCTTGACCATAAAAAATATTATCACCAAGAACTAAGCAAACATTATCATCACCGATAAATTCTTCACCAATAATAAACGCTTGTGCTAAACCTTCAGGCTTTGGTTGCTCGGCATAGGATAAACTAATCCCCCAACGCGCCCCATCGCCCAACAATTTTTTGAATTGTGGCAAATCATGAGGAGTGCTAATAATTAAAATTTCAGTAATACCCGCTAACATCAGAGTCGTTAATGGATAGTAAATCATCGGCTTATCATAAATTGGTAACAACTGCTTACTCACTGCTTGAGTGACCGGGTGTAAGCGAGTGCCAGAGCCTCCTGCTAAGATAATGCCTTTCATAAGTTTTTTATCCTTTTAAACTTAATTTAGCTTGTTCAGCTAATTCCGGGTGCTTTAGTGCATAAGCAATTGTTGCCTCTGAAAAAACCTGCTTTAGAACCACAATCATAACGCTTACCAGTAAATTCATAAGCTAAAATAGACTGTTCTGCCAAAAGAGTTGCAATAGCATCGGTCAATTGAATTTCACCACCTGCGCCTTTTTGCGTTTTTTCTAGATGAGAAAAGATTTGATCATCTAGAATATAACGACCAACCACTGCAAGATTAGAAGGCGCTTTCTCTTTAGCCGGCTTTTCTACAATCGCTTGTATACGCTGCTGGGCATCTGTCGCTACTACACCGTACTGATGAACTTCGTCCATGGGCACAGGCTGCACAGCTAATACATTTGTTGATTGCTGATAAGCTTCAACCATTTGTGCCAAACAAGGCTGTACGCCGCCATCAATTAAGTCATCGGCCAACAATACCGCAAAAGGCTCTTCGCCAACTAAAGGCTTTGCACAAAGTACAGCATGGCCCAAGCCTAAAGGTTCTGATTGACGAATATAAGAAACACTCACACCTTTTGGCAAAATATTCCTGACTGCATCAAGTAACTTTTCTTTGCCCGCTGTTTCCAAGCGACTTTCCAGCTCAAAACTTTTATCAAAGTGATCTTCTATCGCACGTTTATTAGAGCTAGTCACAAAAATAATTTCTGTAATGCCTGCTGCGATAGCTTCCTCAACTGCATATTGAATCAGCGGCTTATCTACAACGGGCAACATCTCTTTAGGCGTTGCTTTAGTTGCAGGTAAAAAACGAGTACCTAAACCTGCAACGGGGAATACAGCTTTACGAATAGCTTTCATCTTAATTTTTCCTCGGTTCATAGCGATAGGCATATTTGTATTTATTGCTCAATGTTGTCGTTGCGAGTTGCATATTATTAAAGATAAAGCCCGCTAACTTCACACCTGCTTTCTCAAAACGGTGAATTGTCAACTCAATTTCTTTATCATCATGCATCGCATCTGCAAAGACCGCGATATTCGTACCAGCATACTGAGCGACTAAACTTGCATCAGTAATCGCTAAAATAGGCGCGGTATCAATAACGACCACATCATAACTTGATGATAACTGCTCCAGAGCTTCACCGAGCTTATTACTCATTAATAACTCAGCGTGCTTAGCAACTAAAGCGCCTGTCGGCATCATATCCAAATTATCAATATGAGTTTTATGCACAGCTTGCTCAGTGGTTAACTTGCCTTCTAACACATCAACAAGACCATGCTCACGTGATAAGCCAAAGTAATCATGCATCGAGCCTCGGCGCAAATCTCCATCGATGACTAAAACACGTTGACCTGTTTCACTGAGTACGTGCGCTAAATTGACAGAAACAAAGGTTTTACCCACATTTGGGCATGGACCGGAGATATTGATGATATTATTTTTGGCAGCTGCCAACTCAAACGTTAAGTTTGTACGCAAGCTTCGCAAAGCTTCTACTGTCATATCCATAGGGTCTAATTCAGATAACAGTTTTAATTGCATCACTTTGTTTTTCTTAAACTCTTTGATCTGATGTTCTTGAGCTTTACTAGCCAATAACGTCCCTAGCACAGACAAACCATGGCGATTTTCAATAATGTCTGGATCTTCTATACCTTGGAACAAGGCTTTGCGAATAAACACATAAGCTACACTTAAGAAGAAACCCATTAAACCAGCCAATATAACAATAATCGCTCCCGATTTATTTGATTTTTTATAAGGCACATTGGCATAATCAATAATCGATAAATCTCCAACTGTGCCTGCTTTTAATAATTCAAACTGCTGGATCTTCTCCATCAAATTAGTATAAATGGCATTTTGTACTTTTGCATTACGCACCAAGTTTACAGCGACTTGATCTGCCTGTGGTAAACTTTTCAGACGTATGTTCAAAGAACGAAGCTGAGCTTCTAATGCAGCGATACTAGTATTTGCCTGCTCAACCTGTACACTACGTTCAGTAAACTGCTGTAAAAGCTGAGCTTTTTGAACTCTCAAGTCGTAAATTTTTGTTTCTAAATCAGTGATTGTCTTCATTACTAATTTAGTTTCATCAGTCAATGATACATTACCTGATTTAGCACGGTAATCATTCAATGCCTTTTCAGCTTGATAAACAGACTGTTGAACAGACGGGATACGCTTATTTAGAAATGATAAAGTTTTCGCTGCTTGCTCCGATTTACGGTAAATGTCCTGTCGAACCGCCTGATCTGCTATAGCATCTAGAATTTCAGCTGTTTTTTCTGGACTGTAACTTGTATACCCTAAGTTTATTAAAGGTGTTTCTTTCCCTGCTAATCCTACTGTTAGCTTTTTAGACACTGCTTTTAGTGCATCCATCATATGCAACTCTTTAAGCTTAAACTTAACTCCAACAGGAGACTGTAAGCTATTCACCAACAAGTACACTCGAGTAAAACTATTAAGTTGCTTGGCAAAAGGCTTTCCGACCTCACCTTTACCAAGCATTCTATTTTTAGGGTCATAAAGCTCATAGCGCCCTTGTCCTAGATTTACCAAGGTAAAAGTGTTAGAGATTGTTGCAGATGATTTCAAAGGCTCTGAAACTTCAAACTGACCTATATCTATACTCTCTCCTCCCCAAGCAAAGCTTGAAAGCCATAATGGCGGACTCGCATACTCATTCGAATAATTAGTCGCATCATAACGATGCGCCAAACCTTTACCAATCACCGGAAAATAGTCAGGCTCAGCAACTACATCTAAGTGCAAAGATTTAATCACTGGCTCTAAAACACTGCGTGACTGTATTAAGTTTACTTCTGTTTGAGCTTTAGCATTTGTTTGGCTAGTACCGAGGATAGATGGTAACTCCCCACTAATTACACTAGAAAGGCTTCCACTTCCACTTCCTGCATCTGCATCCATTAAAATATTGGCATTATAGATAGGCACACGAAACAAGCAAAAAAGCACTGCGATAATAAAAAACACAACTGTTGTCACTAAGATGGATTTTTTTCTTATCCAGCAACGTTGCAAGAAGTTGCTTGATATCAATCACATCAACATCAAGCATTTTATCATTTTGAGTTTGGGTCGCCATAACTAGCACTCCACCTTAATTCGTTAAGTATTTAATACTAGTTGCGGTGTTTAATGTCGGTAATATCTGGTTCAATACCGCATTAAAGTTGGCAATCTTAGAGTTCGAGACAAAGACAACATCTTGTGGCTTTAATTCAAAACGACTCGCCAAAATCAAAGCATCTGCAGAATGCGCGTCTAACAAGTAAATCTGAGGGTTGTTTTGGTAATTACGTATAACATAGGTATATGCAGGATTTGCCAGCATATTCGCACCTGCCGCATTGCCAATCGCCTGCTGGAGCGTCATCTCACCGTCCACCATATTAAAGGCACCTGGCTTATTCACAGCACCAAGGACAAAAATACGTGATTGGTTATTATTCGGCACATTAACGACATCACCATTTTTCAAAATCCAGTTTTCAGAGGAGCCTGTCGGTGAGCGCAAGGTATTTAAATTAACATAAGTTGTTTTGCCATCACGCGTTACTGCAACTCTTTGCACATCGGCACATAAAGTTACACTGCCTTGGGTATCTGTATTATTACCGCAACTAATCGGCCCACCCGCCTTTGTCACCGCATTCAATACAGTAAGAGGGACATTCGTTACAGGAACCACACTTGGCGACTTCACAGCGCCGGTAATATTGATATGCTGACTGTTAAATTGCATCACCACCACATTAATCTGTGGCTTTTTAACATAAAGTGCCAGCCTCTTAGTGAGTATCGCTCGAATCTGATCCGTCGTTTTACCTGCAACTTTTACTGCACCGATATATGGATAATAAATATCACCGTTTTGATCCACAGTAAAACCGACATCGTAAATACTCGTTGCGTTTTGTGTGCTGGCCGGGTTATTCAACTCTGGGTGGTTCCAAACAATGATACGCAAAACATCCTGCGAACCAACAGTATAATGATAACCAGCCCGGCTTGTTATAAAGCTAACGGGGCTCTTATAATGCTTTCGAGCGTAATTCATCCTTTCTTGCGTCGCACGCATTTCTTTTTGAATAAGTTCCGCATTAATCGTTTGCACCTGTGGCTTAACAATTTTGCCTTGAGCGTTCAACTCAGGTGTTAAATCATCTTGATCCATATGCATTCCAGGCGCTGAGCAGGCCGATAACAACACCATCAACGGTAACACAAGTAACAGTTTTCTCATTACAACTCTCTACACACTATAAAAATTTAAAAGTATTAACTTTTCAGCCAGAATTTTGTTATCCAATCTTCCAGACAAACTTCAACGTGATCAACCATCTTTACAAAAGCCTCCCGAGGCTCTTTGTAGGGATCACTGATATCTTCATTACGCCATTTACCTAGGCAATGCACTTTTCCTCGGCTAAAGGCAAACTCTTTTTCAATATGCTTTCTATGCCCATCCTCCATCACGAGGATTAAATCAAATTCTTTTACAAGCTCAGCAGTCAATTGTCTTGCTCTATGCGCCTGAATATCGATATTTCTATCAGTCATCAATTCAATTGAAAATTGATCAGCCGAATTATCAATTAATGCCGCGATACCCGCTGACTCAACGGCTTTGCCTCCTATGGCGTTTTTATGAAAAAAAGCTTTGAGCAACGCTTCTGCTACAGGGCTGCGGCAAATATTACCCACACACACCATTAATATCTTATTGAACATAGGAAACATCGATCCACAAAATGAATATAAAAGCGAGATAGTAATACGACTGAGCTACAAAATCAAGCTGTGAATAGCTTTTAACAAATACTTTTATTTTCATTAAAAATCAGCTGATTAGAGAATATAGCAACCATAGTTCCAAGCATTATTCCAGACAATACATCACTTAAGTAGTGCATATTTAAAGCAATTAATGATATCACAACACATAATGACAAAAATATAACAATAACTCGCAATATTCTGCACCTTAACCAAATTACAGCTAAATAAGAAACCGTTGCTGTTGTATGACCAGATGGGAAAGAGTAATACTTCATTCCCTCATGAAAAAATTAAAACCGTAAAGGTGTTGAGCCAAATAAACTTCTGGAGTATACCGGCCAAAAAAGTACTTCATTCCTACTTTTAAGCCCATAGCACAATATTGGCTTATTCCAGCAACAATGAGTACTTTTTCCCAATTTTTCAATGATCTAACACTGGAAAGCATCAACAAAACAATTAGTGAACCCCCAGAAAGCAAATAAAGAGCAGGAGGAATTTTAACAGACAGATTGTAAAATAAGTTTTCTGTTACATGCTGTTGATTAACCCACTCAGCTAACTCACGATCAATGTAAAAATAGCTGATGATTATCAATATAATCATTACAAAGCAAAACAATAGCGATTTTGATAGTAACTTAACTGGAGTCATCTTTAACCAAAACTCTTAATAAAAAGAAAAATTTAAAGATCTCCATATTACTTTCTTTGTCTTAGCTTAAGATTGAAAAAAATAATATAAATAATGAAAAAACCCCGACCTCATAGAAGATCGGGGTTTAGGAATGAGAGTTTGGTGATGTCCTACTTTCACATGGCAAACGCCACACTATCATCGGCGCAAAGGTGTTTCACTG
>NZ_MDTU01000001.1:1745571-1860692 GCF_001720395.1 Piscirickettsia litoralis
TGTTAGCCTGAGGCTTTTTCGCTACCGACTCGCCGCCGGTGAAAGTGAATTATACGCACTTTTTAACACCCGTCAACACCTAACTCATCTTTTTTTAAGTTTTTTTTCATATTCTTACAAATACGCATTTTAGCCGGAGTTTACTCTATATATAGCTAAAAATCTAAACAAGAAGAACCTAAAAGAGTAAGCCGCATTAAAAACTGTTAAAATCTTGCTCTAGTCACTTTTAACATCGAACCAGCACAATACTATCAACATTCAATAGGTAAAAAATATGCCAACAATTTTAATCACAGGGGCCACATCAGGCTTTGGTCGCACTACAGCAGAGCTGTTTGCCAATAAAGGATGGAACCTTATTGTAACGGGCCGTCGCAGCCAATACCTCAAAGAACTCAAGACAACTCTCTCACAAAAAGCAGCCGTACATACGATCACTCTTGACGTACGCAATACCGATGAGGTTTTCAAAGCGCTAGAAAACTTACCCACTCCGCTCAACAACATTGATGTTTTAATCAATAATGCCGGACTTGCTCTAGGTTTAGAAACTGCCGACCAGGCCAACCTCAATGATTGGCATCAAATGATCGACACTAATATCACCGGCCTAGTCAATGTTACTCGCGCCGTGCTACCTCAAATGAGAAAGGCGAATCAGGGTTACATCATCAATATCGGCTCTATCGCCGCCAACACCCCTTACACAGGCGGCAATGTTTACGGCGCAACTAAAGCTTTCGTCGATCAATTCACCAAGAACCTCCGTACCGATTTAATTGGCACAAAAATACGGGCAACAAACATCGCTCCCGGGCTTGCAGAAACAGAGTTCTCTATCGTTCGTTTTAAAGGCGACAAAGGTCGCGCAGACCAAGTGTATAAAGATTTAAAGCCACTGACCGCCCAAGATATTGCAAATACAATTGGCTGGCTCGTGGACACTCCAGAACATGTGAATGTCAATTATTTAGAAGTCATGCCCACCTGCCAAACCTGGGCTGGCGTTACCGCCAAACCAAACTAAAAAAGGCCCAATTCGGGCCTAGAAATAAAGACTTAAAAACACACTTAATTTTATCAAAAGAAATGCACTACAGTAACAGGATTATTTTCGTTACTTGGCTTTGCTTCTTCTTTTTTAAACCTCTCTTTTTTCCTACAGATGAATGATACCCTTGTAAATAGCTCTCTCTAATTTGATTCGCTTGCAGCCCACACCACTTTATGTTGCCGCTCTCCTGATAACTATAAAATTTTTCTTGATTATTTCTAGCATCTAAGGCCCCTGATTTAAATGCGAATTGATCATCACAATATATTGACACCCATTTACCCTTATAATTCTGCACAGAGGCGCAACCCACTAAAAAATGATACAGCTACCAATATTATAGTTATCATTACTTTTTGCTTCACATCAGCTCTTCAAATTTTTAATCAAAAACAAAATATAGCCGATACTATTCCCTGTTTATTAAATTAGTCTTAAACAACTCAAAATTCATCGACAAAAAAGCCCACAATCGTGGGCAAGAAACAGCTAATTGGACCGATTTAGTTAGAACAGTACTGATGCTAGGCCTTCAACTGATAGAAAATTTAAATAGATTGGTTAGGTGCTATATTCCCAAAAGAACAAATTTTGATGAAATTAACCAAGGTATTATATTGGACCTCCAGCGAGTATTTAGCTTTAAGGGAGGTCACTGCTTAAAAATGAAATACTGCAGTTGCTCAAACACTTTTAAGAATAATGATATTAGCCTTTGATCACACGATGCAAACACTGTAACTCTTCAGCCAATTGATTAAAGCTTTCACAGCTAATCGTTTGCTGAGCATCTGTTAATGCTTCATCGGGATTAGGGTGAGACTCTATTAGTAATCCATCGGCACCTGCGGCCACTGCCGCTTTTGCCATCGGCGCAACCAATGATCTCTTACCGGTACCATGGCTAGGATCAATAATCACAGGTAAGTGAGATAGCTCTTTAAGTACCGGCACAGCAGCAATATCCAAGGTATTACGAGTATAGGTTTCGAAACTACGGATACCGCGCTCACATAAAATCACCTCAAAATTACCACCGCTCATGATGTATTCAGCGGCGTGCAAAAACTCATGATAAGTTGCAGAGAGGCCCCGCTTTAATAACGCAGGCGTGCGTGTTTTACCGACTGCTTTTAGTAAGCTGAAGTTTTGCATATTGCGTGCGCCAATTTGCAAGATATCAGTATAGCGACTGACAAGCTCCAGCTCTTGCACATCCATCACTTCGGTGACGACAAGCAACCCATAAGCATCAGCCGCTTCGCGCAAGTAAATTAAACCTTCTTCACCTAAGCCTTGAAAATCATAGGGAGATGTTCTTGGTTTAAACGCGCCCCCACGTAATATTTTTGCACCACTTTGGCTAATTGCCTCTGCCGTTGCAAAAATTTGCTCACGTGACTCGACTGAACAAGAGCCACTGATTAGTGTCAACTCATCACCACCAATAGTGACATCTTTAATCTTAATTTGAGTGCCTTCAGGCTTAAAACTGCGACAAGCCAGCTTATATTTTCCGGTCAACTGTTTTACCTCAAATACACCAGGTAGCCGAACAAATTGCTCTGAATCTACCTGATCATCGACACCATGAATCACGATAAGGTCTTGTCCTTGCTCGATGACAGAAAATCCCATTTGCTCTAAACGCGTCATCAGGTGCTGTTGATCTTGTTGGGATATCCCCTCTTGGAGCTTCAAGTGCATAAATTACCTCGGATCGATCTCTTTCACTAGTGTTTCTATCTGTTCTGGATTAAGCTCTTGATCAATTAAATTGACAATATACGAACCAACCACAAAACCATCGGCTGACTCTAAGGCATCTGCCGCCGTTTTCTTACAACCTATGCCAAAACCAATCACCACCGGCTTTTGTGCTATCTCTTTTACCATGGCAACATGCTGTACTGTTGTCACCACATTTGTTTGCAAATTATTAACACCGGTTACCCCTTTACGACTTACATAATAAAGGAAAGGACTGTCTAATGCAGCAGATTCTTTCACACGCTCCATCGACATCGTATTAGTAATAAGAGGAATGATCTGTAAATCATACTGTTGGCATAATTTAATATGATCTGACATCTCCTCTAAGGGCAAATCGACGACTAATACTGCATCAACACCCGCTTGTTTACTGCGACGATAAAAGTTTTCCCCCTGCTTTAAGACCGGGTTGTAATAGCTAAATAAAACAAGAGGAATATTCGAATATTCACGTACCCGCTCAACGATATTGATCACATCATCAAAAGTCGTTTGGTTGGTTAAAGCTCGAGTCATTGCCTTTTGAATCACCGGGCCATCAGCAACTGGATCTGAAAATGGCAAACCAAGCTCAATAATATCAACTCCTGCACGCTCTAGGCTTAAAATGGACTCGACCGTTTGATCCACAGATATGTGGCCTGCGGTAATATAAGCAATAAAGGGCTGTTTCTTCTTAAAAATTGCTGAAATACTCATGATAAGTCCTCCTGATATTGCTCAACCTGGCCTAAATCTTTATCGCCTCGTCCAGATAAATTGATCACTACATTTTGTCCTTGCAGCTTATCTTTTTCACGAATGACATAAGCTAAAGCATGTGAAGACTCTAAGGCGGGAATAACCCCTTCAAGCCTTGCTAGAGTTTTCATCGCCGCTAACGCTTCACTATCACTCGCCGAAGAGTATTTTGCACGACCACTATCTTGCAAAAAAGCATGTTGAGGTGCAATGGACGGATAGTCTAAGCCTGCCGAAATCGAATGAGTTTCACTGATTTGGCCATCATCATTTTGTAATACATAGCTTTTTACCCCGTGCAGTACACCGATTTGCTTGTCAAAAAATCGTGCTGCATGCTTTCCTGGCGCTGCGCCACTACCACCGGCTTCAACACCGATTAAAGCAACTTCTTCATAAGGAACAAATTCGGCAAAAATACCTATTGCATTTGAACCGCCACCTACGCAAGCAACAATAGTATCAGGCCGTTTGCCGAAGGCTTTCAGCGCTTGCTCATGCGCTTCTTGACCGATAACCGCCTGAAAAGTTGCCACCATCTCAGGAAAAGGGGCCGGACCCAAGGCAGAACCTAAGCAATAATGGGTATGATCAAAACTTGCCGCCCAATCGCGAAGCGCAGCATTAACCGCATCCTTTAAGGTTTTTGTCCCCGTTTCTACGCTGATCACTTTCGCACCCAGGAGCTTCATTCGCTGTACATTCGGTGCTTGGCGCGCCATGTCCACCGCCCCCATATAAATAATGCACTCCAAGCCTAGACGTGCACAAGCAGTCGCTGTAGCAACACCGTGCTGACCTGCACCAGTTTCTGCAATAATGCGCTTTTTACCCAACTTTTTAGCAAATAAACATTGGCCCAAAGCATTATTAAGCTTATGCGCTCCTGTGTGTAATAAGTCTTCACGCTTTAGATAAACATTAATATCGCCCAGAGATTCACTCAAACGTCCAGCATAAGTCAGTGGCGTGGGCCGCCCAGCGTACTCACGCAAAGTCGCCAATAAATCGTTAGTAAATACGTCATCACTCATCACCTGATTAAATAAATCATTAATTTCATTGACCGGGTCAACAAGAATTTCTGGAATAAATTGACCACCAAACTCACCAAAATAGTGGTCCACCGCTTTAATTGTTTGCAACATAACACTCTCCTAGAGCTTGAGCTAAATAAGTAAACTGTTTGATTAATGTCTGCGACTTAATACCTCGAATAGACTCTACGCCGCTAGCAACATCAACGCCATAAGGCTGATATTCATGAATTTTAGCTTGGATATTGTCAATATTTAAGCCGCCAGCAATAAAATAACGAAAATCACTCAGCATGTTTTTTTTGTTTAATTTCGCCTCTTGGCCAGTGCCAGGTGTTGTCGAATCAAAGAGTAAATAATCTCGCTCTTTATCTAGTTTTTTAAAACTCTCTTGATCAATGTTATTAATATTGCCCAATTCATCAAATTCAACGATATAAATTCTTTTTAAATCACTAGGCAAGTTTTTATTGGCTAAGCGTGAATTTTCACCATGCAATTGCACTGTATTTAAGCTACAGGCTTTGGCGATGCTAATAATTTTTTCTGCATCATGATGGGTAAAAACACCAACGGGGATAGCTCCCTCACTGACGATAAATGCACTGAGGTGCGCCGCATCTTGCACTGTTAAATAGCGAGGTGACTTTTCTTCAAAATTTAAACCGATATAACGCGCACCTGCATCAATCGCAACTTTTGCATCTTTAATCGTCTTAATGCCACAAATCTTTACTTGAGTCATGATGCTAACCTTGCAACATTGTTTGAATCAATGATTTCGGATCATCACTTTTAACCAGCAACTCACCAATTAAAGCCGCGTTAAAGCCTGATTTTCTAACCTCTTTGACTTGATCAACTGAATGTATAGCAGATTCAGCAACAATTTTAATACCTTTATCGCTAGATACATGATCAATCATACGCAAGCAATGCTCAGGGTCGACTTCTAAAGTGTGCAAATTACGATTATTAATACCTAGCACTGTTGCTCCTGCGTCTTCGGCGATCTTAATTTCATCAATACTGTGGGTTTCGACAAAAGGCTGCAAGCCGACTTCAAGCGCTACTTTAATTAAGTGAGCAAGCTCGCCTTTCACCATCGAAGTGATCAACAATACCGCATCAGCACCAAAAGCTGCAGCTTGATAGATTTGCAGTTCATCGATGATAAAGTCTTTGCGCAATACTGAAATATTGGTATTTCTTAAGCGCTCGGAAACTTGCTTTAAATCAGTTAAAGAGCCATTAAAATACTTTTCTTCGGTCAATACAGAAATTGCTTGTACACCGCCTTGAGCATACTGGTAAGCCAAGGCAAGAGGATCAGCAATTTCGGCCAAATGACCTTTGGATGGAGAGCTGCGTTTAATTTCAGCAATAATATTAAAAGCATCAGGCAAAAATTCTTTTTTAACTGATTTTGTTAAACTAATAACGTCCAGTTTTTCAAAAATTTCTTTTTCATTAATATTAGCGATTTCTTCTTTTTTAATCGCGATCATTTTTTCAATAAAGTTCATATTAACTTTGCTCCTGAACTAAGCCTTTTAAAGTCGCTAATGCCTTGCCTTCTACGATAGACGCTCTTACCAAACTAATAGCTGCAAGTAGAGAGTCGGTAATGCCATAGAGCTCTACCGCAACCGCCGCATTTAATATTAAGGTATCGGCTAATGGACTTTGCTCACCTTCTAAAACATCTAAAATTTTACGAGCATTAAACATTTTATCACCACCGGCCAAGTCACTAATCTGGCATTTCTCAAACCCTAAAGCCTCAGGATCAATAATTTTTTGAGTAATTTTCCCATCAATTATTTCTAAGCACTCTGTGATTGCATGTGTTGTTAGCTCATCGATGCCATCACCGTGCACAAGCAATGCTTTTTTCACATTCATTTTAGCAAGTACATTTGCAAGTAAATTCATGCGTTCTTTGTTTGCCACACCAACAATAAGGTAGTCTGCTTGAGCGGGGTTGAGTAGCGGCCCCATCAGGTTAAAGCACGTCGGAATCCCTAAGGCTTTGCGTGTGCTTTTAATATGGGCAAAACTTGGATGAAACATCTGCGCAAAGAAAAAACCGATATTATATTTTGCAAGTGAAGACTGAATCTTAGTTTCATCAGTATATAAATTAACACCTAACTGCTCTAAAACATCTGCCGAGCCACAGCTTGATGTCGAAGCACGGTTACCATGTTTAACCACTTTTACCCTACAACTTGCCGCTAAAATCGCAGCTGCTGTAGAGATATTGACGGTATTCGCACCATCACCCCCTGTACCCACAATATCCAAAGCAGGTTGGCTGACAGTGATAGGCATTTGCTGCTCTTTTGCAACTTTCACAATTCCTAAAAATTCATCCACCGTCTCACCTTTTGCCGATAATAGACTTAAAAAAGCAGCAGATAGAGGAGCATTATCAGTAATAAATAACTCTTTCGCTGCATTATAGCTTTCATCTAGGCTTAAATTTTCCCTATTAACTAATTTTTTAACCACTTGCCCTAACATGCTAATGAAGCTCCGCCGCTGTATTTAGAAAATTAATGACAATTTTTTCACCGTCCGGTGTTAAAATAGATTCTGGATGAAACTGTACCCCATAAAGCGGTAAATCTTTATGTGAAATTGCCATCACCGTCTCATCAGCCACTTCGCCATGAATATTAAAGTTATCTTCAATAGATTCTTTTTCAACAACTAAAGAGTGGTAACGCGCCGCTGGAAAAGGTAATTTTAAACCAGAAAATAACATACTGCGATCATGGTAAATATAATCATCTTTGCCGTGAATGACTTCACCAGAGTTAACGATATTACCCCCAAACGCCTCAGCAATAATTTGATGCCCTAAACATACCCCTAAAATTGGAATAAACTTTGAGCACTCTCTAACAATCTCTAAACAGTTTCCAGCCTCATCTGGACGACCAGGCCCCGGAGAAATAACGATTGCTTGCGGCGCTAAGGCTTTAACATCACTTGCAGTGACTTCATCATTCTTAACCACCTTAACATCTTGACCTAACTCAATTAACTGCTGATAAAGATTAAAAGTAAAGCTATCATAATTATCAATTAGTAAAATCATTGTTTTTTCTCCGCAAGTAAAATGGCTTCTAATAACATTCTGGCTTTATTGCGTCTTTCGTTCACTTCTTCTTGAATATCTGAATCATGGACAATACCACCACCGGCGCGAATCGTTCCTACACCGTTTTTAATCGATAACATGCGAATCGCAATCGCACTGGTTAAATCCTGCTTAGAGTCAGTCATACAAAAACAACCGCCATAATAACCACGTGGACTGTTTTCTAATTGGTTAATCAACTGCATAGCTCGAATTTTCGGCGCCCCCGATAACGTCCCTGCCGGCAATGTCGCCGAAATAGCATCGAAAGAATCACAATCTTCTTTTAACTCACCAACGACCGTTGATGACAAGTGCATGACATGAGAAAGCTTGAGCACTTCTTTTAAAGCGGTCACTTTTACTGTGCTCGCCTTTGCTACTTTTCCTAAATCATTACGGCTTAAATCAACCAACATCATATGCTCAGCGCCATCTTTTTCTGAGTTTTGCAACTGCCCGGCTAAAGCATTTAAATCATCTCCAGGTTGAATCCGCACCGTTCCCGCAAGTGGCCGTGTTTCTATACTCTGCTCTGTGACATTGACCAATGCCTCTGGGGAAGCGACCATAACATCCTGGCCTGCAACCTGGCTAAAACATAAATAAGGCGCAAAACTTAACTTTCTTAAGTGTTGATAAATCGTCAACGCAGCTGATTTGATACTAATCTTAAATTCAGCCGAAGGCACCATTTGGAAAATATCACCCGATAAAATATAGGGTTTAGCACGTTCTACCATGTCTGCATAGTGCTCATCATCAGTAGCAATATCCAAGTGTTGATAAACATCTAGACCACTTGGCTGTACCTCCAGTACTTGTTCACTGGCAGTTTGGGCAGTTAATGTTTCTATACGATCTAAAGCTTGATAATAACCATCTGCATCATCATTAAGATCAACAATAGTCGCAATAGTTAATTTACGATTTTTATAATCATAATGCATTTGATCTTGATAAAAACGAAAAAGATAATCCGGATTATCACTTTGCTGTAATTCGCTAATTCCAGGCAAGTGCTTAACCGATTCATAGCTGATAAAGCCAAATGAGCCACCAATCACACCAGGTAATGCTTGGCTAGAAACAGCTTGATAATTTCTCTGAGCATTGCGTAATACAGCAAAAGGAGTGACATCTGACTCAAGATGATGCTTATTTTGGATGGTATATTCACATTGATTATTCTTGATAGCGATCTCAGCAACAGGCCGACTTGCAATCGTTGTCGTAGTGAAGTACTTATTTTCAGGATCCGCAGTCTCTAATAAAACGGCTCGGCTATCAATCGCTTGAACATTTTTAAATGACTCAACAGCACCAAAATGATCAAAGCTTATTTCTTTAAAGACAATAATACGTGTTTGCGTTTTAGCAAGAGCAAGAAACTCTGAATGAGACAAGGACGATAACATGCTTTACTCCTGGTACTAAGGCCATAGCACCAGGAGAGCAAGTTTATTGAACTAAGGCTTCTTTAAGCACTGCTCTCAAGTCGCTATCGACTCGTTTTAATTCATTGGACCCACGAGTAATCTTGGTAATGCTGATGGCAAGGTCAGCTGCAATTTGTCTCTGGGTCTTCTCCCCACTCAACAACTCACCAACTAACAATGCACGCATCGATACATCATCAGCTTCTGCAGCGGTTAAAAAGATCTTAAGCACTTGGCTTAGTTGATCTTTTTCTAGGCCGGCGCACAAATCAACAAAGCGCCACCAACCTTCTTCTGTTGCTTGATTCATCAAATTACCTCTCTAGGTCTTGTGTATTTATATAACGGTACAAAAGCACTGTCAAGCTTTATTTTGCTCATTATATCTCAGCCCTGGCCTGTAAAGAAACTCACCTCGATACCTATATACGCTAGTTTTAACTAAATTGTGCTAAAATGGCCCAACTCGGTTACAGCAAATACCACTATGAAACAAAATACTCTTTTCGCCTTAACATTGCTCATACTCGCCCAGCTAATGACAGGCATTAATATTACGACCTCTAAATATCTCGTTAGCCATCTGCCAGTGCTCTTACTCATGCAAGCCCGCTTTAGCATTGGCGCTCTTATTTTATTGATTTGTCTCTGCTTTCCCAAAAAGTCAACGAATAATATCAACTATTCACCATTGACCAGCCTTAGCTATAAAGATTGGCTCATCATCTTTGCTCAGGCCTGCTGTGCCGGCATACTGTTCAATATTCTAATGCTGTGGGGCGTGCAATATACCTCGGCGAGCATGGCCGGCATCATTACCAGCGCCTTACCCGCGACCATCACGGTATTTTCAATTATTTTGCTTAAAGAAATACTCAATAAGTTCAAATTACTTTGTATCGGCTTTGCAACCGCAGGTTTACTCGTCATTAATATGCAAAGCTTGCACTTTAGTACTCACTCGAACCTCGCCTTATGGGGAGACTTTTTAATCATTCTCTCACTGATTCCAGAGGCTTTGTATTATATTTTAACCAAACTCAGCCAGAGCAATGTCTCTCCCATCACCCTGGCTTTTTTAATGAATGCAATCAATGCCGTATTAATGTTACCGTTAATGCTGCTATTGCATGACCCTATTCATCTAACAGTGACAGATTGGTCTATCTTAATACTTTCTGGTGTCTCTTCGGCATTTTTCTATTTATTCTGGTTCCAAGGCGCTCCAACTATTGATGGTACAACATCAGGCTTAATGACAGCATTGATGCCAATTTTCACCTTAATTCTATCCTGGGCTTTTTTAGCAGAAAAAATTAGCTTATTACAAGCAACCGGTATGCTCTTAATATTACTTTCAATCTTTTTCAGCACCCGCTCAAAAAAAAGATCCAAGCAAAAAGTTCAAGCCTGATTCATCTTAATTTTTCCTTGTAAATACAACACAGCTTGACCGGTTAAATTCACTCGATCACCCATCACTTCACACTGAATTAGCCCCCCCACGTTTGGAGGCTTGATAAGCGATGAGCTGGTTTTTATCAAGTTGGTTCGCCCAAAAGGGTGCTAATACACAATGTGCACTACCAGTGACAGGGTCCTCATTGACGCCACACTTAGGCACAAAATAACGAGAACTAAAATCATATCGACCGCTCGCAGCCGTTACACTAATCCCTCTTAAATCTAATTTCATCAATTGACTAAAATCAGGCTGGATCTCTTTAATAGTTTTTTCATCATTAAAAACAGCCACATAATCTTGCTTTGATTGATAAAGTTTATTTGGAGTAGCTCCTAATGCAGCACTCACTTCAGGGAGTCGTTCTATCTGCCAAGAAGGAATCACTGGAAAATTGAGTTGTATAAGGTTATTTTCCTGTCGCTTGACAATGAGAGGTCCACTTAAAGAGTCAAATATAATTTCATTTAATTCTGGTTTGATATGATTAAAAATCACATAGGCGCTAGCAAGAGTTGCATGGCCACAGAGCTTAACTTCATTCGTCGGAGTAAACCAACGTATTGAAAAGCCAGCAGAGTTTTCCACAAAAAACGCGGTTTCTGATAAATTATTTTCCGCAGCAATGTGTTGCATCAACTCATCACCTAGCCAAGCATCCAAAGGACATACCGCCGCAGGATTACCACCAAAAAGCTGGCCACTAAAGGCATCTACTTGGTAAATGTCAATTTCTTTCATTACTCACTCTCCTCTTGCCCTACTTTAAATAGCTTGCTAAAATATAGCATACTATATTATTAAATCAAGAATACTCAATATGCCTGACAATTTAGAGCACAGCACATCAACTTTACTTAAAAAAGCAGCCTTACTTCTCACTAAGCAAGCCAGTCAGGAGCTAAGAAAAATAGACCTTGCACATGCCTACACTCCTTTTTTAATGCAACTATGGCAAACTGATGGACAAACTCAAACCGAATTGCGCAAAAAAATAGGAATCGAGCAACCGACTGCGGTTAGAACACTAGACCGCATGCAAAGAGATGGGTTAATCCTGCGCAAGGCCAGCTCAAGTGATCGACGAGTTAGCTATATATACCTGACTCAATATGCTAAAAATTTGGAGGCAGACGTCATGGCTTGTGCTCAGACCATTAATACACTCGCTCTAAAAGATTTCTCAAGTCAAGACAAAAAAACAATCAATAAACTATTAATTACCATTATAAAAAACTTAGAATAATTTAAAAAATATAATTATTTTAAAAATAAAAAAAGACTAATTAATATTTATAATAATAAAGATACCCTACAGAACTTCTTGCCATTCAAGTTTACACTATTTAATTATCCTATCTGTTCTATACCTATAACTCAAAACCAGTAAAACCAAATAAATTTATAAAATAGGCTATTTAAACAATGAGTTAAAATCAATGCCCCACCTCTTCAGCCCTTCATAAATTACCTTAACTAACCACCTCATTCATCATTTAACTCTATTGATAGACTGTATCTATCAATTTTATAAAA
This sequence comes from Piscirickettsia litoralis, assembly GCF_001720395.1. NCBI lineage: Bacteria > Pseudomonadati > Pseudomonadota > Gammaproteobacteria > Thiotrichales > Piscirickettsiaceae > Piscirickettsia > Piscirickettsia litoralis. Next base: position 1,757,765 of record NZ_MDTU01000001.1, read on the forward strand.
AATAACGATTTTACATATTAATCAAATTGCCCGATACTGAGCTTGTCAACGAAATACTAACCTATAGAGGATTAAACACGATGATTAGCGTCGGTCAAAAACTACCTGAGTTTACTGTTAAAGCAACAATTTCTAACAACCTTACTGACAATGCTTTTACTGAAATTACCGATAAATCTTATGAAGGTAAATGGAAAGTCTTATTTTTCTGGCCTAAAGATTTTACCTTTGTCTGTCCAACAGAAATTGCTGCCTTCAACGCACTTTATAGCGACTTTGATGATCGCGATGCTGTTTTACTCGGCGGTAGCACCGATAGTGAATTTGTTCACTTAGCTTGGCGCCAACACAAAGAAGAATTGCATGATCTGCGCTTTCCAATGATCGCTGATGTAAAGCGTGAACTCTCTGAAAAATTGGGCATTTTAGATGCTGAAGAAGGTGTTGCACAACGCGCAACATTTATCGTCGATCCTGAAAACATCGTTCGTTTTGTTATGGTGACTGATTTAAGTGTCGGCCGTAACCCACAAGAAGTCATCCGTGTACTAGATGCTCTGCAAACAGATGAACTTTGCCCATGTAATTGGCAAGCCGGAGAAGAGACGATCACGGTTTAATTTTATTTTGCTGGGGCAACCCAGCATATTTTTACTAACTTTCAAATTAACAATTTAAATAATAAATTTAATAATTTAGATTTAATTTAAAAGTTAAAACTTAAGGAATACATCATGAATATAGATAATTTAAAAAAACTAATGCCATATTATGCCAAAGATATCAAACTCAACCTTTCTTCTGTGTTGTCAGAACAAGGTGCCCCAGGACTCACTATTAATCAAATTGCAGCGATTAGCCTAGCTTCTGCATTTGCAACTAAAAGCAATGTCATTATCAACGAAATTCTAAGCTCTGCACGTGAGCATATTTCAGACAATGAGCTTGAGGCAAGTAAATTAGCTGCAACTTTAATGGCGATGAATAATATTTATTACCGCTATGTGCACTTAGCGTCTAATAAAGAAGTCACTCGCCTTCCGGCCAAGCTACGCATGCAAGGCATCATGAATCCAGGAGTTGATAGTATCGACTTTGAACTTTATTCTCTTGCAGTATCTGCAATTAATGGTTGCGGTATGTGCATGGACTCTCACACTAAGCAATTACTCAAGCATAATGTAAAGCCAGAAGCAATTCAATCTAGCATTCGCATTGCCAGCGTTATTCATGCAGCAAGCCAAGCTATTCATATCGAGCAAAGTCTATAGTTATAAAAGAAGAGCTTGCCTCTTCTTTTATATTAATATAATCCTATAAAAAGCAGATTATTTCTCTATAGTCAATACCAGAAATTGATTGATATAGTTATAGCACTACATAATAATAACAGGGAAAGTTGCTATGCTTATTCACAGTATTAAAAATAAAATTTTATTAATTTTAAATAATTTATTTTACAATAATGCAAGTCAAATTTATTTACTTACTAAAAACTACCATTTACTCAACAGGGAAAATAAAGAAGAGACTTTTAATCGTATTAATAACATCAATAATAAAAGATAAGCAAAGCTAGATTCAAGCGGATTTTATTCGATCTATCCTCTATAGGTGTCTGTGTAGCCGCTCTGTTATACTAAAAATTGTCGCTTAACTATTTTAACTATCGCGCTTTCTCTTTAACAAAACAACATTCTCACCCAGGGTAGCTTCTTCTTGCTTAAAGCTATTTTCCCTGCAGAGCGCATTAAGTTCTCGAGCGTTGACTAAAAGCTGTTGCATAGAACTCCATAACTCAGAAAATGATTCATGCATCATCTGTGAAAAACGCACACACCGGCCTAATTCATTACTATTTTTACGCTGACGCTCTAGATTGAGCTTAAAGTCCAAGCCACGCAGGCGACGCTGAGTCTCCGTTGACGAAGACCGGCTAATCAATTCTTCTGTCCACTGCTGACGCAAAGACTCTAATTTTTCAGGATTATCTTTTGCTAACTGGCTCAACTCTTCGAAAGAATAACCATGAATATCAACATTTTTTTTGAGAAGTAAAACTATCCATAATCCAGCTCAGTGAAGTTTAATTTAAGAATCAAATAGTTAAGATTGAAAAATAATCTCAAGAAGTGATACTGTATCAGGATTAGACATCAAAGACAAGAAATGGTGGCCGGAGGCGGAATCGAACCGCCGACACGAGGATTTTCAATCCTCTGCTCTACCAACTGAGCTATCCGGCCAGCATGTAAGGAAAATGGCGCGCCCGGAAGGATTCGAACCTCCGACCGCCTGGTTCGTAGCCAGGTACTCTATCCAGCTGAGCTACGGGCGCGTAAAAAGAACAAAAGTGGCGTCCCCTAGGGGGTTCGAACCCCTGTTACCGCCGTGAAAGGGCGGTGTCCTAGGCCACTAGACGAAGGGGACATAAACCTTCTATTGCAAGAATCTCACTTGCTTTAATTTAGACCCAAGATCCAAATTAATTGGGGTGGATGATGGGACTTGAACCCACGACCACCGGTACCACAAACCGGGGCTCTACCAGCTGAGCTACACCCACCGTCGTAAAACTGGTCGGGACAGGAAGATTCGAACTTCCGACCCCCTGTACCCAAAACAGGTGCGCTACCAGGCTGCGCCATGCCCCGACTCGACGGAGAGAGATATTACCTAAGCATTAAATAAATTGCAAGTTTTTTTATCAACTTTTCTTCGCACTCCTAGATATGGGGGTGTGGATAAAGTTATCCACTATATTCAGTGGTTATCCACAAGCTTCAGCCACTATATTCATGGATGAATCCCAGGTATAATCAAGAGTTCTGTTTAACGAGGCGGGTTTAACCTAAATATGAGTCAGCTAGCTACAACATCGCAACATGACGTACGTACCTTTCAAGGTCTGATATTAACATTACAAGAATACTGGGCAGCACAAGGCTGCGCGATTGTTCAGCCTTATGATATGGAAATGGGTGCAGGGACATTTCACCCCGCGACTTTTTTACGCGCCGCAGGCCCTGAGCCGTGGAGTGCAGCTTATGTGCAACCCTGCCGCCGCCCAACCGATGGTCGCTATGGTGAAAACCCAAACCGTGGTCAACATTATTACCAATTTCAGGTGGTCATCAAGCCTTCTCCACTTAATATTCAAGAACTCTATTTAGGTTCACTTAAAGCACTCGGTATCGATACTTTAGAATACGATGTACGCTTTGTTGAAGATAACTGGGAATCTCCCACCCTTGGCGCTTGGGGGTTAGGCTGGGAAGTCTGGTTAAACGGTATGGAAGTGACTCAATTTACTTACTTCCAGCAAGTCGGTGGTATGGACTGCTCTCCTGTTACCGGTGAAATTACTTACGGCCTAGAACGTATTGCGATGTATGTTCAAGGCGTCGACTCTATGTATGATCTGGTTTGGACCGATGGTCCCTTAGGGCGCATTACTTACGGTGATGTGTTCTTACAAAATGAAGTTGAAATGTCGACCTATAATTTCGAGCACGCACCCGTAGCACAATTATTAGAGCAATTTAATCATTGTGAAACCGAAAGTCAGCGTCTTATTGATGAGAAGCTCCCCTTACCGGCCTATGAAATGATGGTGAAAGCCTCACATATTTTTAATTTACTCGATGCTCGCCATGCGATTTCGGTGACCGAACGCCAGCGTTACATATTGCGCGTACGTGCACTGTCGCGCGCTATTATCGAAAGCTATTACAACGCACGCGAAGCACTTGGCTTCCCCATGCTCCAACAAACACAAGATAAAGATCAGGAGTCAATGTAATGAGTGCAATGACCGAATCATTTCTATTTGAAATAGGCACCGAAGAATTACCCCCTAAAAGCCTCGAGAAATTAGCTCTTAGCCTAAAAGAAAGTTTTGAGACCTCTTTAAAAGCAGCAAAATTAAATCATGGCAATATAGAAGTATTCGCCGCGCCTAGACGCATCGGCTTATTAATTAAAAAACTCGACAGCACACAACCGGATCAAATCATTGAGCGTCGCGGCCCCGCAGTACAAGCTGCTTTCGATAAAGACGGTAAACCAACGCCTGCAGCCTTAGGCTTTGCCCGCTCTTGCAAAACCGATATCAACAATATTGAACGATTAGAAACAGACAAAGGCCAGTGGCTCTTTTTTAAACTTTTAGAGAAGGGTGTTAACGCCACAGAATTACTGCCTAAAATCGCCGAGCAAGCAGTGAAAAAGCTGCCCATTGCAAAAGCCATGCGCTGGGGTAGCCATAAAACTCAATTTGTTCGCCCCGTCCACTGGATTACTATGCTCTATGGTGCTGATGTTGTAGATGCTAGTATTTTAGATTTAAATGCCGGCCGCATCACTCAAGGCCATCGTTTTCACAGTGCTGGTGCACTCTCCCTAACGCATGCTGATGATTATGCCAATGTGCTCAAGGAACAAGGCCATGTGATCGCGAGCTTTAACGAACGCCGTAGTCTGATTAAAAACCAGCTAGAAAGCATTGGCGCAACAGTCAATGGTCACGTCGATATCAATACAGATTTGCTCGATGAAGTTACCGCCCTGGTCGAATGGCCCGTCGCTTTAATGGCTAATTTTGATGAAGAGTTTTTGGCCGTCCCACAAGAAGCCCTAATCTCTTCTATGCAAGAGCATCAAAAATGCTTTGCTGTATTAGACCAACAGGGCAAGATGATGCCTCATTTTGTCACAATTAGTAATATCGATAGCAAAAATCCAGCAACCGTTATATCAGGCAATGAAAAAGTTATGCGCGCGCGCCTTGCCGATGCGGCTTTCTTTTATCAAACCGATAAGAAGCACTCGCTCGAGTCTCACTTAACGCGCTTAAAAACTGTGACTTTCCAAGCAAAATTAGGCACGCTCTATGACCGTGCCGAGCGCCTTGCCTCAATCAGTGGTTTTATTGCCAAGCAACTCTCAGCAGATCGCAAACTCGCCGAACGTGCAGGCTTACTGGCAAAAACTGACTTGATGAGCGAAATGGTGATGGAGTTCCCTGAATTACAGGGGATTATGGGAAATTATTACGCTCAAAACGATGGTGAAGCGAATGAAGTGGCCATCGCCTTAGAAGAGCAATACTTACCGCGCTTTGCTGGCGATCGTTTACCTCAGTCAACGATAGGCGCTGCCGTTGCCCTTGCCGATAAATTAGATACTTTAGTCGGTATCTTTGGTATCGGCCAAAAACCAACCGGGGATAAAGATCCCTTTGCACTACGCCGTGCTTCTTTAGGCTTATTGCGCATCCTCGTCGAGAACAAACTAGCACTTAATCTAGCTGATCTTATTCAGCATGTGATTGCACTCTATGGCAATAAACTCAGCAATGAAAATACAGAGCACGATGTACTCCAGTTTATCAATGAACGTTTGCGCGCTTATTACTCTGAACAAGATATTACTCCAGACACACTAGAAGCCGTCACCAGCTTGGGTTTAACCACACCGCTGGATATCGACCAGCGTATCAAGGCAGTGCATGATTTTCGTAAACTCGAAGCCGCCGCAGCCCTTGCCGCTGCAAATAAACGCGTAAAAAATATCTTAGAGAAGCAAAAAATTGCGATTCAGCAGATTAGTATCAACCCTGAATTATTTGCTGAAAGTGCAGAAAAAGAACTCTATCAAGCCATCTGTTCTAAACAACAAGAGATTCAGCCCCTGCTTGGCGAATGCGCCTATGGTCAGCTTTTAGAGTCACTAGCAAGCTTACGCCACAGTGTCGATAACTTCTTTGACCATGTTATGGTGATGGCCGAAGATGAAAGCTTAAAAGCCAATCGCTTAGCTTTACTAGCAGAGCTGCGCCAGTTATTCCTAAAAGTAGCTGATATTTCTTACTTGCAAAGCTAGTTGCCATAAAGAAAATCTATAGACCCCTCTGCGATACAAATTACAATGATAGTGGGGTCTGTCAAGCTTGCTATTCGGCCTAATTATCGAAGAAGCTAATATAGAAATTAATAGCAAGCCACAACGGAGTATTTATTATGAGCCCATCTATTCCCAAGGCAAAAACGGTTGATGAATCTGCCGTCCATGAGCACGTTTATAAGGTATTTCCAAATGACTTAAATGCCCACCGTACAGTATTTGGTGGCTTGGTCATGTCTACCCTGGATCGCATCGCTCTCGTTGTTGCCGAACGCCATAGCGGCCATGTCTGCGTGACTGCATCTGTCGATGCCATGCACTTTCTCGCTCCAGCCAAAGATGGTGATACGCTCATTTTTAAAGCCGCAATCAATCGCGCTTGGGATAGTTCGATGGAGGTTGGCACTAAAGTGATCGCAGAAAATAGCTATACTGGTGATGAACGTCATATTCTCTCTTCTTACTTCACCTTTGTCGCCCTAGATGAACACGAAAAACTTGCAAAGGTCCCGGCAGTGATTGCGAATACCGCCGATGAAAAGCGTCGCTTCAAGGAGGCCCAATTACGCCGTGATTTACGCTTACAGAACAAAAAAGCCATTGCCAATTCACGCAAGAAAGGCGATTAACATTATGCAGCAAAAACCCTTGGTTATTTTAGATCGTGATGGTGTCATTAATGAAGACTCAGAACATTACATTAAATCTGCTGAGGAATGGCAGCCAATCGAGCACAGCTTAGGCGCTATCGCCAAACTCAATGCAAATGACATTAAAGTCGCTGTCGCGACAAACCAGTCCGGCATGGCCCGCGGCTATTTCGATTTAGCAACTTTACAAGCCATGCACAAAAAAATGGCCACCTTACTTAAAGAGCAAGATGGCAAGATCGATTATCTAGAATACTGCCCACATGGCCCTGATGAAGGATGTGGTTGTCGTAAGCCTAGGCCAGGTATGCTCGAAAGTATCTTACATTATTTTAATTTACCAGCAGAGCAGGCTTATTTTGTCGGTGATAGCTACAAAGACATTCAAGCCGCACGCGCCATCGGCTGTACACCTATTTTGGTCTTGAGTGGCAAAGGACGTGGTACACTCAATCAACACCCAGAACTTGAAAAACAAATCAAAATCTTTCAAACTCTGAATCACTTTGTTAACGAGTTACTAGCCAATGCAACAGCCTAAACCGAGTTTATTTTTAAAAACAACTTCTCTCATCCGTTCAATTATTTATTATATTATTGTCGGTATCATCACTGTATTTATCAGCATTACATCGATTATTACTTTACCCTTACCTTTTAAAATCCGTTATAACTATATTATGGCCTTTTGTCCAATTGCCTTACTCTGCGCACGCTGGATTTGTGGCATACGTTGTAACATAGAAGGTAAAGAGCACTTAAGCGGCGAAAAAGTCGCGGTAATCATCAGCAATCATCAATCTGCCTGGGAAACCTTCCTTTTTCCGACTATTTTTCCGCCATTGGCAATTATTATCAAAAAATCTCTGCTTAAAATCCCCTTTTGGGGCTGGTCTTTTGCATCTCTTGAGCCTATTGCCATTAACCGTGATGATGGCAAAAAAGCCATGCTACAAATCCTCCGTCAAGGCAAAGCCGCCGTTGATAAAGGCCGCTGGATTGTCATTTATCCAGAAGGAACTCGTTCACAGCCTGGAGAAATTGCTCCTTTTAAAAAAGGCAGCGGCATACTCGCCGCCTCTTTACATCAGCCTATTTTTCCTATCGCCCATGATGCGGGCAAGTGCTGGCCAAAAAATAGCTTTATTAAATACCCTGGCACAGTCAATGTGCGCATCGGCAACAAAATTGACACTAAAAATAAAAAGCATGACCAAATTAACAGCGAATGCTACGAATGGATAAAAGAACAACTTCAAAGCTTTAAAAACTAACCTGTTGATTCTAAAAAAATCTAGCTATGCAGCTTAGAGTTTCAGTGGCATAGCTTTTGCACTCCTAGACAATAGAACAATCAGGAGGCAAATATGGTTGCACGCTTCAAAGATCTTTTTAAGGCCGACGGCTCAACTGAAATTAGTTATAAAAGCACGCTTGAATATACCGCGACAATAACTCAACTCCCACACACCAGAGGGTCTGAAAAAAAAGACTGCTGGCGTGAACAAAAAATGCCAATATCCTAAAGGTTTCCCTAAAAAAATAATAAAAAAATTAGAGAAATTAAAAACAAACCCACAAATTAGCGCTGAAGATATTTTATATTTAGAGTGCGAAATTCTCGCAACACCGATGGCGATATATAGTCAAGATTCGCAGAATTTAAACAATCACCTTTTTCTGACTCAAGGCTTTTGCCTGGAAAATTATATCAATGAACGCATTGAGAATATCTATAAAGATATGCTTAATAATATGGAGCACCACCATTTACAAGAGCAACGCCGCGTCATCAGACTGTTGCAGCTGCTTATTTAAATCAAAAACAAATTTTTAAAAATTTTTAGCAAAATCAAATAGATAAACTAACCTCATAATAAAAGTAGTAAATGAGGTATGCAGGTCATGCAGCAGTTTATCGGCCAATATGGTCATGTTATTATTATTCTTTGGTTTATCAGCTTAATTTTATTAGAGTCTTTAATACCACATTATCTATCATTCAAAACCAATCTAGAGAAAATCTCACGTTTAACAAAACACATTAGCCTTTGGCTAATAAATCAAGGCGTTGGATTAGTTATCGTTCTGCCAATGATTATATGGGCGAGCCAACATGCGCTCTGGCAACAAACGGCCTTTATTCCTCTGCCTGTTGCGATTATTTTAGGCTTATTAGCTTTAGATTTAATTAGCTATTGGTATCACCGCATCGCCCATATTTTACCCTTTTTGTGGCGTTTTCACGAAATTCACCACTTAGATGAGGGCTTAGATGTAAGCACAGGCTTGCGTGTACATTTTGGCGAAGTGATTATCACCGGACTCATTAAAGCGTGTTTTATTTTCTTACTTGGCATTCCGCTAGAAGCGGCCATCTTATTTGAAACTCTAGTTGTTTTACAAGGGATTTATCATCATTCTAATTTTAAAACACCCAATGGGTTAATTAACACTTTATCGCTTATTATTACCACACCAAAACAGCACGCTGTTCATCACCACGCACTGCGCGAAGATACTGACTCGAATTATGGCTTTATATTTATCTGGTGGGATAAAATATTTGCTTCATTCAATACAGCCAAACGGCAAAAAAATTGGCGCATCGGCTTAGAATATAGCAATGATTTGTCATTTTTTTTCTTTATTAATTTCACCTTTTCAAATCAAGCTACTAAAAGAGCGAGTCAATGATAACAAAGGTTCAGAACAGGAGCCATCACTATGAAAGCAATTAAGCTAATTAAAGAATCGCTCGTACAGCAAACTGCAATTATTTACATGATCATCTCGGCAATATGTATTGCTTCTGCCGGTTTTTTTGCAAAAATTGCCATGCAATATACAAGCGTGCAAATGACACTACTCGCACGTTTTGGCGTGCCACTAGTACTATTAGTTATATTTTTCACTCTTTATAAAAAGTGGCGAGATTTACAGTTAACTAATACAAAAAACACTTTATCCGCGCTGTATTTTTAACACTTGCCCAATTTCTATTATTTATCTCTATCATTCATTTATCTCTTGCAGAAGCAACTGTTCTTTACAGCACTGGACCTATTTTATTGCTATTTTTCTTTTTCAAAAATGAAAAAAATTAACCTTCAATCACTGGTTGCTGTACTCATCGGCGCTGCCGGTGTTGGTCTGATGATGCATGTGGAAAATGGTGTAATTAATCCATATGTTTTAGTTGGCTTATTATCAGGTTTTTGCCTATCGGCCTCACAATTGCTATTGCACAACGCAGCTAAAAAAGAAAAAAATAGCCATGTCATGCTCTTTGTTTATTTATTTTCGACACTCTTATCCTTTGTTTATTTTGGCCTAGCGGATATAGAAGCAGAATTGAAAGCACTCAGCCCTCTTCTTTCATTTTCTATTCCTTTAATCGGTATTTTAATGCTGGTTGGTTTAGCCAGCTTAGGCAATCAATTTTTCCGTGGCAGAGCCTATCAGCAGGTACGCGATCCGGCGAGTATCGCGCCTCTTATTTATATTTCTATATTAGTCGCAGGGCTCTATGACATTTTCTTCTACAATCACCTGCCTGATATGGAAGTCATTATCGGTGCCATCTTAATTGTGACCAGTGCTTTATTTAGCAAAAAATAGCCAATAGTTAGGAGAATATCATGAAAGGAATTCCATGTATTTTAATGCGCGGCGGTACATCAAAAGGCCCTTTTTTCCTGGCCTCCGATCTGCCTGATAACCCCAAAGAACGCGATCAAATCTTATTAAAAATTATGGGTTCCCCCCATCAATCTCAAATCGATGGCATCGGTGGAGGCAGCAGCGTTTCCAGTAAGGTTGCGATTATTAGCCCCTCTAATCGAGAAGGTATCGATGTTGATTATTTATTTTGCCAAGTCGTCATCGGTGAGTCTCGCGTCGACTCTAGCTTAAACTGTGGCAATATGCTCTCAGGCGTCGGCCCTTTTGCAATCACGAAAGGCTTGGTTAAAGCTCAAGAAAAAGAAACCATTGTCCGTATTTATAACCAAAATACTGGGGTAGTCGTCGAAGCAAAAGTGCAAACACCCAACAAAGAGCTTAGCTTTGATGGTGAAGTCACTATTGATGGAGTGCCTGGACAAAGTGCACCAATAGAACTCAGCTTTCTAGATTCTGTCGGTGCTAAAACAGGCAAATTATTACCAACAGGCGCAGCTGTTAATACTATTGAGAATATAGAAGTTTCCTGCATTGATGTCTCCGTGCCTGTTGTTATGATGCTAGCAAAATCGCTTGAAAAATCAGGTTATGAAACCAAACAAGAGCTGGATCAAGATAAAAAACTAATAAAAAAAATGGAAGCTATCCGCCAAAAAGCAGCAATACTCATGGGTATGGGCGATGTCAGCCAGTCGGTCATACCCAAAATGGCATTACTCGCAGAACCTCGTTTTAATGGCAATATCAGCTCACGCTACTTCACTCCCAAAGACTGCCACCCCAGCCATGCAGTCACCGGGGCTATTTGCATTGCAACCGCTTGCCTTATCCCTGGCTCTATTGCTAATAAAGCTGCTCATAATATTCTTACTCAAGAAGAATCCCATGGAATTATTGTCGAGCACCCAGCTGGAAAAATAGATGCTGTGATTCATAAAGAAATGACTGGAGAAACCATCGATATTCCTAAAGTTTCTTTTATCAGAACAGCAAGGCCATTATTTTCCGGTGAAGTGATGATTTAATTACTAAACCTGATTATCAAGCAGTAGCTGCCTTTGTAACCCTTGCTCTTCGCTTTGATTGCGAAAAAGAGTGGCCACTGTTTACGTCGCCGACGTTAACTTAAGGGCAGTTGCTGTGCCATAGCCATAGCCATATTTCCCACTATGCGATGCTAAGGGTTGGCGCAAGTCTGTTAAGCTTTGTGCTCTTTTCTTTTTGTCATTACCTAAATTTGCTTGAAAACAGGCTGCAATTTTTACATGATCACCCACACCAAAGTCATGTCGGTGTGGAGCCAATATCGGACTACCATCGCTAAGCTCATCTTTTAACGGTATATCAATGGTATATAATCTTGTTTTAGAGCCGGATTCGACATCACTTAAATTATATTTTTGGGGTTCACTTTGAGCACGTTTTCTGACATCTTCTGGATTTAACATAAACCTCTCTCTAATTAGTGATGAAGCGACTCACAATAAAACACTCTAACTTATTTAAGTTTCAGCCAATTATTTTAGTTTTTTATTTAAACTTATAGTTTTATTAGGTTAATAATTTTGATATTTAATATTAATTTATTAATAGTCTTATATTTATTTAATCTTTTTATATTAATCTTTCACGCGCTAAATCTATCATATCACCCTCAAAAAATGTAAGTTTTGTGTAAATTTTTAGTTAGTTTTAAGGCTACGCTGCATAAAATTGTAAATAAAAAGTCAGTAAAATGCGAAAATTTCACCAAAAAAATCAAAATTAAAATTAAAAAATAAAATACAAACAATATAAACCATAATATGAATATTTTAAATTATTTTCTCTAACGTGAAAAATATAGGATTTTATGTGCATAAATTACATTTTTTGAGATTAAGTTAATAATAGATTAATATCTATGTCATATTCAGCATAGGAACGAATAAAATGATTGATTTAAATAAACTAACACCCAGCCAGAGAACTCAAATTGCTGCGATCTGCATAGGGCTTCTTTACGACATTATCGTCGAAAAAGACCAACAATATCAATTAGAGCGTCTTAATCTTATTTTAGAAGAATCAGCTTACACACCGACAAAACAAGCTCCAGAATATGAACCCATCACAAAACCAGATGCACCTGAAATAAAATTGCTTGCAGATAGTCCTAGTTTAGAACCCGCAGTTAAAGAAATAAGTACTTGGTCAAAAGACGACTGGGACGATAACTTAAATAAAAAAACTAATACACTCACTGTAGAAGCATTGAGCCGACTCCTCAAAGATTCAGGTGGTACATTTACCAATATAACGTCAACAGGTGCAGGCTTAGTTGTTACAGGTTATAAAGCACCACCAGCTCCAGGTCATTCACCGACAACAGGGACAGGGGCGACGATTACATTTAATCAACCTGCTGGCACAAACACCCTAGAAGTTAGCGCAGACCCTTCAGCTGATTTAGGGGATGATAATAGCGATGAAACTTTTTTCAACTATGTCAGAAATGTTGCATATGGAGCAGCAGCTGTCGGAGACGAAAAGAGCCTCAAGTTGAGTTTTGACAAGATTCCTGAAGGCAAAGAAGCATCGTGTGCAACCGCTGTAGCCGCCGAGTTTGTTGAATTCGGGCGCTCAGGAGAAAATGATATACTCCAGATTACTGGAATATCTTATCAGCTAGCAGACCTCATACAAAGTCTGAAGGAAAGTATGGAGCGACAAAGACTAAGCTCGACCCCTCTTAAAGATCGACATGATGAGCGAGAAAGAGCTAGACCTGTTGAGTTAGACATCGATTACGACAACTAATAAAAGAAAATCTGAATCTAAAAAATTAAAATAACCAGCCAAGTACACGCAACATTTATCATCGCCACAAGGACTGTGGCACTACCAATGTCCTTGGCTTTTTTAGAAAGAGAATGACGCTCCATAGAGATTCTATCTATCACCGCCTCTATGGCGGTATTGATTAACTCTGCAATTAAAACAAGTAATATACTGCTGATCATCAGCACTTTAGCAACAGCCGATACCTGTAAAAAAAGAGCCACGGGAATAAAAATAACGGCGATTAATAACTCTAATCGAAATGCAGCTTCTGACTTAAATGCTGCAATTAATCCTTCATACGAGTACATTAATGCTTGTGCTAAGCGAATAATTTCTTTTTTTACAACCTCTAACATTGATGCACCTAATACGCTTTATACACGCCAAAAAGTCCGGCTAAATAGTACTAACACAGTAAATACTTCTAAGCGGCCCAATAACATTGCAAAAGACAATATCCACAGAGCAGAGTTATTTAATGTGCCATAATTGCTAATTGCTTCACCCAAAGCCGGCCCTGTGTTAGAAATGCAAGCGATCAAAGCAGAAAATGCTGTCACTTGGTCCAAACCTGTTGCCATCAGTAATAACATTAAAATGACAAAACTCATCACATACGCTGCTAAAAACCCCCACGTTGCATTAATAACATTAGCAGGCACCGGAAAACCACCAAGTTTAATATGAAATACACCATTTGGGTGAACTAAGCGCTGGATTTCACGCTGGCTTTGCTTACGTAATAAAATCAGGCGAATCACCTTAATTCCCCCTGAGGTTGACCCCGCACAGCCACCAATCGCACCTAAAATTAATAAGCCAACTTGAATGAGTTGAGGCCAAGAACCAATACTTACCGAGCCAAACCCCGTGGTGGTCATAAAGGATGAAACTTGAAACATGGAGTCTCGAATCACTTTGCTCACCGAGGTTTCTGTTCCTGAAAAATAAAGCCAGGCCGCAATCACAATCGAAGCAATAAGGAAAATACCAATATAAACTTTAAACTCAGGCTCACGCCAATACGTTCTTAAGTCTCCCTTACGTAACATGATAAAATGCAAAGAGAAGTTAGTTCCACCCACTAGCATAAAAAACACCATCGCATATTGAATCAAAGCAGATGAATAAAACGCACCGCTAGCATCATGAGGAGCATAACCTCCGGTTGAAATCGTTCCGAATGCATAGCAAATGGCATTGAATAAATTCATACCAAAGAGCCAAAACGTCATAATACAAATAACAGTGAGGCCAACATAAATATACCAAAGGGTTTTCGCTGTTTCGGTAATACGTGGTGTGAGTTTATCTTTTACCGGCCCGGTGACCTCTGCACGGTATAATTGCATACCGCCAACGCCAATCATAGGCAGTACAGCGATGGCCAGAACAATAATTCCCATACCACCTAAAAATTGCAACTGCTGACGATAATATAAAATCGATGGCGGTAAATTTTCTATATGGCTAAGTACTGTACCTCCGGTTGTCGTAAAGCCTGATATCGCTTCAAAGACCGCTTCACTAAGCACCATATGAGGATGATAAGACAGCATGAAGGGCAGCGCACTGTAAATACCAAGCACAAGCCAAAATAAGAAAACAACCACAAAACCATCACGTGCTTTTAAATCAACTTTATGTTCACGAGTTGGCAACCAAGCAAAAAAACCTGAGAAAAAAGCCAAGCAAAACGAAATTAAAAAGGGTGTTGCATCATAATCTTGATAAAGCCAGGACACATAAACGGGAGGCAACATACTAAAACTAAAGAGCATTAACAAAATGCCAATAATTTTAAGAATCGATTTTTCTTGTATCATGACTTATTATAAAAACCCAGTGGAAACCTGAAATAAACTTTCGATATCACGAATTTTACGTTTATTGGTCATGAATAAAATGACATGATCATCCGCTTGAATCGTAATATCTTCACAATGAATATAAACCTGATCACCGCGCACAACAGCACCCACAGCAGAACCTTCAGGCAACTTTAGTTGAGACACTTTACGACCAACCACTTTCGATGTTTGGGCATCACCGTGCGCCACCGCCTCAATCGCCTCAGCGGCCCCTTTGCGTAAAGAATGAACTTTTTCTACATCACCACGGCGAATATGCGCAAGCAAAGCACCAATCGTTGCATGCTGTGGAGAAATCGCGATATCAATATCTCCGCCTTCGACTAAATCAACATAAGCCGGGCGATTAATCAAAGAAATCGCATATTTCGCTCCCAAACGCTTTGCTTGCATCGCTGACATAATATTATTTTCATCATCATTGGTCAGTGAACAGAATATATCAATATTTTCGATATTTTCCTGGCTTAATAAATCAGAATCTGTCGCATCACCTAATAAAATAATCGTCCGATCGAGCGTATGACAAGCACGCTCGCTGTGCTTTGGATCAATTTCGATGAGTTTAATATCATAATCCGCTTCTAAACGCTTAGCGACGTGAGTGCCAATATTGCCGCCACCGGCAATCATAATACTGTTAAAACGTGGGCGATCTTCATAAATTTTCGACATTAATGTTTTAATATCATCGTTAGCACTGATGAAAAATATTTCATCTCCAGGCAATAAAGTCGTATTAGCGCCTGGGATAATCCCTTGATTATCGCGAAAAATCGCCACCACTTTTGCATCAATATGCTTATCAATATTAGATAAAAAGCTCGCTGGATGTCCGGCCAATATACTGTTTCTATCAACTTTAATGGCAACAAGGCGTACTTTCGTGCCAGCGAAGTTTAACACCTGTAAGGCCCCTGGGTAACGGATTAAACGACAAATTTGTCGCGTGACCACCTGCTCTGGGCTAATAATCACATCTATCGGAATAACTTTATTAGTAAATAGCTCATCACCATGTTTGGTGTAACTTTGCGAGCGAATACGTGCGATTTTCATCGGTGTTTTAAATAAGCTATGTGCTATTTGACAAGCAATCATATTCACTTCATCACTACTGGTGACGGCAACAACCATGTCCGCATCTTCAACTCCAGCTTGTATCAACACATGAGGATAAGAGGCGAGGCCGGTGACTGTGCGAATATCAAGCTTTTCTTGTAAGGCTTCTAGGTTTTCACTATTCGCATCGACGATAGTAATTTCATTATCATCTTCTTGGCTCAATTGTGCAGCAATCGTCGAACCGACTTGACCTGCACCGAGAATAATAATTTTCATAATCCCTACCGCTCACTACTTCAATTTAACTTTTTGCAACTTTACGCAGTTTTGCATAATAAAAACCATCCATTCCATCCACTTCGGGAAATATTTGTCGACCAAAAGGGCGAGCAACTCCCCAATCCGCCTCAATTTTAACTTCCTCACTTCCTTTTTGCGTTGTCAGAAATTTCTTAATTACCGCTTCATTTTCTTCAGGGAGTATAGAACAGGTCGCATAAACAAGAATACCGCCCTTTTTCAAGCACGGCCACAACGCTGTTAATAAATGCAACTGCAAGTGATGCAGTTGGCCGATATCTTCTAGAGTACGTAATAGCTTAATATCTGGATGACGACGTATCACCCCTGTACCCGAGCACGGTGCATCTAATAAAATACGGTCAAATAGCTGACCGTCCCACCAGTCATCAATTTTTTCAACCGCGGCCTCAAGCAGCTCTGCAGATAAATTCAATCGTCTTAAATTCTCTTGAACGCGCTCTAAGCGCTTGCCATCAACATCGACACAGGTCAAATCAATATTGTCCGCTGTCTCTAAAATATGACAGCTCTTACCGCCAGGCGCGGCACAAGCATCTAAAACTCGTTGTCCTGACACTAAATCCAATAAAGACGCTGCTAATTGTGCCGCTTCATTTTGGACTGAGCATGCGCCTTCGGAAAATCCCGGCAATGCTGTCACCGCCGTTGGTTTTTCTAAACGAATGGCTTGCTTACAAGCATTAATTTCTATCGACTCAGCAGCAATATTCACTTCAGCTAATTTCTCTAAATACGCCTCTCGTGTTCCCCAACGCTGATTCACACGTAAACTCATTGGTGGGCGTTCATTATTGGCTTTTAAAATATTTTGCCAGCGCTCCGGCCAAGCCCGCTTGCAGCGCTTAATTAACCAATTGGGGTGTGAATAAACAGCAATATCTTGGGTTAATAACGGATAATCTTGACGTTGCGCAGCACGTAAAATCGCATTGACTAAACCTTTAGCATGTGGCATTTTTTAGATCCTTTACCGCATCCACCGTTTCAGAAATCGCAGCGTGCGGCTTGATACGCATAAACAACAGCTGGTATAAACCGACGATTAATAACATCTTCAAGCTCGCTTCACGACGGCGCAGGGGTCGGTTTAACAGCTGATCACAAATTGCATCTAATCTCTGGTACCAACGCGTAGAACCAAAGCACAGCTCTTGCAATAAACTCTTATCACTATCATTCAATGCTGAGTTATATTTAAGCAAGGCAGCAGGCAGTGACATCCCCTGGTGAATCACATCGGCAAGTACTCGACTAGCAAGCGCTCGCAAGTTTATCGCTTTATTGGCCAAAACAACGCCCCACAGCAAAGCGTTCGGCCTTACCATTTAAAATATCTCGCGCGGATAGCGCCTTACTACCAGGCAATTGCAATTGCTTAATCAACAAACTTCCAGAGCCTGTCATCACCTCTATGCTCTCTAGGTGATGCTTAATGATCGTCCCAGGTGCTGCCGCCTTATTCAAGGCGTTATTATCTACCGTTGTTACTGCTTGTGCTTGCCAAATACGAATATTATCACCATCGAGGGTGCTAAAGGCGACCGGCCACGGGTTAAATGCCCGCACTTTACAATCTAATTGCACCGCAGTCTCTGACCAATCTAAACACGCCTCTTGCTTGGACAGCTTACGCGCATAAGTCACGCCGGCTTCATCTTGTCGAGTGCAAATCGCTTTACCCTCAGCAATATCATCGATCACTTGGGGCAATACATCGGCCGTTAAATCAAGTAACTTATTGTATAAATCAGCACTGCTGTCTGTATTAGCTATCGCACATTTTGCTTGTGCTAAACTCGCTCCGGTATCCAAGCCAATATCCATCTGCATAATTGTCACCCCCGACTCAGCATCACCGGCTTCTATCGCCCGTTGAATCGGCGCAGCGCCACGCCACCGCGGCAATAAAGACGTATGCACATTAATGCAGCCTAAACGCGGAATATCTAAGACTTCTTGGGGTAATAACATGCCATAAGCAGCAACGATCATTAAATCGGGTTTTAGCTCACGCAACTCATCTTGCTCTGCTATTTTTTTTGAAGCTCGCCGGCTGTAACACAGGAACATTGAGTTTTTGAGCGACTTGCTTTACTGGCGTTGCCGTAAGCTTACGGCCTCGGCCTTGTGGGCGATCAGGTTGGCTATATACCGCAATTAAGTTATGCGACGTTTTTGCAACCATCGCCAAGATTTCTGCTGCAAACTCTGGCGTGCCGGCAAAAACAATATTTAATGACTTCATAATGATCCTAACACCCGCCTTAAATTATAGGGCCTGGCGACGCTGCTTTAATAACTTTTTCTCAAGGCGTTTACGTTTTAACGGTGATAAGTAATCAATAAACACTTTGCCTTGCAAATGATCAATTTCATGCTGCAAGCACACTGCCAGTAAACCGTCGGCTTCAAGCTCAAATTTTTCACCTTTTTGATCAAACGCAGAGATTTTAATGCGCGCAGCACGTTCAACTTTAGCAAATACACCTGGGAAAGATAAACAACCTTCTTCATACTCAGTGTGATCAAACGTCTCTAATATCTCAGGGTTAATCACACACAATGGATCAGATTTGTCGTTAGACAAGTCCATGACTAAAACCTGCTGTTGAATATTCACCTGCGTCGCAGCTAAACCGATGCCTGAGGATTCATACATCGTTTCATACATGTCCTCTATCGTTTTTGCTAAAGCATCATCAAATACAGTGACTTTTTTTGCCTGTAAGCGTAAACGTGAATCTGGGTATTGCAAAATATTTAATAAGGCCATGATAAAACTGCGCTTGCCTCTTGTCGTTTTCAAAACTTGAATGATAACACCATCCCTTTAGAGTGTATAGAAAGCTGGCATGAGTAGCTTTTTTTGTTTAGTCTGAAAGTATATTGGTGTGATCGTGGAGGCATTATGAACCAAGAACAAGCAGCCTGTATTGCACTTTACCACACCCGTCATATCGGCCCACAACGCCTCTACCGTTTGCTCGATCATTTTCAAACTGCAAGCAACATTGTCAATGCCGACCTCCAGCAATTACAATCAGTTAATTTATCTAAGCAGCTTATTAGCGCCATACTCAAGCCCAATTGGCGCATGGCCGATAAAGTCGCAACCTGGGTGTTAGAACCCGACCATCATGTTGTTTTTTTTAATGAGCCAAGTTACCCCACCTTGCTCAAGCAAATTAATACACCACCAGCACTGTTATATATAGTTGGTGATATTCAGCTATTAAATAAACCGCAGCTCGCTATGGTGGGCACGCGCAAGCCCACCCCCTCAGGGCAAGAAGCGGCCTATCAATTTGCTTATGAAGCTGTATATAATCAATTATGCATTACTAGCGGACTTGCCATCGGCATTGATACGATTAGCCATCAAACCGCCATAGACAACCAAGGGAAAACCATCGCCGTGCTTGGCTGTGGTGTCGATGTTATTTATCCATCGCAAAACAAAAAGCTCTATCAGGACATTCGTGAACAAGGCGCTATTGTCTCTGAATTTGCTCTCGGCGCCCAGCCTACTGCCAGGCATTTCCCCCAACGCAATCGAATTATTGCAGGTCTTAGCTCTGGCACACTCGTTGTCGAGGCGGCGGTTAAAAGCGGCTCCCTCATCACCGCTCAATATGCCCTGGATGCCAATCGTGATGTTTTTGCCATTCCAGGTTCTATTTATAACGAGCAGGCCCAAGGTTGCCATTCATTAATCAAACAAGGCGCAACGCTGGTTGAAAGCTTCAGTGATATTGCTGATAACTTTAACTTCAATCATTTTAATTCGGTCACTAGCGGACCCTCTAGAATACAACCTAAAGCAGCGCTAAAAACAGTTAAATCACATCACACAACACAGGAGAATCAACTCCCACAACAATCTGCTCTTGATTTAACAGAAATTGACCCCACCTCTATCTGCGTGTTAGAACATTTAGGCTTCGAAGCGACAGCAATAGATCAGCTGGTTGAAAGAACAGGGCTAGCTGCAGAGGTCATTTCCTCGTCGCTATTGAATTTAGAACTCGACGGGCGAGTCTCAACAATACCTGGCGGCTATATAAGAACTAAGGGGAAGCGACTATGATAAAAGAAAGCGTACTTGACGTTTTGATGTATTTATTCGATCAAAATAGCGAAGCAGATCAGCCTCTTAGCTCAGATCAAGCCGTTTTAAGTGCTCAGCTTGAAAAAGCAGGCTTTGCTAAAGACGAAGTCGATCGCGCCTTTCATTGGTTAGAAGGTTTAGTCGATACCAGCAAATGGCCAAAGCGGTTTGAGCGCTCAACGACAACACGCGCCTTTGCAGATGAAGAAATGAGCACAATTGGTCCAGAGTATCTTAACTACATACTCTACCTTGAGCATATTGGCGTACTCAATGTAGAGTTACGCGAGCTGGTGATTGATCGGATCATGGCACTCGGTGTTGATGAAATTGATTTAAGCCATGTGAAATGGGTCGCTTTAATGGTACTGAATAATCATTATGAAGATGATTTTGAGACCGAGTGGTTCGAAGAAATGATCCTCACCGACCCCAAGGCTGAAGTACAACACTAATAACTAGTACTTGTATAAACTTTGATAAAGTTGTAAGTTTGCGCTTTAAGTAATATAAACCACCATAACAAATTTTTATGGTGATAGCGTTCAATAGTTTTAGATTTAGAGATGATCGATTGCAATCATGGGTAACAAATTAGTCATTGTAGAATCTCCCGCAAAGGGAAAGACCATCAATAAGTATCTGGGTAAAGACTTTGAAGTCATGGCCTCTTATGGGCACGTCCGCGACCTTTTGCCGAAAGAAGGTGCCGTTCAGCCGGAACACGACTTCTCGATGACCTACCAACTCACCGAGCGTGGTGAGAAAAGCATCAGTGATATTATTAAAGCATTACGTAAATCATCTGATCTTTATCTGGCATCTGACCCTGACCGCGAAGGAGAAGCCATCGCCTGGCACTTGCTTGAAGAGCTCAAAGAGCGTGGCGAGCTAGAGGGCAAGAACGTTCACCGTGTTGTTTTTTACGAAATCACCGAACGCGCCGTCCAAGATGCAATTAACAATCCCCGTGGTGTTGCCATGGAACTCGTTGATGCTCAACAAGCCCGTCGTGCACTCGATTATCTCGTTGGCTTTAATTTATCCCCTCTGCTTTGGCAAAAAAATTCGCCGTGGCTTATCTGCTGGTCGTGTTCAAAGTCCAGCACTGCGCATGATTGTCGAGCGTGAGCAAGAAATTCAAGCCTTTAAACCTCGCGAATATTGGACCATTGCTTCTGACTTAATTCACGATAAACAAGAATTCGCGGCAAAGCTAACCCTCTATGCCAATGAAAAAGTCAAGCAATTCACATTTAATAACGAGAAGAAAGCAACAACCGCTCAAAAAACGCTGATTAAAAAAGCCAATAATGAACTAAAAGTTGTCAAAATAGAGAAAAAGCAACGCAAGCGCAATCCTGCCGCGCCATTTACAACCTCAACCTTACAGCAAGAAGCTGTGCGCAAACTCGGCTTTTCTGCTCAACGCACCATGCGCACCGCGCAGCAGCTGTATGAAGGGATTGAAACCGGTGATGGCACTGTCGGTTTAATCACCTATATGCGTACCGACTCGGTCCATCTCGCCGATGAGGCCATTGCTGAATTGCGTGATTTTATTCTTGAGCGCTATGGCAAAGAATCATTACCCAAATCACCACGTAGTTTTAAGTCTAAGGCTAAAAATGCCCAAGAGGCTCATGAGGCGGTTCGACCCACTTCATGCTTACGTTTGCCTAAAGAGTTAAAACCTCATTTATCGAGCGATCAATTTAAGCTCTATGAGCTGATTTGGAAACGCACCGTCGCTTGTCAAATGCAACACGCATTAATCGATACGGTTGCAGTGGATCTTGCTTGCGGCGATGCAGAACATTTATTCCGCGCCAATGGCTCACAAGTAGCGAAGCCTGGCTTTTTATCCGTCTATGAAGAAAGCAAAGACGACGATAAAGCCAAAGATGATGATGACAAACGCTGGTTACCAATCATGAAAGAAGGTGATCTGATCAAGCTGTTAGAGATAAAAGCCGATCAGCACTTTACTGAGCCACCACCACGCTACACCGAAGCTACATTAATTAAAACCCTTGAAGAACACGGCATTGGCCGCCCTTCGACCTATACGGCGATTTTATCCACTCTACAGCAGCGTGAATATATAGAACTCGACAAAAAGCGTTTCCAACCGACGGATGTCGGTAATGTCGTCAATAAGTTTTTAACAAAATATTTCGAAAAATACGTTGATTACGAGTTTACCGCCCACCTTGAAGATGACTTAGATGCCATCTCGCGCGGTGAGAAACAATGGAAACCCTTAATGCATGATTTTTGGAGTCCATTCCAAGATCAAGTAAAAACCATTGATGAAACCGTACAGCGCAAAGACGTCACCCAAGAAGAGCTCGACGAAGATTGCCCAAAATGCGGTGCGAAACTCTCTGAGCGCCTTGGTCGTCGCGGTAAATTTGTCGGTTGTACTAATTATCCAGAGTGTGACTATACGCGCAGTCTCGACGGGGAAGAGCAAGCCCCCCCTGAAAAAGTAGAAGATCGGCAATGCCCGAAATGCGAGAGCGACCTTTATATTCGTCAAGGGCGCTATGGTAAATTTATCGGTTGTAGCAACTATCCGAAATGTAAATTTATCGAGCCTTTGGAAAAGCCTGCCGAAACCGGTGTTGAGTGCCCAGAATGTAAACAGAGCCACTTAGTCCAAAGACGTTCGCGCTATGGAAAAATCTTCTACTCTTGCAATCGCTACCCTGATTGCAAATATGCCGTTTGGAATGAGCCTTTAAAAGAAAGCTGCCCAACCTGTAGCTGGCCGATCTTAACCATTAAAACCACAAAACGTTGGGGTACCGAAAAAGTTTGTCCTCAAAAAGAATGTGATTTTAAAGCACCTTACGAGATCCCCGAACAATCTGGTGAAGAAAAAGCAGAAAAAAAAGACGGTGAATAAGCCAAATCCAGATATTGCAAAGGCGGCGCGATGCATACAACAAGGTGGTATCATTGCGCTACCCACAGAAGGGGTGATTGGCTTAAGCTGTGACCCTAATAATGAGTCTGCAATCAAGCGTCTTTTAGATATTAAGCAACGTCCCGCACATAAAGGGTTAATTCTTGTTGCTGCTGACCTTAGCCAATTACAACCTTTTATCCAAAGATTGAGCGCTGAATTGCTTGATAAATTAACAGCCATACGGTCATACCCAACAACTTGGATAGCACCCGCACAAAAGAATATCTCCAAACTCATTACCGGCGATTTCAATAGTGTCGCCATACGATTAACAACACACCCTCTTGTAAAAGAGCTCTGCCAACAGTGCGACCATGCACTTATCTCAACCAGTGCAAATATCAGCAACCAACCCAGCAGGCGCGATTTAAGCACTCTAGACCCTAACTTAGTCCATCAATTAGATTATTTACTCGCAGGCACAGTCGGCCCACACCAAGGCCCTTCTGAAATTCGTGACTTACTGACCGATACTGTTCTACGACAAGGCTAACACTATGCAAAGCGCACTCGTCAAAAACTTTTTATTACAGTTACAAGATGATATTTGCCAAAAAATAACGACACTAGACGGCAAACAGTTTGAAGAAGATACTTGGCAACATGAAAGTGGCGGTGGCGGCCGCACGCGTATCTTACAAGGGAATATTATTGAAAAAGGGGGTGTCAATTTTTCTCATGTTCAAGGCGATGCCCTACCTGATGCCATACTCAAACGCTTACCCAATTTAGCAGGCTACCAGTTTGAGGCCATGGGCGTATCCATCGTCATGCACCCTGATAATCCTTATATTCCGACCTCTCACTTTAATGTCCGTTTTTTAATGCCACTTGTGCCGATAAACATAAAAAAGATGTATGGTGGTTTGGTGGCGGCTTTGATCTAACACCTTACTATGGCTTCGATGAGGACTGCAAACACTGGCACCAAGTCGCCGCCAAAGCATGCGCGCCTTATGGCGATGATGTTTATCCGCGCTTTAAGCAAGAGTGTGATGACTATTTTTACTTAAAGCACCGCAATGAGGCTCGAGGCATCGGCGGCTTATTTTTTGATGAACTAAACAGCTGGGGCTTTGACCAATGCTTCTCCTTTATTCAGGCCGTAGGGCAAGCTTATACAGATGCTTACCTACCTATCGTTGAGCGCCGTCAAAATACACCTTATAGCGATACAGAAAAGCAATTTCAAAAATACCGTCGCGGCCGCTATGTCGAGTTTAATCTTGTCTATGATCGCGGTACCTTATTTGGTTTACAAACCGGTGGTCGCACTGAGTCTATCTTGATGTCACTGCCCCCTGAAGTTTCCTGGCAGTATAATTGGACACCCAAGGCCGAAACTAAAGAAGAAATACTATACACTCGCTATTTAAAGCCACGTGATTGGTTGGCAGAATAAGCGAGCATCTTTTAAGCTAAAAGTATCACATCAAACCTAAAACCTAAGGATGGGTTTTCTTGTATAAACTCATTTATCAATTCACTGCATTATTATTGTTTATTAGTTTAATCGTAGGCTGTGTCTCACATTACAATTATTACACGCCTCGCCCTAATGATCGTGACAGCTGCGGCCTGTTAGCAGACAATGAGTCTGTCTATATTGGTACCGCCGAAAACTTTCATCTCGGCGATAAATACTATACAGGTAGCGGTGATCAAATTAGTCAATTATTGCTCGAAGAAATTAATAAATATGTCATTCATATCAAACGCAGCAAACACAATGTCACCTTACAACAAGGCTTAACCCAAGCACACAGTGAAGGCTACGCCATCTACATTTATCCACAAATCATTCGTTGGCAGCGACCGATGGGTACAATGAGTTGGCTCGTTGACCACACCGAAGTTCGTCTTAGCTTATATAACGTAAAACACGGCAAACTTGTCAGCGATATCATTGTCCGCGCCGGCCAACCTGTCGCTAGTCAATGGTTTGAAAAGAGCAGTCAACGCTTACAGCTTGCTTTTTCAAGAATTGTTTCACGCTGGTACACTTGCACTAAAAATCAACTGGAGCCAACCGCACCCGGGCTAGATGCTACAGATAGTTAAAATAATTAGCCTAGAAAAACTTCAATTAACCAATCAATCATTGCAACAAGAGCCTTCAATGTAATAACTCAAACTGTGTATGACATATTTAAAGTTCAACTTTTATTTCTATACTCTTATCCATATATCGGCCTACTTTTTTGTTATCTTGTTCAGCAGTTAAAAACAAATATTTTGCTTCTCTTTTAGTTATTGTCTTTTTCTCCTGATTCCGATCGAATACATTTTTAACACAATCTTTAAGTCTTGTATGCCCACCACGATTATCGAGATATTTTTTCATCTTTTCATTTTTATAGTCAAAAATAACATCTACAGTTTGAGCCTCCCATTTACCATCATGCTTTCTGACTACATACTTTGCTTTAGCTTCGAGCAAAGGTGTCTTTTATTCATTATCGAATATCCATTGGCTGCGATCAAAGTCATATAAATTAGGGACTTTAACTGTCTCTTTGATTACTAAATTTTCTCCTTCCACTTTAAATACTCGTTCAGCAGCAACTGTCTCACCTATTAACATCACTGACTTATTCTTTTCTTTTAGAGTTGCTAATATAGATCTTTGTAGGCTGTATGGCACTCCACCCTGATGCAAGTGAGACTTTACAAAATCAACAAAAGCATCATCGTCAAAGAAATGTTTTTTAAGAAGACCTTCGAAAGCCTCATCTGAAGCTGTAGAAAAGTCTCTTTTAATCTCCTCACTATCATCACCATCCATTGAAAAAACATCTGCCCCAAAATCTCTACGAAAGTCTTCGTAGCAATTGGCGTCTCTTGGATTCACTGGAACTAAGTAATCACGTTGTCTAAACTGTTCTCTAAATTCTGGCATAAACCTCTAAACCTCAAAAAAGATATATTCTTACTCTTATCTTTTACCTTTAAAAAATAAATTTCGTAACGGTGCAAATAGCAATAATTTTAGATTAAGTGTTTTTAATTCGTAAAAAAGAAAGTCAGGAGAAAATTCATCAGCTCATGATCAACATATATCGATAGACATGTTAGGTGTTCCGAATGCTATAATATCGATACAAGACAAACTAAAAACTAAATAAACAATGACATATAAAGTATGTATTACAGGAGCAAGTAGTGGCATCGGAGAAGCCTTAGCCTATTATTATGCTCAGAAAAGCGCTGACCTCACTCTCATCGCGCGTAATACCGAGCGCCTAAATCAAGTAAAATCCCACTGTGAAAAGCTCGGAGCCACCGTGACAACAGCATTAATCGATATACGTGACCACCAGCAACTTAATGACTTTTTAGTCCATAATGATCAACAAAAACCTATTGACCTAATCATTGCCAATGCTGGCCCCTCACTCAAACAACTCAGCAATGAAACAGCTGACTATTATTCTGCGCAGCGGGCCATGGTTGATATTCATATCAATGGCACATTTAACAGTATTTATCCACTTATCCAACGGATGCAACAGCGCCAATCCGGCCAGATTGCCATCATGAGTTCGATGAATGCCAAAATTTTTCTACCCGGCCGAAGCATTTATGGTGCAGTAAAAGCCGCCTTACTACACTTTAGCTTAGCACTGCGCCAACAGCTTAGAAATGATCATATCAAGGTTAATGTAATTTGCCCTGGTTGGGTGAAAACACCTCGTACAGACCTTAATCAATTTTCCATGCCATTTAAAGTTACAGCAGTCACTGCAGCCAAAACTATTGGAAAAGGACTTAATAAAAATAAAGCAGTCATTCAGTTTCCATGGCAACTTACTACAGTTATTCGCCTTTACAACATATTGCCTTTAACAATTCAAGAATGGGTCAGTCACACGCTCTATTTTGCTAAATCAAAAGACAATGATTAAAAACCACTACCTTCCTGCTGTAAATATGCTTGTTCTTTTTCTGTAGAATCCCTGCCTAAACTAGCATTACGGTGAGGAAAACGACCAAATTTATCAATTACATCATAATGACTTTTTGCATAAGCTGCATACTGTTCAAACACTGCTTTATCTTTTGCAGCCGCTATATGAAGCAATTCATCGAACTTCTCCAGTGATTCCACCTGGTCAGTAATATCTTCAGAATGTTCTAATGGTAAATAAGCAAATACTCGCTCTATTAGAGTCAACTCAGTATCTAATTTTTTATCGATCAGTAAGCGACATAACTTGCGGGCTATGCCATCATAAGCAAAGGCTTTTGCTGTATCTCGGTAGATATTACGAGGAAATTGGTCAGTTAAAATAATTGCTGCTAAAATTTCACGCGCGCTATTTCTTGCAAAAGGCCACTGGTCTTCTACAATCTCATCCAGTATAGTTTCATATTGGTTTGCAATTTTACTATCAACAGCAGGATCTTTACCCCACCATAGTTTTGCCTGATTATTTGCTGTATCTACCATACTAGCATGGTTACCAAACCAAAAATCTAAAATATCATTAACCATAAAGTCCATCTTATTTACGATATACTATCGTATCTGCCTAGTATTAAATTATATTAGGTAACTTATTTTTTAACATCTGAAAAATGTTTATTTTTATGATATGAGTCTGTAGCAGAAAACTGCTTATTCATTTTCAACTGCCCCTGATAATTCGCTTCAATTCCTTTAGCCCGCCAAAGTGAAATATGATGAGGCATAAAGACATAGCCCAAAGGCGCAATCGTATCGTGATTCATTATATAATCTCCAAAATTTAATGATACATTCTGTCACCAGATATTCCATGTAACGTGATATAATCTAACACAATTATGAGCAATGATAAAATAATTTAAAATTTCTTAACATATTTTTTGTTCTTGCTAAAACAGCCCCTGCATTATAGACTACAATGATTAAAATTTAAATCCCATAAAAGAAAACTAGCAATTCATATAACACCTTTTCAAAATCTATTAATCTTCCTTTTTAATTTTTGTTCACTGCTTAACACTCTCAAATGCAATACATCGATTGGCTATATAATAGCCTATTCATTTATATCAATAAACAAGCAAATTTCTACTAAATACTTCAATAACTGATTTAAAGCAATCTAATTTTTATTAGCAAACACTACTATATTCTTATGTTATGATTTTATGATATAGAGGTAAGCAAACTGATCCATGCTGATAAATTTTTTCACAATCACAACACAACCAAAAACATACTTAACAACTTTAACTATAAAAATACAGAGATTTTCTACGGTATGCTTTCCTTCAGTTTCAAAATAATAAAGTTAACAACAAGCAATGGAGAGTAGAAAATTAGATTTTGTCAACAGTAATAATACTACATTATATACTAAAATATATTGCATATATATACTCATAAGAATCTGCATATAGCAGTTAATTTCTCTAAAACATTTGCATTAGCAAATGCAGTTATCTAAAAAATACCATCCAGAATATATGAAATAGCACCTGCATTGGTTGCTCGACTAATAACTTCAGGCTTTGTTTTGCAGTCTAGTCTGACCTTGATCGTATTCGTATACTCTTCAACTGTTCTCATTGATAGCGCAATCTAGCTACAATATCTTTAACAGTATTGCCACGCAGCAAATAAAATATACACTACGCCTCTCTTCTACTCAATCGAATATTATCAATCACTAAACGCCCCTGAGGTTCTCCTAAAGAAATGAACCGATTGACATAGTTTTCTTCGACTATTTTAAGTTTGATTTATTTTTTATGGCCAACACCCTGATTTAGTTATCCATACTCTATGGATGATTTTAGTTATTATCCTAATATCTCTCGTTAAAGCTCCAGTCATATATTCAAAACCACTAGGAAAAATTGATATTTGAGTTATAGTTATAGCTCAATCAAGTATAACTAAAAATATAGAGTATAAAGGCGATAAACCAATGAATATTGCATTTATGGGTGCACAAGGCACAGGAAAATCAACAACTTTACAAGCAATTATCAACAAATTGCCTCACCCTAGCTATATTATTGGAGATCAATATCGCTTAATCGCTAAAGCCTTAAACTACAATAACCCTAGGCAAATCATCTTAGAAGGTGGTTCTTACCAATACACCCAAAGCATGAGCGCCTTTGTTTCAACAGCGCTAGGCAGCTTTACTCAGCTAGACATAAGCCAAGCTCACTATAACTTTGCTGATCTAGATCCAATCACTTATTATGCTTTCTACTTATACTGGATCAATAAAGATGCAAAGAAAAGAGCTATACAACCCTACGCCCTGCCTTTCATAGAAAAGCTCGTAGACTATTACAGTCAAAAATTTAATTTACATTTTTATTTTCCTATAGATATTATTCCTTTAAAAAGTGATGATATGCGTGCTTTTGATCCTGAATTTCAACAAGAGATTGAATCTCTTTTAAGACAGTCTCTAGATAAATTTAATATTAAAATATTAAATTTATTGCAAAAAAAGCCAATTGAAAGCCGATGCGATGAAATTATTTATTGGATTAATAAATATAATAATTAACCATTAGCGTTAGAAAATCATCACAAAGCTGCCAGTAATTTCCAACTCAAGGAAATAGAGTGTGAACAATAGAGTAACTATTTTATGGTCAGTTACTGCTAAGCCACACTCTAGGTCATGCCTACATCAAGCAGGGTGTTTGCTAAATTTACTATTAACAGCTTTTTTCCACATGATGTTGGTTTGTTATATAGTAAGATAAGTTATAATTTAAAGAAAGTGAAAAATAGCAGTCTTGCTGTATTATTTTTTTAACTTCTTTCTCCAGTTTATTTATCAATTCCTGTGAAAAATTATCATCCCGGTGTGGTTTTTCTAATAAAGATAAAGAAATTAAAATATGAGTATGCTTATATAAACCAGTCGGATAAGCTCGGCCTTTACACACCCCAGAACTCGAATCATGCTGATTGATTACATTTTCAATTACCTCAAAAATTTCGTCTGCATTAATTAATAAATCATCAGAATACTTAAGCTCGATATGTGGCACTTTAAAAATCTCCTTTATTATTAACTCGCTGTTTTTCTAAAAACTTCCAGACTGACTGATGATAAAATTCTGGCTTTTCAAAAAATGGATCATGAGAACAATCGCGTAATACCACAAGCTCAGCATTCACCAAATTATTACGCATATAATCACATGGCACACCAGGCCCACCATGCAAAATAAGCAATGTTTCCTTATTTTCACAGCCTGTGCTATAAGTCATTATGTTATAGTCACGGTACTTGATAGCTTGGCGCTCAATATGAATCGTCATTGTTATCCTTGCCTATTATTTAATATAAGCGCTATATTAACATAGCCTATAAGAAATTATAAAGGCAAACAGAAAAACCAAAACTATTAACAAGTATGATAAACGATTTCAGCCACTCTTTTTCAAAATAAATAAACCATGATGTAGCTTCATTTTTGCTTTTTCTGATTTAATTAATTCACTCACCTTGCGCCAGAAGATATTTTTATCCATACCATTTAAAAAACTTACAGGCTGAGTTTCTTGTAACCATTGCAAACACATTTCACTTTTAGAAAAAGAAGTGTTTAGTTTTTCTTTTGAAAAAACCAAACAAATATTTAGTCTATTAAAATAATCGATTACTTGTTCATAATTATATTTATATGCAGGATCTTTAACTTCTATATCAGGAAAGCTGTCTGCAACTCGGGCTAATAGTTTTTTTAGCTCTTCACCATTATCAACCAAAGAAAATCTAAAGCAAATAACTCCACCCGATTTTAAAGTACGGTAACTATTTAAAAAAACTTCCTGTAGCTTTAATGGACTCAACCAGTGTAGGGCTGCGTTAGAAAAAACAATATCGAACTTGTTATCTTGACAGGAATTAAGGAATTGGCAAACATCTTGACGAATGAAATTAATATTTTTATCTGAAAATTTATTACGTGCATATTTAATCATACTTTCTGATAAATCGACACCTAGAAAATCATTACAATCATTAAGATCGCCACTAATAAATGATAATAAATTGCCTGTACCACAACCAAGATCAACCACTTTATTTATTTTACATGGGAAAAATTGCTTTGCTAACTGATAAAGCTCTAGACCTGAGCTATATTGATAATTAAGCTGCAAACTATTATAACTAGGTGCGTGCCATGCACTATCACTGGTGCTCATAATATTTTTGTTTCACTAAATTTAGCAATTTTTAATTATATTAATTTATATCATAAAAAATCATTAAATATCAACACCAGAACATCAATCAAAAAGCAACATTATACACAATTAAAATAGTAAAAATGCTAGACAAGCCGCACAAAAAAGTCATAATAAAGGAGGTTTACCTTGTATCGATTATTATTGATTGCTGCTCTGATGCTTTCCCTAATGAGCTGTGCTACAAATAAAGACGATAGTATAAATCATATATGTTTAATCAATGGTATCGCCTCACCTTGCACAACACAACAATTTAATGGGCTAAAAAGGCAACAAAGAAATCAATATAAAATAATAACCGGGTGTAAAAAGAAAAATTTAGACTGGGTTGGAGGTGATCCGTGCTGTCCACCTGGCTATAAACAAATTGGCTGTATTGCCAATTTACCTTGTCAGTGTAAAGAACTTAGATAACAAGT
The DNA here is from genome assembly GCF_001720395.1 of Piscirickettsia litoralis. Classification (NCBI taxonomy): domain Bacteria; kingdom Pseudomonadati; phylum Pseudomonadota; class Gammaproteobacteria; order Thiotrichales; family Piscirickettsiaceae; genus Piscirickettsia; species Piscirickettsia litoralis. The sequence goes on from NZ_MDTU01000001.1 coordinate 1,789,808, forward strand.
TTGCGTGCTATGGAGGGATTTAGATGCATAAATATATAGTATTCTCGCTATGTGGAACCTGTTTTTTCGCATTGCTATTAACCGCCTCACTATATTTGCGCTTAATGAATCATCATAAAGCACGATCAATCGCTGAACTGAATCAAGCACCACATATTAAACACTAACGCAGCTCAGGCAAGAGACGCTAACACCTTCTTGGCAGATGATGATATGTTAAGCATAACAAGGAGGACTTATGAAACGCTTTATCCCTTTAATTCTCATCATCATTGCAATTATTCTGTTCTTTAGTTTCGGCCTACAGCAATATTTAAGTTTTAATGCACTGCAAGAAAACAACCAAATACTCCAACAGTTTACTAAGAACCATTTTATAGTTGCCGCACTTAGTTTTTGCTTGCTCTACATCATCAGCGTTACGCTATCTATTCCGGGTGCGACGTTACTTACCATCGCTGGTGGTTTGCTATTTGGATCATTCTTCGGCACTATCTTTGTCGTCATCAGCGCTACTATTGGTGCATGTTTACTCTTTTTAGCAGTGCGGACTTCTTTCGGTGAGCTACTAAGTAACAAGGCAGGGCCACGCTTAAAGCAATTGGAAGCCGGCTTTCAAGAAAACAGTTTCAACTACTTACTCACCTTACGATTGATTCCTATTTTTCCATTTTGGCTATTAAATATTGCTCCAGCACTACTTAAAATGCAGCTAAAACCCTATACCATCGCAACATTTCTTGGCATTATCCCTGGATCCTTTGTTTATGTTTCTTTAGGCGATGGTTTAGAGCATTTATTTTCGTTAGGAAAAACTCCTGACCTTAGTATAATTTTTCGACCTAAAATATTAATCCCCATCATCGGTTTAGCTGTTTTATCCCTCCTGCCCGTACTCTATAAAAAAATCAAACAAAAGTGAGCGAAATCATGAGCCAAATTCATAAAACAGATTTATGCATTATCGGTGCGGGCTCAGGGGGTTTGAGTGTTGCCTCTGCTGCTGTACAAATGGGTGCTAACGTCACACTCATCGAACAGCATAAAATAGGCGGAGATTGCTTAAACTATGGCTGTGTGCCTTCTAAAGCGCTTATTGCAGCAGCAAAGCATGCACAGCTAATAAAAAATAGTCCAGCCTTTGGTATTCGAACCACAGATTTTTCTATTGATCATCAAGCTCTTCATGGTCATATCCATGAAAGAATCAATCATATTGCCCCTCACGACTCTATAGAGCGTTTTGAAAATTTAGGAGTCAATGTTATTTTAGGCACCGGAAAATTCACCAGCCCAAATTCTGTACTCGTCAATGATAGCAAAATTCATGCACGACGCTTTATCATTGCGACAGGCTCAAAAGCCGCAATTCCGAATATTCCTGGACTAGAATCTGCACCCTACTTTACCAATGAGACCATATTTGACTTAACACATGCACCAGATCACCTCGTTGTCATTGGTGGTGGTCCTATCGGCTTGGAAATCGCCTGCGCTTATGCTCACCTTGATATCAAAGTCACTTTAATTGCTCGTTCTAATATTTTAGCCAAAGAAGATAAAGAACTTGTTGAGCTAATTCGAAATCATTTAAAAAACAAATTAACAATCTTAGAAAATACTGCCATTAATAAAATCAGCTATAACGATATAAACAATGTTGCAAATATTCACCTCAAAAATGATAATGATGTATCTATTGAAGCTTCTCATCTATTGATTGCAACAGGAAGAGCGCCCGCACTTCATACTTTAAATTTATCAACCGCTAATATTAATTATAATAATGAAGGCATCCTAGTAGATAATCGATTGTGCACAAGCAATAAAAAAGTCTATGTCATCGGTGATGTCATTGGTAAAGAACAATTCACTCACGCAGCAAATTATCATGCCGGTATCGTTATTCGTAATATCCTCTTTCACTTGCCAGCCAAAGCCTCAGCATTGATTCCTCGTGCCACATTTACACTACCGGAAATAGCTCATATTGGCCTCACCGAACAACAAGCACGTCAGCAATACGGTGATAAAATACAGTGTCTAAATTGGCCTTTTGCTCGCAATGATCGAGCAATTACTGATCGCCAAACAAACGGCTTAGTTAAAGTCATTGCCAATAAAAAAGGAAAAATATTAGGCGCGGGAATAGTTCATGAGCATGCAAGCGACCTTCTAACGCCTTGGATGCTAGCAATCAATAATAACCTAACGATCAAGAGCATAGCTGGATTAGTTCATCCTTATCCAACCTTAGGTGAGGCAAATAAATATGCTGCAGGTAGTTTTTATACACCTAAATTATTTTCTAATAGAATGAAATCTATTATTAAGCTACTAATGAAAATTAATCGATATTAAAAAACAAGGGGCTGATACCTAACATTAGCATTTACCATTAATAAAAAACATGATAACTTGTAAAAATTATTCTATAAAAACATGACAGATAAGACATATATGGAAAAGCAGCTAGCGGTTGACGAGCACACAACACTCTCACTACCAACGATTAGTAATGCAATCGAGATCTTTTCTTTGGTTAACCAATATCGTAATGATTTAAGAGAGTTTTTGCCTTGGGTCGATGAAACTCACCATGTTGATGATACACGAGAATATATCAAATTTTGCCTCTCTCAATACGATAACGGCTCTGCCCTTGTTTACTTATTATATTACCAAAATAAAATTGCCGGCACTTTAAGCTTTAATACATTAGATAAAAGCAATGATATTGCTAAAATTGGCTACTGGCTAGCGTCCTGCTATCAAGGGCAAGGCTTAATGACCAAAGCCTGTGCAAAAATGATTGAATATGGTTTTAATGGCCTTCACTTAAACCGTATTGAGATCCACTGTGCCATTAATAATATAAAAAGCCAAAATATCCCTATACGTTTAAACTTTAAAAAAGAAGGTGAGTTAAAACAAGGTATAAAGCTTGCTAACAATCAATATGTAGATGGAGTTATTTACGGCTTAGTAAAAGAGGATTTTAATCTTAAACTGACATCGCCACACTGAGCAACATAATACCTAGAATCGATACAACAAACATCTTACGCGACCAGGTAATATTGCTATCAGAGCGCAGGCCTTTAATTGCTAAAATCAGCCATGAGAGGCCAAATAAACAAGCGGCTGCTAAGTAAATATAACCCGTATAACCAAAAATAGTCGGTAATAAAGCAACAATTGCAAACAGCAACGTATAAACACACATGACTACTTTCGTATATTCTATGCCTTTGACAACGGGTAAAACAGGGATATTAGCTGCTTTATAGTCTTTTAAGCGAAAGATCGCAATGGCATAAGAGTGTGGCATTTGCCATAAAAATAAGATCGCAAATAAAATCATCGCCCCCGCGTCAAAGCGGTTCGTTGTAGCGCAGTAGCCAACAACCGGAGGCACAGCACCCGAAATTGCGCCTATAAAAGTACCATGAATCGATGTGCGTTTAAGCCATAACGTATATAAAACAATATAGACAAACAAACCGACCAGCGCAACAATCACTGTCAGTAAATTAGTAAAGATAGATAAAAAGGCAATCCCTAATAACCCTAAGACAATGCCATAAAAAATTAGGCCAATATTGGGCAGCAAACCTAAAGCTGAAACACGCTTTTTGGTCCGCGCCATCAGTTTATCGATATCTTGATCGATATAATTATTAATCACACAACCGCAGGCAATAACTAAGGACATGCCAATAATCATCGCCGCAAAGGTGACAAAGCTAAAATTTTCCTTAGTACCAAGAAAATAGCCACCGCAAGCGGTGACTATATTTCCAAAAATGATACCCGGCTTGGTAACAGAGAGAAGTCGCAATTAGTGCACCATGTAATAATTCAAATTATACATAATCCATAACGAACCACCGACAACCACTGCCGTTACTAAAATTGTAAAGGCAAATGTCAGCATATCCCAACGCGCATTCTCAGTGCGGGTATTTAAGCCAAAGAAGCAAACTAGTTGAACCAGTAATAATACAACTAGAATGATTGCAAGGATTGCAGTGACTCCTGCGGGTGTAAACGCATGTTTAGTCACCAATAAGGTAGCAACAGCGAATAATACGGCTGAAAAAATAAAGCCGAGTGCATAGTTTTTAAGCGATTTGCCAATGTTTTTCTTTTCATTGACCGCAACTTCATAATGACCTGACATATTAAGCAATCCCCATCATATAAACGATAATAAAGATGAAAACCCAGACAAGGTTCAAGAAGTGGAAAAACATTCCCATGCACGCTAAACGTGTTCTCATCCCAGTCGTAATGCCTTGCATTAAAAACTGAATGATTAAAACAACGGCCCATAACAACGCGACAATCACATGAATCATGTGAATACCCACTAAGCTAAAAAATGCCGATAAAAATGCACTTTGATGCCATGTGTGATGGTTATGAAATAGCACTGCAAATTCATGGAAGGTCATAGAGACAAAGACAATTCCAGAAATAATAGTGACGATCAACCACAGTAAGACTCGACCACGGCTACCTGCCTGCGCAGCAGCGGAACTAATACCATAAGTAAAACTACAAGCTAATAAAAATAGCGTTGTTAAAAACACATAGCCTGGCGATGCAATTTGCACAATGCCAATATTGCCATAGGTTTGATCTTTCAAGACGACATAGCAAGCAAATAATGCTGCAAATAATACGGCATCGCTTAAAACAAACGTCCAAAAACCGAAAAGTGATTTGGAGCCATCATCGTGATGATGATGCTCCTTATGATGATTCATCGTTGTTGCTGTCATGATGTTGCTCCGCTCAGATATTTCGCTTCAGTCGCTTCAACATCTTTTGCTTTCACATAGTAATCAATATTAAAGTTAAAGGTTCTTGCCAGTGCAAAGGCAAGAATTGCGATACCAGAAATGCTGTATAACCAGACAATTTCCCATACCATCGCAAAACCAAAGATTAAGCTTAAAATACCAATGATAAAACCGATGCTGGTATTTTTCGGCATGTGGATATCGCTATACACAGGTTTTGCCGGTTTTTTGCCAGACTTTCTTTGCTTCTCTTTGTCTTCCCAGAACGAGTCACGACTATCAACTTCTGGTGTGATCGCAAAGTTATAAAACGGCGCAGGCGATGGAATAGACCATTCTAATGTTCTAGCATCCCAAGGATCACCTGTTAAATCACGGTTCTCATGGCGCTGCTTGATACTGACAACAAGTTGCAAGATTTGGAAGATAATACCGAGTAGAATCACCGCGGCACCAATGGCAGCAACCACTAAATAAATGTGCCAAGCCGTATCGGTATAGTGATTCAAACGACGCGTCATCCCCATAATGCCAAGAATATAGAGCGGCATAAATGCAAGGTAGAAACCGATGAACCAGCACCAGAATGAGCATTTACCCAGTCTTTCGTTTAGGGTGAAGCCGAATAGTTTCGGGAACCAGTAGTTGTAACCAGCAAATAAGCCAAAAGCAACACCACCAATAATCGTATTATGGAAGTGTGCGACCAAAAACAAGCTGTTATGGAACTGGAAGTCAACACCAGGAACTGCCATTAACACACCAGTCATACCACCGACACTAAAGGTAATTAAAAAACCAATACTCCACATCATCGGTACAGAGAAGGTAATTTTACCGCGGTACATCGTTGCCAACCAGTTGAAAATTTTCACCCCGGTTGGGATAGAAATAATCATCGTCGCAATACCAAAGAACGAGTTTACATCCGCACCTGCACCCATAGTAAAGAAGTGGTGCAACCAAACGGTAAAGGCTAGGAAAGCAATGACAAAGGTCGCCCATACCATCGCCGCATAACCAAAGATTGGTTTCTTACTGAAGGTTGCAATAATCTCAGAGAAAATACCAAAGGCAGGAAGTACCAAGATATAAACCTCTGGATGGCCCCACGTCCAAATCAGGTTGATATACAACATTGCATTACCGCCAAAATCGGAAGTAAAGAAATGCGTACCAAAAAAGCGGTCAAAGAATAGAAGTAATAAAGTGATATTTAAAATTGGGAAAGAAATAATCACAAGAATCATTGATGAAAATACAGACCAAGTGAAAATTGGCATCTTCATCAGGCTCATGCCCGGGCAACGCATTTTAATAATCGTCACAAAGATATTAATTGCACCAATCAGCGTACCAACACCCGAGATGGATAATGCCCATAGATAATAGTCAACACCGACCCCAGGGCTATAAGCGAGTTCAGAGAGCGGTGGATAAGCGAGCCAACCGGTCGCAGCAAACTTACCAACCACAAGTGAAATATTCACTAATAAGGCACCGGCAGTGGTGAGCCAGAAGCTCAATGAGTTGAGGTAAGGATAAGCAACATCGCGCGCACCAATTTGCAAAGGCACAATGATATTGACCAAACCAAAGACAAAGGCCATCGCCATAAAGAAGATCATGATCACACCATGCGCGGTGAAAACTTGGTCATAATGTTCTGGCGGTAAATAGCCTAAATGATGACCATAAGCCAGCGCTTGTTGTAAACGCATCATAATGGCATCAGAGAAACCACGCAGCAGCATGACAAAGGCCAAGATGATATACATGATACCAATCTTTTTGTGGTCAACGCTGGTCAACCATTCTTTCCAAAGCCATTTCCACTTTTTAAAATAAGTCAGGGAGCCAAGAACTGCCAAGACCACAATGGCCATGAACGTGCCTGCACCCATAATAATTGGATTATCATAAGGGATTGACTGTAACGTCAATCGCCCTAATAGTAATGTTTCAAGCATACTTGTGTCCTATAAATTAATTACAGATGTACTTCTGGGCCAGTATTCATTGGCACCATCTGCCCCTTAGGCGGCATCATAAAGCTCATCATCACTTCTTTGAATAAGCCAGGTTTGACAGATGAAAAGTATTCTGGAGGGTTGCTTTCACTCGGAACAACCAATTTCTTATACTCTGCTGTTGTTAATTTATTCGGTGATGCTTTAACAGATTGCACCCACTTATCAAAATCATTCTCAGAGGTCACTTTAGTGACAAAGCGCATATTAGCAAAACCATCGCCACTGAAACTAACCGAGCGACCACGGTATTCACCCATCTTATTGGCCATCATATGCAACTTAGTTTGCATGCCATTCATAGAGTAAATTTGACCGGCAAGCTGCTGAATTTGAAACGAGTTCATCGGTGCATCAGAGGTGATTAAAAACTTCACCGGCTGATGAACTGGGAATTGTACGTAATTCACCGTCGCAATGCCTTGATCTGGATATATAAACAACCACTTCCATTCGAGCGAAATCGCCTGAATCGTGATCGGTTTAACAACCTCACCATTGCGCTTTACATCCAATGGACGATAAGGGTCTAACTTGTGTGTCGAGTGCCACGTAATCACACCAAGAATAGCGATGATGATAATAGGCACACCCCACCAGATAATTTCCAACTTAGTGCTGTGTGTAAACTCGGGAGTATACTTGGCATCATTGTTCGATGCACGATAGCGTCTTGCAATGACTAGCGTTGCAATAATCACAGGGATTACAACGATTAGCATAAGGATTAGAGCGGTGATAAAGAGCTTCATCTCGTCTGCTGCGATAATCCCATGTGGATCGAACAACATCGTTTTACAACCACTTAAGGACAAAGTAGCTAGTAATAACAAGAGAAAAGCAGGGACTTTATGTTTGATATTTTTCTTAAGCATTTTTTTCACATTAGAAATAAATTTCATTATTAACTATTCCCTGTACACGCTAGTGTCAGCGATTACTACAACCACTTTCTCAAGCCCAAAATTTAAGAATCTTAAAAAGGCGCTTTTGAAATTGCCTAGAAGGTACACCATTTTTCAACAATTATCAATTGTGATTTAACGACAGTTGTATTAATCAAAACTTTCTGGTGCTATGATGGCATTTCTTTAGCCAGATAATGATCAAAAGCATAATGACTGTAAAAACCCATACTGATTCTCATTATCAAGTAACGAATATTTTATCAGGTAAACATCAAATGAAATCAACTTTTTCTCTTGCCAGCCTCTTTGGCTTGCGTATGCTTGGGCTTTTTATGATTTTGCCCATTTTTGCTCTATACGCCAACCAGTTACAAGGGGCAACCACCCTCACAATCGGCTTAACCCTAGGCGTTTATGGTGTGACCTCCTGCCTTTTTCAACTCGTCTTCGGCTGGGCCTCTGACCGCTTTGGCCGCAAGAAAATCATCGCCTTAGGGCTACTCATTTTTGCTATCGGCTCTGTTGTTGCCGGCCTGTCTGACTCCATTTATGGAGTTTTTATCGGTCGTGCACTGCAAGGCGCTGGCGCTATTGGCTCAGCTACACTTGCCCTTATTGCTGATCTCACCAAAGATGAACACCGTACCAAGGCGATGGCCACTGTCGGCATGACCATTGGTTTCTCCTTTGTCATTGCCATGGTGCTCGGCCCATTATTAGTCGGCCATATCGGCTTGAACGGTCTCTTCTATTTAACTGGCATACTCGCCATTATTGCAATTTTTGTCCTTTATAAAATTGTTCCTACACCCACGCGCTCTATCACGCACGAGGGTAATACCGCGCATTGGTCACAGTTCAAAACGGTCATCACCAATCCACAGCTTCTGAACCTGGATTTAGGCATTTTCACATTGCATGCGGTGCTAACTGCAAGCTTCATGTTTATCCCGCTCGATATGCTTCACCAGCTGAACTTAGGCGCTCACGAGCAATGGATGGTGTATTTACCCGTCTTTATTGTTTCAGTCGTATTAATGGTGCCTTTTGTCATCATCGCGGAGAAAAAACGCCACATGAAAGGCGTTTTACTCGCTATGATCGCATTGATGTTTTTTTCTCAGCTCGGCGTCTGGTTTTTCAATCATGATTTACCAGGAATTATTCTCTCACTCATGCTGTTTTTCACTGCGTTCACTGTATTAGAAGCTCTATTACCTTCATGGATTTCCAAGGTCTCTCCGGTTGCTGCCAAAGGGACGGCAATGGGGGTGTATTCAAGCAGCCAATATCTAGGAGCGTTTGTCGGTGGTTCTGTCGCAGGTTTATTACTATCTTGGCACAATGACACCGCATTAATGATGATTATTTTAGCTGTGCTAGCGATTTGGTGGATCTTTAGCTTTCTACAAGCCAAGCCCCCTCACTACAGCAGTCGTTTAATTCATGTCGGCAAACTTAGTTCAGCAGAGGCTGCGGCCTTGCAAACCAAACTGGCAAAACGTCCAGGTGTGATTGAAGCGATGGTCGCAGATGAAGAAGGTACTGCTTATCTTAAAGTCATCTCTGATTTATATAAAGATGACGATAAAACCAATCAATAAAAACAAATAAATAAATTTTAAATACTAAATTAACAAATAGGCTAATACTATACTCTAATTCTAATTAGCCTATTTTTTATCCTATTTTAGTGGCAGATAAATATCCGTCATTAACTCATGCTCAGCAACATCAGTAATCATATTCAGATAATTAAAAAAGCACGGAAAATCACGCAACTCCTCACCACTGCCAGGCAACCATTTGCCATATAGGGCGCGCACACTATCACCAATATGATCATGCGAACCTAAATGACGCACTCGCGCACAACGTCCTGCGGGAATCACCTTGTTAATAATGTTGTTTTCTTCCTTAACTCTGCCAGCTGTCACTAAACCAAAATCAAACCTAAAATCTTCAGGCGCTGTTAAGTTGGGGTCATTATAAGCGATACCATAGTAGCCCGCTTTTCGTACCGGCAGCTTATTCTCAGCTATCCAACTTAAAAAACGACTCGCAGTATCATTAATTAATTCTGGTGTACCATGATGCTCGATTGCAATAATAGCCGTTTTTTTAAAGTCAATAATATCCACTTGCATAACTTGCTCTCTTTTTATTTCAGGAAGTATGTATTTTTCCAGCCAAGGCTGCCATTTTGGCTGCTGTCTAAATTGAGTCGGTGTTTGCCCAAAAGCCTTTTTAAATGCACGAGAAAACGATTCTGGGTTTTCAAAACCGGCATCTAATGCGATATCAATGACTTTACATTGCTTATTAAAGACAAGCTGATAGGAGGCTCGCTTTAATCGCATTAACCGAATGAGTTGAAACACATTAATTCCAGCATATTCGCAAAATTGCCGATGAAAGTGGTATTTTGAAAAATTTGCAACCTCAGCCAATTGCTCAACGGTTAGCTCTTCATACAAATGCTCATTGATGTAGCGAAACACCTCATTCATCCTACTGGTATATTTTTTTGCTGCTCTCTCACTCATCACCATTACCCGTCTCAATAATGTATTTAATTTAACCAAACTCGCCCCGATCAATCTTGACCGCAATTGCTACATTACAGCGACAGCGGCTGACCTTTTGAAAGAGTAGGCATTTGTTTATACAGATTCGGCTATCAATTCATATTTATCAAAAGTATAGTAACTAATAAGCCAATGGATGAATGAAGGGTTTTTGATTGCAAAACCTAGAGTATTTATATACTGACCTTATTCGCTTCTTTTAAGTCTTGAGACGGTTATCGCCGTATAAGTGTCTATTTGCCAGTACTGGAAAAAGAAGGATCACGCTCAGAATATTGTCTTGCCTAAAAAATAAAAAAGCCGCTGAAGGTTTTAATTTAGTGATTCCAATCTCGAGTCCGAACTCGCCCAGTCTGATAGTAATTAGAAACCAGATCAATAAAATCTTTAAAGTCAGTATTTTCTTCAACGATTCGATTAACCGATTGCCAGTCTATTACCGAACGTTTTTGCGCTGGTAGTAATAGTTCACTTTCTGATGGATTTTCTATTGAGAGTAAAATAACGCCAATTCCATGCAAAGCGCTCAACATACGAAGCTCTTGCTCAACACGACTGTCCACAATAGAAGTCGCAACCAAATAACCCTCACTTGCCCATGATGAATTGCTGACCGCCTGGAAAAAGCATTTGCGGACATTGCCCATCGTCAGCGCTTTTTTTACTTCAAACGACCACAGGCGAACACTCTGCCCACCTCCTTGCAACACACAGGTTTTAACGTGCTGATGCCATTTTTGAGCAACAGGCTCCATAGCAACAATATCTGGATATAACCAATGATTGCCACCACTACCCAAATTATTTTTAGAGCGCTTTTCATCAACTCGCAAGCAATATAACCCATGCTCTGAATGAAGATAATCGATTAAAACAGGATATAAATCATGCTCGCTAACATTATGTTTTTTTTCATTATGTTCAGAGCTTAATAAATTTTGCTCTTGTGAATTTTTAAGCGAATCTCCACACCCCAAACCATCACTCTCTTCATACCAATACACTCTTGGCCGCGGCGTATCTTGCCATTTAATATGCTTTGACTGCTTAAGAATGCCTTGCTTTTGTGCACCAATTTCAGCGACGATTTGCGAGATAAAATCTCGCTCACCTTCAAAACGAGCATTCTTGCGCTTATCAATATAGTCATCGCTGTATTTATCAGTTATTGCTACAGCAATCTCTTTGGCGGTAAAGCGCCGGTTGGCATTTTCCTTTAGAAACAATGCGATTTTTTTGGTTTGTGGTAATTTAAACTGCATGGTATTAATATCTTAACTTTCTATCATGCACGCCTACTCTCTCCAACCACAGCATTAGCATTCACTTCTCTGATCACATCACACAACTCTATTACTGTATTCTCATCAAAGAAACCATGCGCACTTTGATCGTGGCGATCAGTAAATGGTGCTTCAAAAATATGTGACACCTCTAACACACCATTATCAACAAGGTAATTAATGATTTGATCAATAAAATTAATCTGCTCCGCATTATAAGCTCCCTTATCAAGAAAACGACTAAAGGCTTCTTTAGCGGCATTCATATCCAGGCCAATTAATTCACGGATAAACCGACCTAACGGTTTCTCTTGTAATATTTTTTCTCGATAAGCTTTAACATCACTCATACCACTTGCATCTAACAATAGGCCTTCTAAAACATCTAGGTCAGCTTGAGTGATTGGTTTGTTGCGTTTGAGCTTTTGAATCGTTAACTGATCTTGATGATCTTTGATATACAATTCAGTTTTCTTGCGGTACTGCGTTAAATCAACACTTGGGTTGCTATACACCGTAGTGACATCATAGATGCCTTGCACCTCATCCTCAAAGTTAGTATACACCCTCTCTTTTTTATCCTTATCCAAAGCAAACATCAAATTTCGCAAGCTGCGCCGCAGTTTTTCTAGTGTTATTACGTTAATATCCTGCCAAAAAGCTTGAGTTTGAATTTCTTGAATCAACTCAAGCTCAACCTGGATAACTGGAATACTTGACTTAGTTTCCAACTGTTCTGCAAATTCGATGATACGTGTTTGATCTAATTTAGAAAATACACCTTTTTCTAACAAGGCAAGCTGCATGGTAAGTACTAAGTTGTCAAAACAAAGCGATAAGTGATTAGGCTTTTCATCGCTATTAAAAGCCTCAGCCTCTGTTGGTAATCTAGAGATATGATTTTCCAACTCAATTAACTTACTATCATCAATCGTATTCCAATAATCACGCACTAGAAAAGGCTCTATAACCTGGCGTTTTGGTCTCACTATAAAATTATCGAGATTCATGCCGACCACTAAATGATGAAGCATATCCAGCTGATAGCAACTCAACTCCCTATAGCTTTCATAGTCTTCTGAGTTTTTCTCTTGAAACTCAAGATCTTTCAGTCGCTCACCAACCAAGCTCGCAAGTTTTATTCGCTTTTCAAACACGACTTGAGTCACCGGCTTGCTGATCTTTGTCACGACACCCTGAGGATTTGCATCAAAAAACTCAAAGTTCTGGCAATAATCAAATACTTTAAATGTTGTTTTATCCAAACCCGGGCCAAATAAATCTTTACATAATCGTGTACCACGCCCCATCATCTGAGTAAATTTTACTTTAGAGCGCACTACCTTAAAAAAGACCAAATTAACCACTTCCGGCACATCAATCCCGGTATCTAACATATCTACCGAAATAGCAATGCGACACTTTGGGTTCTTCGCATCAAACTCATCTATTTTATTTTCACTGCCTTTAAAGTCATCAATTAGGCTTTGCGCATACGTTTCTTTAAAAGTAATGACGCGTGCCAGCTTACCCGCCCATTTGGGATAATTCTTATTAAAGATTTTTTCAAGAAAAACGGCATGCTCATTATTCGCTGCAAAAATGATGGTTTTGCCAATAACATCACCACCTTCAACATGTAGCCCCCCTTGATTACCCTTACTCATCAGTTGAATAAACATTTTCTCAGCACTATCTTCGTTAAACAAAAATGTATTCACTTCAGAAGGAAGCACTGCGTCTCGATCTTCTAACTCTGCTTTATCTTCCCATTCTTTGCGCTCTTCTTCAGATAAATCTTTATACTTAATGCCTTCACGAATAAATTTAGTCGCAACAGCAATCTTCGTTGGCGGCACTAAATAACCTTCTTCATAGGCTGTCTCATCTTCATAAGCATAGGTTGGCATGCCTTTTTGCAGATCAAAAATCGCATAAGTATCTTTTTCAACTTCGTCTTTTGGGGTTGCCGTTAAACCGATTAAAAGCCCATCAAAATATTCAAAAATTTGCCGATATTTCGAATAAACCGAACGATGTGCTTCATCAACAATAATTAAATCAAAATGACCCACACCAAAAGGCCGCTCATCCGCTCCACGATCAAGCAAGTTTTTCATCGTCGGATAGGTAGAAAAATACAATCGACTATCAATGTTATTTTTACTTTGCCCCGAGCCAAGAACAGAACAACTGACACGAGGCAGTAATTTAACAAAATTTCTTTTCGCTTGAGTAAGTAGTGCATTACGATCCGCTAAAAATAAAATATTCTTGACCCAGTTATTTTTAACTAATAAATCAACCAAACTAATCACCGTACGTGTTTTACCGGTACCGGTTGCCATTACCAAAAGTGCCTTACGCTGATGCTCAAGCTCAAAATGCTGTAAAATGTGGGTAATTGCCGCTTTTTGATAATGGCGATTGGTTATCTCATCACTAATTTCAGCACTCAGCCTTTTACCTTCACCATTTGCTTTGCTAAAAAATGATTGTCTATCCTGACGACGTCGAATCATCAACTCTAACTCAGCTTTGCTATAAAAGCCTTGAACTTGTCGCGGTGGATAAAAAGAATCATTCCAAAGATAAGTTTCATATCCATTAGTATAGAAAATAATCGGCCGCACACCACATTGTTTTTCTAAACAATCCGCATAGAGCTTCGCCTGTTGCTGACCCTCTTCAGCTTGCCGGCGTGTTCGTTTTGCTTCAACAACAGCCAAAGCACTACCATCATCTCCCCACAGTACATAATCCACAAAACCATTGCCTTGTGGATTTACTGCCGAAATTGGCATGCCTGATACCGGATACTCCCGACCTTTTTTATCTTTTAGTGTCCAGCCAGCTTCAGCTAATAACACATCGATTAAATAGGTTCGTGTTTCAGACTCACAATAATCATGTCGATCTTGTGTTTGTTCTGCTGCTTTTTTCGCTCTGCCAATTTTATCTAATAGTTCTTGATTCGCCGCTTTGAGTTTTTCATTTTCTTTTAATTTCTCTTGATAGGCCACTCGCTCGACTTTATCGTCTTGTTCTATTTGTTTCTCTAGTTCTTGAACTCTTTTAATACTACTTAGCGCTCGAATCGCAACCTGTTCATCCACAACCACGTGCTGAGGAATCAGCGACTCATCAAAGGGCTTAATAACAAACTGACCACGATCAAGCTTCGGTGTATAAGTACGCACAAACCAATACAACACATGATACAACTCTTTAACGGCTTGTAGCGCATCACGCTGCGTTAAAGCCGTCTTACTATGCACCGCCTCATTACCAATTTTAATAATCAATTTTAATTTTGGAAATAAATTACTAGCAAGATTTTTCTTAAAGCCGTGATCATGAATTAACGTCATTAAACTTGTATCATGGCGTGGTCGTGTTAACCAGTTATCGATATCAAACACGGTTTCAACCATAAACTCCAGGGCATTGCGTGCATAAAACCCTGCAATCCGTGAATCAATCCTAATATTACTCTCCGCACTCTTCGCACGACCACATAACTCTATGCAATACTCACGAAACAAGCTATCCTTATCATCTTCAGCCGCCTTAATTGCAATATCAAAAAATTAAAGTTACTTTTACTATTTTTATCAGACATTTTAATTCCCTTTACATAAATATATTTTTAATTATTTGATAAATTTAATTCGCCTTTAAAGTCTTTTTGCATAAGAACATTAAAATATTGATCAACTTCTTTGTGCTGTCTATCCAAAAAGTCACGAATTTTTTTTGATAATTTTAAGTTTCTCTATAAACTCCACTTGAAGATATCTAGGAGGAAGGTAGATATCTAACTCCTGAAGAATCGCTAAATTAATATTCTTTTGTGCCGACTCTGGAGCTATATCAACTAAGACCCTTTGATAAAAAACCAGCCAATAGTGCACAAACTCACCAATAATCAACTCTTCATTTGCAATAAACCCTACCACGCTGTCAGGAAAACAAGCATCAAAAGTTAAAATAGCTGTGTCAGCAATGTTAGCAGCTATCGTGATACATACTGTACCTTTTGGCCACAACCGGCTCTGCTTCAAGCCTAACTCTGAATAAGTAGATTTATAATTATCTAAGTAATCACCAGCCCTAGCTATATCACCAGTTTGTATCAACGGATACTTTCCACCTAGTAGTAAAGGATCATTTCTTGGTCGATGCTTTGACTTCCCTCGGGCTAATTCACCCAAAGTCTCAAATTTACTAGTTTTCCACCCCTTCGGATTTGTTACTGGATCACCAAACATATCAATAAATACCGACTGAGCAAGATCATTTAATTCCTGCTCCATCCGCTGGCAATCTTTACGCAATTGATCTGCTTTTTCTAATACCGCTGCGATTTGTTTTTGTGTTTTTAGTGGGGGGAGGGGGATTTTAACCGACTCAATCACTTTCTTGTTTATTTGAGGAAATGTCGACCCAGTAGAGCTTCTATATAACTCATTTTCATAAGATGAAATAAAATACCATAAGTACTTGGAATCCAACTGATCATCACGAACTCTAAGGCCAGCAACCCCTCTGCCTAAGCAGTACTCTTTATCTGCCCAATTTAAGTCACCAATTGTTGCTCGAACACAAATTATGATATCACCTTCTTGACAAAGCTTTGTAGGTTCAACTGTTGCTTTCTTGGGGTTTGGGAACGTATCACCATAATCAGCAGCTCCTGCAATGAGAGGAATACCTTTACCATACTCTACATATGTATGGCCTTTTGGTGCTGAACCCATATCTATTTGACAGACTGTAGATAGGTTAACTACATTGCAGTTCATTATAATAGCTCTTCCAACTCTTCCACACCCTTAGCCATTTTGTCTTGCAAGGCTTTAATCCGCTTTAAAATCTCTTGAGGGGTATCGTATTGTACTTCTTCATAGACCACTTCTTTATAGCGGTTCAGGCTTAAATCAAAATCAGCATCGATAATATTATCAATCGACACCATAAAGCTTTGCTCAGTCTTTTTACGCTGATATTCAGGGCTATCGCTATTTGGTGTGCTATCGGCGTTAGTTAGCGTTGAAAAACGAGCGATAATATCATCAATATTGCTTTGCTCATGCGTCGGCTGCTCACCATCTTTGAATAATTGAGTACGCTTATCATCCAGTGAGTAACCATCGGCCTGCATATCATAAAACCAAACATTATCCGTACCACCACTGTTGGTTTTAGTAAAGATAAGAATCGCGGTGCTCACCCCTGCATATGGTTTAAAGACACCTGAAGGTAGGGAGATAACCGCCTCTAGCTTTTGTTCTTCAACAATTTTTTTACGGATAGACTTGTGCGCTTTGGTTGAGCCAAATAATACTCCATCAGGGATAATCACCGCCGCACGACCACCGACTTTTAACATACGCAAAATTAATGCTAAAAAGAGCAACTCTGATTTTTCAGTCGGTTTTTTCTTTTTAACTTCAACTTTAATCTCATTGCCATCTTCATCAATTTCAGTTTTGTATTTAACGGCTGTTTTCTTAGTGATAGGATTTTTGCCCAATGCGCGCAATAAATCAGGCGCAACAATATCAAAATCAACTGAACCTTTAAATGGCGGATTCGCTAAAATTAAGCTGTAAGCTTCAGCGATATTGGCATCACCTTGATCTTGTAAGCTATCACGATAGTAGACACTTGGGTTTTCAATGCCATGCAATAACATATTCATCGCGCCGATGCGTAGCATGTGCTTGTCAAAATCATAACCGGTAAACATTGTGTTATTAAAATGCTCACGGTTTTTAGTTTTCGGATCATTTAGCTCTTTTTGATGATGCTTTTCCATATATTCGACCGCAGCCATCAAAAAGCCACAAGTGCCAGATGAAGGATCACAAATAGTATCCGCCATTTTAGGACGCATTAATTCAACCATCATCTGAATGATATTACGCGGAGTACGAAATTGACCGTTCACTCCAGATTGCTGTAATTTACTTAATAAATATTCGTACAGGTCACCTTTAGTGTCTTTATCATTCATATCGATTGCACTAAGAAGCTGCACCACCTGATCTAATAACTTCGCTGAGGGAATCATAAAAATCGCGTCTTTCATATGCTCAGCAAAGCTTCCCTTATCTTGCAAGGATTTAATCTTAGGAAACACCTTATCACGCACAATTTCCATCATCACATCTGGATCAGTATCTTTAAAATCACTCCAACGTAGCGCTTTCTCGTCTGGCCCGAACGTTGGATTAACCAAAGCCTTTCCTGTCGCTCGAGCACGAAGTTCTGCGGTACGTTGTAACTCATCTAAGCGACGAATAAATAGCAGGTAAGAAATTTGCTCAATCACAGAAATGGGGTTAGCAACACCACCCGTCCAAAACATTTCCCAAACTTGGTCGATCTGATTACGAATTTTACCTGTAAGCATTATGAGAACTCTTATTATTAATAACAAACATCAAAATAATCATATTGGACTGATTTTATTACATAAGTGCTTGTTAAGATAGCTTTATCGATTTTTTATTATAAAATCTAACAAAAAATGCCAGATGACAATCAAATAAAAACAACATCTTAAACTTAAAGGCATCTTCAAAAAATAAAAAAGAGGCTCAAGGCCTCTTTACATGCGAATACCTATATATACTCGAGTTATTCCACTGTCACACTCTTAGCCAAATTCCTCGGCTGATCAATATTCTCACCTTTCTCAAGGGCGACATAATAAGATAGTAATTGCAGCGGAATATTATAAGTTAGTGGCGCAAGATGCTCATGTTTAATGGCCGGGACAATGATTTTTTTCGCAGGAAGATTAAATTTAGGTGCTAAAGCTTCGTCAATAATTGCATAAAGCTTACCGCCACGGGTAATCACTTCATTAAGGTTAGAAATTAACTTTTCCATGAGAAGCTCATCGTGATTAATCATGGTAATCACTGGCATATTCTCATCAACCAAAGCTAGCGGCCCGTGCTTTAACTCACCTGCTGGATAAGCTTCAGCGTGAATATAAGAAATTTCCTTAAGTTTTAACGCCCCTTCCATTGCAATCGGGAATAACTCACCACGACCTAAAAATAGTGCATGGTTTTTATCCTTAAAATCACCAGCAATGTTTTTAATTTGCTCTGCTGTTTTTAAAGCCAACTCAATATGTTCGCTTAAGTCGGCAAATAATAGCTCAGTATCCACGCCTTTAAGCTCGGGCGCACCGCGATGCATCGCTAACGCTAAAACAAGCTGTAATAAAGTCACCATTTGGGTTGTAAAGGCTTTGGTCGAAGCAACGCTGACTTCAGCACCGGCTGCCGTTAAAAACGAAACATCAGACTCACGAACGAGCGAGCTATGGGCAACATTACACACGGCCATCGTTGCAACATAACCGAGGGTTTGTGCCTTACGAAGTGCGGCCAGCGTATCTGCCGTTTCACCGGATTGGGAAATCGTTAAAAATAACGTATCATTATCAACCATTTGACGGCGATAGCGATATTCACTAGCAATATCCACCTTAGTGGCAATGCCAGCGATTTGTTCGAACCATTCAGCAGCCACTAAGCCAACATGATAACTCGAGCCACAAGCGACAATTTGTACGCGTTTGGTTTTAGAAAAAATCGCGGCATGTTGACGACTGACAGCCTGAGCTAGGGTAGAGCCTTGTGGCATTAAACGCTCTATTGTTGTTTGTACGACATGCGGCTGTTCATAAATTTCTTTAAGCATATAGTGATCAAAATCACCTTTATCTGCATGATCTACCTGTAAGTTTTCATGCTGAATTTCTCTTTTAACTAAATCACCTTCATTATTATAAACTGTGATAGTATTTAATGTAATTTCAGCAACATCACCTTCTTCTAGGTAAATAAATTCTTCGGTTAAGTGCCCTAATGATAAACTATCTGAGGAAATATAATTTTCATTCTCACCTACGCCAATCACCAATGGCGAACCTGAGCGAATCACATACATTTTATCCGCTATTTGGCTATCGATCATCGCAATGGCATACGCACCATGAAAGGTTCTACTAGCCTTGAGCAAAGCTTCTACTGGTGATTTGCTTGTCTTTAATGCATGATGAATAAAGTGAACAGCAACTTCGGTATCTGTAGTTGATTCGAAATTATAGCCTTCTTTTTCTAACTCTTTTCTTAATTCTAGGTAATTTTCAATGATGCCATTGTGAACAATAGCGATATTTCCTGATTTATGCGGGTGCGCGTTTTCAACACTAGGTTCACCATGAGTTGCCCAGCGGGTATGTGCAATTCCAACGCTTGCTTTTTCCAAATCAAAAGCAGCAACTTCTGCCTCTAAATTTGCAACTTTTCCTAAACTACGAATACGGGTGATCTCATTATTTTGGATAACAGCAATACCCGCCGAGTCATAGCCACGATATTCTAAGCGTTTTAAGCCATTGATTAAAAATTCAACACAAGGTTTTGTCGAGACTTTACCTACAATTCCACACATCGTATCTATCCTATTTCATTTTTTTCAGGGCGTTGCCAATTAAAAGACTTTTGCTTAGTTCTAGCTACTGTGAGCTGATCTTCAGGTACATGACGACTCACCGTTGACCCGGCACCGATCATGGCATTCACGCCCACTTCAATCGGTGCAACGAGCACACAATTCGAGCCGACAAAGGCCTTATCATTAATAATTGTCTGGTGTTTATTCACGCCATCATAATTACAAGTAATTGCACCGGCACCAATATTGACTCCGGCACCGACAATGCTATCTCCAATATAGCTTAAATGATTCGCCTTGCTTGCTACGCCAATTGTTGATTTTTTCACTTCAACAAAATTGCCAATACGCGCCTTTTCTTGTAATTTTGTTTCAGGGCGTAAACGAGCAAAAGGACCAACCTCTGCATCTCTTGCTATTTCAGAATTTTCAATCACACTATAGGCTTTTATATGGACATTATCGGCAATTTTAGAATTTTTTATAATTACACCCGGCTCGATAATACAATTTTTACCGATAGCGACATTACCCGCTAAAACAACATTAATGTCGACGCCGGTATCTTGACCGATAGTCACATCACCGCGTATATCAAGTCGGCTTGGATCTGCAAGGTAAACACCTGCAAGCATGAGTTGTTGTGCTTTTTTATCCTGATAGCAACGCTCTAGCTTTGCTAGTTGCACTCGCGTATTCACGCCTTCAATTTCAATTGGATCTTTTGCCTTTACAGCATTTACATTAACCGCTTGCTCTAGTGCTTTTTCAACTAAATCAGTTAAATAATATTCTTTTTGATTATTATTATTTTCTAATTTATTGATATTATCTTTCAAAAAATCAATTGGAAATATAAACACACCACTATTTATTTCTACTATTTTTTTCTGCAAATCAGTCGCATCTTTTTCTTCGATGATTTGCTTCACTTGCTTCGCAGAATCGCGCACAATTCTGCCATAACCATAAGGGTTAGCGACATCAGCAGTGAGCACACCAACACTGTCATTATCTACACGTGTCACTAAACGTTGCACTGTTTCTTCGGATAATAACGGTACATCTGCATTTAACACCAAACAGCGCGCTGTTTTCACCTCATCCATTGCAGCCCGTACTGCATCACCAGTGCCTAACTGTTCTTGTTGTTTTGCCCAAACAAGATCCGTTTGATTTGCTAATGCCGCTTGTAATTGCTCGCCGCCATGACCATAAACGATAATAATTTTTTTAGGAGTTAGTGAGCGGGCTAAATCCGTCACATGGTTAATTAGCGGCTTACCCGCCAACGGGTGTAATACTTTAGGTAGGCTAGAGCGCATGCGTGTTCCCTGGCCTGCTGCTAGAATAACCACAGTTAACGATGACATTTCTTACCTCCAATAATAGCAAAAGGCGGGGTTGACCCGCCTTTTTATTTTAACAGCTTTTCAGTGCTAATCATTAATGTTGTTTTAACTGGTTTAAGTATTGCAGCATTCTAAGTTGTGCCGCAGCTTCTGCCAGGTGCTTTTGTGCTTTTGCATGATCAAACTGACTTGCGCCTTTATCAGCAAGCAAAGCTTCAGCACGCTCTTTCGCTTCTCGTGCTGCACCTTCGTTTAAGTCATGAGCACGAATCACCGTATCCGCTAAGATAATCACCTCATCGGGTTGAACTTCAAGAAACCCACCAGAGACATAAAGCGTTTCTTCTTCACTGCCTTCTCGTTGGATTCTTAAAGTGCCTGGCTCAACCGTCGTTAGCAACTGTGCATGGCCTGGAGTAATACCAACCTCACCTAAGCCACCCCGCGCAATCACCATCGTCGCCTCGCCTGAGAAGATTTCACCTTCTACACTCGCAACGCGAACCTTTAATAATGCAGTCATGATAATCTCCTAAGCACAGCTGTTATAGCGACTTCGCTTTTTCAGCAGCTTCATCCATGGAACCGACCATATAGAAGGCTTGTTCAGGAAGGTCATCATACTCACCTTCAACAATCGCTTTAAAGTCACGAATTGTTTCTTTAACGGGCACATATTTACCAGGCGCTCCGGTGAAAATTTCTGCAACGAAAAAGGGCTGAGATAAGAATTTCTCGATCTTACGTGCACGCATCACTGTGCTCTTATCTTCTTCAGACAATTCATCCATACCCAAAATGGCAATGATATCTTTCAACTCTTTATGGCGCTGTAAAATACCTTGTACTTTACGTGCAACATCATAATGCTCTTGACCAACCACTAATGGATCAAGCTGACGCGATGTAGAATCGAGTGGATCAACCGCCGGATAAATACCAAGCTCTGCAATCTGACGTGACAATACAACCGTTGCATCTAAGTGTGAGAACGTTGTCGCAGGCGATGGATCGGTTAAGTCATCCGCAGGAACGTAAACCGCTTGAACCGATGTAATCGAACCGGTCTTCGTCGACGTAATACGCTCTTGCAATACACCCATTTCCTCGGCTAGTGTTGGCTGATAACCTACCGCCGATGGCATACGACCCAACAGTGCTGATACTTCGGTTCCAGCCAAAGTATAACGATAGATATTATCGATAAATAGCAGGACATCACGGCCTTCATCACGGAATTTTTCCGCCATCGTCAAGCCCGTCAAGGCAACACGTAAACGGTTTCCTGGAGGCTCATTCATCTGACCATAAACCAAAGACACTTTGTCTAATACATTAGACTCTTGCATCTCGTGATAAAAATCGTTACCTTCACGCGTCCGCTCACCAACACCGGCAAAGACAGAATAACCACTGTGCTCAGCGGCGATATTACGGATTAACTCCATCATATTAACGGTTTTACCAACACCGGCACCACCGAATAAACCAACCTTACCACCTTTCGCAAATGGGCAAAGCAAGTCAATCACTTTAATACCTGTTTCTAGCACTTCGGCACTGTGCGCTTGATCACGAAAAGTCGGTGCTGCACGGTGAATTGGCATACGCTCTTCTTCACCAATCGGACCCGCCTCATCAATTGGATCCCCCAAAACGTTCATGATGCGGCCTAATGTTTTCTTGCCGACAGGAACATTAATGGGTTTATCTGTATTCGTTACAACCGCACCACGACGCAAACCATCTGTACTAGATTCTCCCATTGCAATCGCACGTACAACACCATCACCCAGCTGTTGCTGAACTTCTAAGGTGATATCGCTTGGCTTACGGCCTTCAACCGTCATTGCATCGTAAATTTTTGGCACAGCATTGCGTGGAAACTCTACATCTACTACGGCGCCGATAACTTCAACAATTTTACCGGTAGTCATTTTCAAAACCTCTTTTAAACTATTTACTCGTTAAACTGCCGCAGCACCAGAAACAATCTCAGAAAGCTCCTGAGTAATTGCCGCCTGTCGTGCTTTGTTATATTTCAGTTTGAGTTTGTGGATCATATCCGTCGCATTATCTGTGGCATTTTTCATGGCAACCATACGAGCTGCTTGCTCACAGGCAATATTCTCAACAACACCCTGATAAACTTGAGACTCGATATAACGAACCATGAGCTGATCGAGCAATTCTTTTGCTTCAGGTTCGTAAATATAGTCCCAAAAATGCTTTAATTTCTCATCTTCAGCAGGCACCAGAGGCAATAACTGGGTTATCGTTGGTGTTTGCGTGATTGAATTAACAAAGTCATTTGTTGCCAAATACAAGCGATCCAATTTATTCTCTGCATAGGCATCAAGCATCACTTTCACCGAACCGATCAAGCTTTCAACTTTAGGTTGATCGCCTAAATGATTCGATGTTGCAACGACATTGGCATGGCAATAGTGAAAGAAATTCTCTGCTTTTACACCAATCGCACAAATATCGACCTCAATTCCTTGATCATCCCACTCTTTTAGTGACGTGAGTAGCTTGCGAAATAAATTTAAATTTAAACCGCCACACAAGCCACGATCCGTGGAAATCACGATATAACCCACACGTTTGACTTCATGCTGCTTCATATAAGCATTCATGTACTCGGGGTGAGACAAACTAATATGCCCCACAACTTCACGCATACGCTGAGCATAAGGTTTGGTGGCAGACATGCGATCACGTGCTTTACGCATCTTGCTTGCCGCCATTAATTCCATTGCTTTTGTAATTTTTTTTGGTATTCTGTACGCTTGAAATCTTTGTCTTAATTTCTTTTCCGACAGCCATTAGAATACCTTAATTAAATTAAAATTTACCAAGTTTGCGTTTCTTTGAATTGAGTGACGACACGCTTGAGCTCAGCTTCGATTTCAGCGCTATAGGCACCTTTTTCATTGATTTTCGCCATTAAATCTTTTTCTTGGTCATTAAAGTACGCTAATAATGCTGTCTCAAAGTTAACCACTTGATTGACATCTACATCATCAAGAAAGCCCTTTTCAGCCGCATAAAGGGCCAGACCCATCTCAGCGATAGAAAGAGGAGAGTATTGCTTTTGCTTCATCAACTCCATCATGCGTTGACCACGCTCAAGCTGCTTACGCGTTACATCGTCTAAATCTGATGCAAATTGCGAAAACGCTTCGAGTTCACGATATTGAGCAAGAGCAAGACGAACACCACCACCGAGCTTCTTAATGATTTTAGTCTGCGCTGCACCACCGACACGCGATACAGAAATACCTGCATTAATTGCCGGGCGAATACCGGCGGCAAATAAACCAGTTTCCAAGAAAATCTGACCGTCAGTGATCGAAATCACGTTCGTTGGTACAAAGGCAGAAACGTCCCCTGCTTGCGTTTCAATAATCGGCAATGCCGTTAACGATCCAGTTTTACCTTTTACTTTCCCGTCGGTCATTTTTTCGACGTATTCAGCGTTCACGCGCGCAGCACGTTCAAGAAGGCGTGAGTGCAAATAGAATACATCCCCCGGATAAGCTTCACGCCCTGGCGGACGACGGAGTAATAATGATACTTGACGATAAGCCCAAGCTTGCTTAGTTAAATCATCATAAATAATTAAAGCGTCTTCGCCTTTATCACGATAGTATTCACCCATCGCACAACCGGCATAAGGTGCTAAAAACTGAAGTGCCGCTGAATCAGAAGCGGAAGCCGCAACAACGGTCGTGTATTCCATCGCGCCATGCTCTTCGAGCTTACGGACAATATTTGCAATAGAAGAGGCTTTTTGGCCGATGGCAACATAAACGCATTTAACGTTTTTGCCTTTTTGGTTAATAATCGTATCGATTGCAATCGCCGTTTTACCCGTCTGACGGTCACCAATGATCAACTCACGCTGACCACGGCCGACAGGGACCATCGCATCAATACATTTCAAACCAGTTTGTAGCGGTTCATCGACACTTTTACGTGTAATGACGCCAGGTGCCACTTTTTCTACCGGCGAAAAGTCTTTAGCTTCGTGCGGCCCTTTACCATCGATGGCATTACCCAACGTATCAACCACACGGCCGAGCAAAGCTTCACCAACAGGCACTTCTAAGATATGCCCTGTACACTGAACCTTATCGCCTTCGGTTAAGTCTTCATAAGGTCCGAGGACCACCGCACCGACAGAGTCACGCTCAAGGTTTAAAGCCAATGCAAAGCGTGAATTAGAGAGTTTAATCATCTCTCCCATTGTCACGTCTTCTAGGCCATGAATACGTAAAATGCCGTCTTTAATACTAACAATTGTACCTTCAGTATGTGATTCTGAAGTTGCGTCAAAATCTTTAATGCGCTCTTTAATAAGATCACTGATTTCTGTTGAATCTAAACGCATAGTTCACCCTCAAATATTATAACGTCAACGCGCTTGCTAAACGTTCAAGCTTGCCTTTAACCGAACCATCAATCACTTCATCACCGACTTGGATTATTGCACCGCCAATTAAAGCGCCATTTACAGAACAATCCAGTTTAACTTGGCGAGAGTACTTTTTCTCTAATGCTGCAGCAATTTTTTCCTGCTCTGCTGATGCTAATGCAAATGCACTGGTTACCGTTGCATTTAACAGACGCTCAGCCTCTGCTCGATACGCTTCATACAACTCTTTAATCGCAGGCAAACAGGCTAAGCGATTTTTTTCTGCAAGCAACTTAACCAAGTTAGTTGCCTCTGCATCAAGCACTTTGCTAGCAATTTCTAAAAACCACATGGCTTTTTTTTCTACTGAAAACGCTGGATTATTCAAAATCGCCGCTGTTGTCGGCACCGTTGCAATATCACTTAAGGTCGATAAAACATCAGACCAAAATGGACAGCGCTGGCTTTCTCTAGCAAGTTCAAAGATAGCTTTAGCATAAGGTCTAGCGACAATTTCCATGACTAAACCGCCTAAAATTCTTTAACAAGCTTATCTAAAAGCTCTTTGTTTGCCGCTTGATCGATACTACGTTCCAGAATTTTTTCCGTACCTGCCAATGCAATATCAACAAGCTGTAAGCGCAAAACTTCTTTCGCTTGAGCGGTTTCTTGCTCAATCTCAGCTTTCGCCGCAGCAACAATACGCGCACCCTCTTGGCGAGCATCTTCCTTAGCATCTTCAACAATACGATGTGCACGTTGATTCGCTTTATCTAAGATCGATGCTGTTTGTGCTTTTGCATCTCTTAAAATGCCTGCAGCTTGATGATTCGCAAGCTCTAATGCTTTCTTACCTGCATCAGCCGCTTCCAAACCTTTGGCAATAGTCTCACGGCGCTCATTCAGCGCCTTCATAATTGGCGGTAGAACCCATCGCCAAGTCGCTAAAACAAATAGGAGAAATGCAATCATTTGTCCTATCAGGGTCGCGTTTAAGTTCATAAATGTGGCCCTTATTTCAAATAAAGATTCAAAGTAATCCTAAAGACTTTCACTTATTTAGCTTCTGCCTTACCTTCTGTCGCTTCAGCAACAACAGCAGCAAGAGGCTTGATTACATCAGAGTCACTTTTAATACCTAATTTTTTAGCTTGTGCAACAAGTTGCATAGATTGCATTGTCGTTTCAGCATTCGCTTGAGCTGTTAGGTTGGTTGTAAATGGATTTGCAAAGATAAATACCAAAGCAATCGCCACACCGATCATTGCAATCGCATCGATCAAACCAGCAACAACAAACATCCACATTCTAAGCGTTGGCATCATTTCAGGTTGACGAGCCACACCTTCTAGGAATTTACCACCTAGAACACCAAAGCCAATCGCCGTACCCAAGGCACCTAAACCAATCAAAAGACCTGCTGCAACCGCAGACATACCATTGACTTGAGCCAAAATCGCAATAAAGTTCATCACTTCTCCTCAAAGTTACACAAAACGTGCAGTTAGTTAAAATTAATGCTTTTCGTCAGCCATGTTTAAATAAACGACTGTCAAAATCATAAAGATAAAGGCTTGTAAGGTAATTACCAGCAAGTGGAACATTGCCCAAATCCAATTCACCGCCCAACCGACAGGTTGCAAACTCCAGTGCGACAGCAAAAGACCTGCAATCAAAATAAAGACGAGTTCACCTGCATACAAATTACCGAACAAACGAAGAGATAATGACAAAGGCCGTGCAAACAATGTCACCAATTCTAATACTAAATTCACCGGAATCAGCCATTTACCAAACGGGTTTAGCGCCAATTCTTTGATAAAACCCAAAACACCTTTTGAGCGTACAGCAAAAATAATGCTTAACAAAAACACGCTAATCGACAAGGCAAATGTCAAATTCACATCCGCCGTCGGCACCGCACGAAAATGACTCGCCCCAAGCAGAGTTGCCACCCCAGGAATAATATCAACGGGCACCAAATCCATTAAGTTCATTAAAAAGACCCAAACGAAAATCGTCAATGCCAGCGGCGCGACAATTTCACTTTTGCCCGAATACGTGGTTTTAACCTGATCATCAATAAAATCAATGATCACTTCAATAAAATTCTGCAGCTTGCCTGGCACACCGGAAACCATGCGCACAGCAACGAAGCGAAAGACCAATAAGAAAAGCAAGCCCAAAATAATGGACATAAGCAAGGTATCAAGATGAACCACCCAAAACCCTGAACCCCCACCAAAGCTCATTGTTTTTAAGTCAAATGAAAGGTAATTCAAGTGATGAGAAATATATTCTGTACTTGTAATCGCCGACGCTGTAGCCACTAAATTGCCCCACCAACACTTTCTGATTTATATACAAGCGGTAGTAAACTCGATACCACTTGATTAATTGCGTAACCTACTATAAAGGGAATCACTGGTAACTGAAAAACCTTCACACACAGCACCAATAACACGATCAACACAACAATCCCCACCGCCATTTTCGAAAAAACAGTCAAATAAAAGTCGGTTAAAACCGACTTTGGTGAGCTTGCTGCGTTTTTGGATTGTCGCCGCAAATACCGCCACATATAATATGTACTCGGCAGTACAACACTTACCCCCCCAAAAAAATACAGACAATCCCCATTGCCGCGAGACACACCCTGCCGCTAAAGCAAACAACAGGCTTAATATCAACTGTATCAAAGGAATTTTATATACCAGCTTCTTTGGCTGCATACTCTCTCCCCTAATACAACACGCAACAACTGATTCTCAGCGAGCAAATTATAATCGCTAATATGATTAGGTTCAACTCCCTTGCTAAAATAGCAAAGAATCATTAACAATTGCAATCATCGAATATGACTAAGAATACCATCTAACTCATCTAAGCTTGTGTACTCAATAACAAGCTTCCCCTTACCCTTAGAGCCATGCTTGATGGTTACAGCCGCCCCAAGCTTATCGGTCAAATCATTTTGTAATTTACGCACATCAGGATCCAGTGCTTTTTTTTCTTTATCTCCCTTACCCTTACCTTCCAGCAGGTTTTTAACCAAGCGCTCGGTTTCACGCACAGATAACCCCCGTGCCACCACCTGACGTGCTGATTGGATTTGCTGGTTTTTATCCAGAGAAAGCAAAGCACGCGCATGACCCATTTCCAAATCCCCACGCTCAAGCATGGTTTTTACACTGATTTCAAGCGCCATTAACCTCAACAAGTTACTTACCGCAGCGCGTGAACGACCAACCACCTCTGCTACCTGCTGATGCGTCATATCAAACTCATCCACCAAACGCTGTAACGCTGCCGCCTCTTCAATCGGATTTAAATTTTCACGCTGAATGTTTTCAATTAAAGCCAAAGCTAGAGCAATATCATCAGGAATTTCCCGAATCACCGCCGGAATCGTCTCTTTACCTGCAAGCTGTGATGCTCGCCAGCGTCTCTCCCCAGCAATAATTTCAAACTTTTCTCCGCCAACAGGGCGAACAACAATCGGTTGAATCACCCCTTGCTTGCGAA
Source organism: Piscirickettsia litoralis (assembly GCF_001720395.1). Classification (NCBI taxonomy): domain Bacteria; kingdom Pseudomonadati; phylum Pseudomonadota; class Gammaproteobacteria; order Thiotrichales; family Piscirickettsiaceae; genus Piscirickettsia; species Piscirickettsia litoralis. Next base: position 1,819,206 of record NZ_MDTU01000001.1, read on the forward strand.
TTGATGCTGACAAATTTTCCAGCGCCTCTGGATCCATGTCACGACGCGGCTGATACTGACCGCGTTGCAAAACATCGATCGGCAAATATTTCAAAGCCTCTCGCGTTTTATCTGCTTTTTTACCAATCAATGTGGTATCTAAACTCGCTCCTGACAATAGTGCATCTAAACCTTTTCCCAAACCTCGGCGCTTTACTGTTTTCGCTGTCATCACATTTACCACCCTTACGCCACTTTTGATTTGGTTTTAGATTTAGATTTAGATTGTTCAGGATTCGCTTTAGTTTTAATCGTTTTCTTAGCTGTCTTGTTTTTACGAATAAACTCTTTTGCCAAAGCAATATAGGCTAACGAGCCCTTTGAGTATTTATCATATTTAATAATCGGCAAACCATGACTCGGCGCTTCGGCCAAGCGCACATTACGTGGAATAATCGCTTTATAAACCTGCTTACCAAAATGCTGAACCAACTGCTCAGACACCTCAATCGTCAAACGGTTACGGGCGTCATACATTGTCCTTAACACACCTTCAACTCTCAGCTCTGAATTTAACGATTGCTTAATTTGCTCAACAGTTTCAACCAAAGAAGACAAACCTTCTAAAGCAAAATACTCGCATTGAATCGGAATTAATACAGAATCTGCTGCAGTCAATGCATTTAAGGTCAGCATATTTAAAGAAGGTGGACAGTCAATTAAAATAAAATCATACTCTTCTTTGACTGGCGCTAACGCTTTCGCCAAACGCTGTTCACGCTCATCAAATTGGAAGAGTTGAATTTCAGCCTCTGTGGTATTCGCATTTCCTGCGATTAAATCATAACCAGCAAGATCTGCATGGATACGCGCCTTCTCAACCGAAGTTTCAGCAATCAACACATCATTAATTGTATATTCTACTTCATGCTTATTAACACCACTCCCCATCGTCGCATTACCCTGAGGATCAATATCAATCAATAGCACTTTCTTTTTTAATGAAGCTAATGATGCTGCTAGGTTAATGCAGCTGGTAGTTTTACCCACCCCCCCATTTTTGATTTGCTAACGCAATCACTTTCCCCACAACAATAACTCCCCCGAAAATGCTTATTTTTTTAAACTTATACGCACTAAATGACGATCACCATCCACAAAAGGTACGGATAACTTTATGGTTTCGAGCAATTGATATTCCTTCGCAACAGCTTGCCATTCTTCCTCCGGATATACTCCTTTCATCGCTAGAAACTCTCCCTTATCTCGACAAAGGTGAGAAGCTCCTTCTAGCATATCATTGATTGATGCAAAGGCGCGACTGACGATTGTGCTAAATTTATTTTCATCTTCAAACTGTTCGATTCTTTTTTGCAAGACCTGCACATTCTTCAAGCCCAGCGTTAACACCGCTTGTTGTACAAAACGTGTTTTTTTTGCCATTACTATCGAGCAAAGTAAAACGATAGTCTGGCAAGCAAATCGCCAACGGAATTCCAGGTAAACCTGCGCCCGTCCCCACATCAAGAATATCTTCGCCATTCAAATAAGGAGCAACAGCCAGGCTATCTAGCAAGTGCAAACTTACCATTTCATTAATATTACGGATCGCTGTTAAATTATAGGTTTTATTCCATTTATTTAACAACTGCACATAATCAATCAATAACTCAATTTGTTCTTCATTGAGCGATAAATTTAATTGATCAACCCCTTTAACTAATTTTTCTTTTAACATATTTTAAGCCAGTTTTTGCTCTTTGATGTAGCGTTGCTTTTTTAAATAAACCAATAATAAAGAGATCGCCGCAGGAGTCACTCCCGAAATACGTGAAGCCTGACCAATCGTTGCCGGTTTAGCTAATTTTAATTTTGCCTTCACCTCATTAGACAACCCACTCACCCCATCATAATCAAAATCGTCTGGCAAGACAGCCTCTTCGTGACGTTGCTGTTTTGCAATTTCATCCATTTGGCGCTCAATATAACCCGCATATTTGATCTGTACCTCCACCTGCTCAGCAACCGCTGACAAGCAAGGCTTTTCTGCGGGCGCAACCGCTGCGATATCTTCATAGCTCACCTCAGGGCGGCGCAATAAACTTAACAAGCTGTGCTCACGATTTATCTCTACATTTAAGCGACTTTTCAGTAATCTAGCTTGCTCTGTTTTCGGTTGCAGCCAAGTTGATTTTAAACGCTGCTTTTCCAACTCAATCGCTTCACATTTCTCTTCAAATGCACGCCAACGCAAATCATCAACCAACCCTAACTCGCGCGCTTTTGTTGTTAAGCGTAAATCCGCATTATCCTCACGCAGCAATAAACGATATTCCGCGCGCGAAGTAAACATTCGATACGGCTCTTGCGTACCTAAAGTAATTAGGTCGTCAACCAATACTCCCAAATAAGATTCATCACGACGAAAACTAACACTGTCTTTTTCTTGAGCCATTAAAGCGGCATTTAAGCCTGCCAATAAACCCTGAGCACCGGCTTCTTCATAACCAGTCGTTCCGTTAATTTGGCCCGCAAAAAACAGTCCTGGCATATACTTTGTCTCTAAGCTTGATTTTAAGCCACGTGGATCAAAATAGTCATATTCAATCGCATAACCAGGTCGTAAAATATGCGCATTCTCAAATCCTTTCATTGAACGCACAAGCGCTATTTGCACATCAAACGGCAAACTTGTTGAAATGCCATTTGGGTAAATCTCATGAGTCGTTAAACCCTCTGGCTCAATAAAAATTTGGTGCGATGATTTATCGGCAAAACGAATAATCTTATCTTCAATCGAAGGGCAATACCTAGGCCCTACGCCTTCGATCACTCCCGAATACATCGGCGAGCGATCCAAGCCGGCACGAATAATATCATGCGTTTTCTCATTAGTATGGGTGATATAACATGAGATTTGCTCAGGATGCAGCTTAGCTGAGCCCATGAAAGAAAACACCGGGCAAGGCCTATCCCCAGGCTGTTCTTGCAAACCGGAAAAGTCTATCGTTTTACCATCAACACGTGGTGGCGTTCCCGTCTTTAAACGTCCAACCGTAAAGGGTAACTCTCTAAGTCGACGCGCTAGCGCGTTCGATGCCGGGTCACCTGCCCGTCCGCCCGAGTGATTTTCCAAACCAATATGTATCACTCCACCCAAAAATGTTCCAACTGTCAATACAACAGTTTTCGCATGGAACTTCAAGCCCATTTGAGTGGCGACACCGGTCACACACCCCTTCTCAACGATTAAGTCATCTACAGACTGCTGGAAAACTTTCAAATGAGGTTGGTTTTCGACCGTCTCACGAATGGCTGCCTTGTATAACACACGATCTGCTTGTGCTCGTGTCGCCCGCACCGCAGGGCCTTTACGCGCATTCAAGGTACGAAATTGAATGCCGCCACGATCTGCCGCCAAGGCCATCGCACCGCCCATCGCATCAATCTCTTTAACCAAATGCCCTTTACCCACACCACCAATCGCTGGGTTACAAGACATCTGACCGATCGTCTCAACATTGTGGGTAAGCAACAAGGTGCTCACACCCGTCCGTGCAGCCGCTAGAGCAGCTTCTACACCCGCATGACCACCACCCACAACAACAACATCAAAACGTTCATCAAAAAACATACTCAAGACCTAACTCAATAAAAACTGTGGATAACCTGTTAATTCATTGGTAAAAGTTGTGTATAACAACCCAAGTTATGCACAATTATTTTCCAATACAAAAACTAGAGAAGATTTGACCCAGCAAATCATCCGAACTAAATTCGCCAGTAATTGCCGATAAATGCCCTTGCACACCACGCAAATCCTCTGCAAGCAACTCACCTGCATTTAATACTAAAAATTGCTCGCATGCCTTGTTTAATTCCTGCTCTGCTCGCGCCAAAGCATCTAAATGACGGCGACGTGCTGAAAAACGTCCTTCAGCCTGACTATTAAAGCCCATAACAGACTTCAAATGCTGCCTTAACAGTTCTGTACCAGCGCCAGTTTTGGCAGACAAGTTGATCCATGTGACACCATCTGCCTGAAAAAGTTCTGGCTCAAGCCTGGCTTTTGCATCAATTTTATTACGGATAACAGTAACTTCTAAACCCTCTGGCAAGATATCTAACTGACTCGGCCACACGTCGGCAAGTGTTGTTTTCTGGTTATCATTCACATCCACGAGCAAAAGCAGTTGATCTGCCTGACGAATTTCATTTAAAGCTCGCTCCACCCCATGGCGCTCAACCACATCCTCAGTCTGGCGCAAACCCGCAGTATCTATAATATGCAAAGGCATACCATCAATATGAATATACTCGCGAAGCAAGTCACGTGTAGTACCAGCAATTTCAGTGACAATTGCCGACTCTTTGCCAGTTAATGCGTTCAACAAACTCGATTTTCCCGCATTCGGGCGGCCCGCCAAAACAACAGTCATCCCCTCTCGCAGCAAAGCACCCTGACGCGCCTGCGAGCGAATCAGCTCTAACTGTGCGCGAATTTCACCTAACTTTTCCTCAACAACACCATCTGATAAAAAATCCACTTCCTCTTCAGGAAAGTCGATAGCTGCCTCAACATAAGTGCGCAAATAAATCACCTGATCGACCAGCGCATGCACTTGCTTAGAAAACTCCCCCTGCAAAGACCGCAGCGCAGAGCGCGCCGCCTGAGTAGACGATGCATCAATCAAGTCAGCCACTGCCTCAGCCTGTGCTAAGTCTAACTTATCATTTAAAAAGGCACGTTCTGAGAATTCACCAGGTCGCGCCATACGCACGCCCTGAGATAAAATATATTGTAAGAGAACGTCCATTACTACAGGGCCGCCATGCCCCTGAAGCTCCAACACATCTTCACCGGTGAATGAATTCGGCCCCTCAAAATACAAGCCAATACCAAAATCTAAAATCTCACTATTTTCACCCAAGAAAGGCCCATACTGGGCATAACGAACTTTAGGTAGTTTACCTAGCAGCGACCTAGCCAGCTCTTTGACTTTAGGGCCTGAAATACGCAAAATGCCGACGCCGCCACGCCCGGAGGGCGTCGCTTGCGCGGCAATTGTTTCAACAACAGACATGAAAAACTAAGCCTTTTTCTTCTTCTTTTTACCAGAAGATTTATTCGATGCATCCTCTTTATCAACATCGCGCATCATCCACCACTGTTGCACAATCGTCAGCGTATTATTGATGATCCAGTATAAAACCAAACCCGCTGGAAAATGAGCAAATAAGAAAGTGAACACGACAGGCAAAAACATCATGATTTTAGCTTGCGTAGGGTCTGGTGGCGCAGGCGTTAGGCGTTGCTGCACAAACATCGAAATTCCCATCAGTACCGGCAAAATATAGAAAGGGTCTTTAACGGATAAGTCATGAATCCAGAAAATAAACGGCGCATGGCGCAGCTCAACACTTTCCATAATCATCCAGTACAAAGCAATGAAAACTGGGATTTGAATCAGCATGGGTAAACAGCCACCCAACGGATTCACTTTTTTCTCGCGATACAACCCCATCACGGCCTGACCCGCCTTTTGGCGATCATCCTTGTAGCGTTCCTGAATTTTTTTAATTTCAGGCTGCAACTTACGCATTTTCGCCATCGAGCGATAACTTTTTGCCGTTAGCGGGAAGAAAATCAACTTTACAACTACAGTGGTAAAGATAATTGCCAAACCCCAATTACCAAACAGCATAAAGAAATGATCCATCACCCAGAACAACGCGCCTGAGAAGAACCAAAACCAACCATAATCCAAAGTCCGCTGCAGATTAGGCGCAACCGCCTCCAAGCGCTTAGCAACGATAGGCCCAACATACAACTTAGAATTCTGCTCTGTTACTTGACCGGGCTTTAACGTCACTAAAGGCCCTTTAAAACCAATGATGTAGCGATTATCAGCACCGACCGCACTATATAGCGTGCTCTGACCTTTTGCTGGCGGAACCCAAGCACTTAAGAAGTAATGCTGGAGCATGGCCACCCAACCACCTTCTGTTGGCTGGTTAAGGTTTTGCTTGCGCATCTCTGAAAATGGGACTTTTTCATAGTTAGAATGCTGGCTAGACACTGCAGCACCGGTATAAGTCGTATAGCTATCAAGCAAGCTTTTCGACTTTACTTGCTCTTTGCGCACTAATTGGGAATACAATTGACCCGACCATAGGGCTGCGCTTTGGTTAGCAAGACGCGTCATCACCTGAACCTGATAACTGCCTCGATTAAACTGGTAAATCTTTTCAACTTCAACACCATTTGCCAAATGACCGACCAAGGTGACTTTTAATGTCTTCTCTCCGGCCGCCAACGTATATTTGTCCGCCTTTGTCTGATAGATAATACTCTGATGTGACTTTTGACCCGTTAACGTCTCTACGCCGCTTTGAGCCACATAATAGTTATTTGCATTATCGTTAAACAGAGTCACTTTATCTTTTGAGTTCAGCGACTTGTCGTAATTTTCTAAGCCCGCTTTTACAATACTACCTCCCGCAGTATCGAGCGTTAAGTGCAATAAATCCGTATCAATTTGTATCAACTTACCTGTTGCAGCCGCTGTTTTTGCAATATGTGGTGTCACTGCCGCCTGCGATGCTTGCGTGGCGGGTTGATCTTGCTTGGTCTTTACTTGTTGAGGTTGAGTCTGTACAGGCTTCGGGCCATACTTTAATTCCCACTGGCTCCACAGTAAAACCAGTATAAAGGCAAGTATGCCTAGCAATGTCCAACGTATACGTTGTGCATTCATTGATTATCTCTCTTTAAGTGTTGACAAATCGCGTTATGCCGAACCTTACGGCGAACAGCAGGGATTAAAAACCACTTATGATACCACAATTACACCTAAGGTATAGCCACCTACCCCATGATGATTAAGACAAGTAAAAAAATGAAGACGAAGTTTATTTAAGTCGAGTCGCCTGAAAACGCTGAAAAAGAAGTTGGGTTGCTAAGTGCAATTCAGATCGAGATAGTTTATCCACTCCAGGGCGAGTTACAACCACACAATCGGTCATCGGCAGCTTATCGGATTGCTGGCGGAACGATTCTCGAACCAAACGTTTAATCAAATTACGCGATACTGCACGACGAGCATGTTTTTTAGAAATTGCCAAACCCAAGCGAGAGGTTGAGTGTTCACGCTGAGAAGTTGAATAGTATAAGGCAAGGCCACGCACAGAAACACGGCGTTGGCATTTAAACACCAACCCAAAGTCTCTCGCATTAACAAGACGTAATGAACGAGAGAACTTTGCTGGCATTACCGAACTTACCAAAAGTTAAGCGCTAAGGCGTGCACGGCCTTTAGCGCGACGTCTTTGAATAATAAGACGACCACTCTTAGTAGCCATACGAGCACGGAAGCCGTGCGTGCGCTTGCGCTTTAATACGCTAGGCTGGAATGTTCTTTTCATTGCGATTACCTCTATTGATCAATAGTGCTTCGTTAAAAGCAAGCGAGGATGTTAATCAATTTAATTGCTAATGTCAATCCGTCTGTGCATAACCTTGTAAGTTATACACAGTCTTCTATACTTTATCCTCACTTTCGACTCGCCATATCTACCTAAACTCTCAAGTAATAGAAGATCCCGATAGCCACTCAGAAAAACTTCTAGACCGCAAAAACCGAAATCAAAATTATCAGTCATCTAGGAATTAACATCAGTTAGGCCTATTTTATAATTAATAAACTAAGAAATAACTGTGTCTAGACTTATAGTTATCTTTTATTAGGAAAGATAATTCTGTAGATATCATCTAAAACACTATATATATCATGAAGTTATATCTATTTAAACCTTGTGGATAAGCTGTATAGTTCTTGTTTAGTAACTTTGAATAAGTTGGATTAATTGTGGATAAAAAAGAGCGCAAACTTACTCACGAGTTAACCACATACTTTTATACAGTTTATCCACAGCTTTCGCTATTTCCTGCTGTTGCCTGTTTGTGTATTATAAGTCGCACGGTCGCTATGTGGATAACTAGTGTGTATAATTTTGTTTTATTCGACATAATTAAGATATAAATATGAATAGTGTTGTTGATACGTCGCTATGGGCGCAGTGTGCGGCTCGTTTAACTGAGGAACTATCATCCTCAGATTATAATATGTGGGTTCGGCCTTTAAAGGCCGATGTGAAGTCAGGCCAAACCCTTGTTTTGGTCGCACCGAACCGATTTGTGATGGACTGGGTGAAGCAGCGTTTTTTGTCTCTGATTCAAGATGTTGTCTATGAAGTGTCGAGTGACCCGGGGTTTAATGTCATTGTTGAGACCGCTGCAAAGCCGACTGGGGTCAATAGACTCACCGTAGCGCAGCCGCAGAAAGTTGAGCCGGAAATAGAAAAAAAGACTGAAAGCCGTTTGCATATTGTGGATAAGTTGGCTAGTAATGCACAGGTTGACCAGAGTTATACACATAAACGAATCGAAATTGAAAAAAAAGTCCCTAATGATACGGCTAATGTAAGCGGTTTAAGTAAAAAAACGGTCGTTGAACATCCTGTTAATAACTTAAATACAGGGTTTACGTTTGAGAGTTTTGTTGAGGGGAAATCAAACCAGCTTGCGCGCGCTGCAGCGACGCAAGTTGCTGAAAACCCTGGGAGTGCCTATAACCCATTATTTTTATATGGTGGAGTAGGTTTAGGTAAAACTCACTTAATGCATGCTGTGGGTAACTTGATTCAGCAACACAACCGTAATGCCAATGTTGTTTATTTGCACTCAGAACGCTTTGTTGGAGATATGGTAAAAGCACTTCAAAATAATGCGATTGATGAATTTAAAAGTTATTACCGCTCTGTTGATGCTTTATTAATTGATGACATCCAATTTTTTGCAGGAAAAGAGCGTTCACAAGAAGAGTTTTTCTATACTTTTAACTCATTGCTTGAGGGGCAACAGCAAATTATTTTAACCTGTGACCGTTATCCTAAAGAGCTGAATGGCTTAGAAGAACGGCTAAAATCACGCTTCGGTTGGGGGTTAACTGTTGCGATCGAGCCTCCAGAGTTAGAGACGCGTGTTGCAATTTTAATGACGAAAGCTGAGCAGGTGAACATTCATTTGCCTGCTGAGGTTGCTTTTTTCATTGCGAAACGTGTTAACTCAAATGTGCGAGAGTTAGAAGGTGCACTGAAGAGAGTGATTGCACACTCTCGCTTTACCGGCCATGACATTACATTGGACTTTGTCCAAGAAGCTTTAAAAGACTTGTTAGCACTGCAAGAAAAGTTAGTGACGATTGAAAATATTCAGAAAACAGTTGCAGATTATTATAAAATTAAAATGGCAGATTTGCTGTCCAAGCGCCGTAGTCGTTCGGTAGCGCGGCCGCGTCAGATTGCGATGACGTTGGCTAAAGAGCTCACTAATCATAGCTTGCCTGAAATTGGTGATCATTTTGGGGGGCGAGACCATACAACAGTATTGCACGCATGTCGAAAAGTGGCTGAATTAAAAGATGATCAGGCCGATATTCGAGAGGATTATGTCAGCTTGTTAAGAATATTATCATCATAAAATATAATGTTACAGGGGATTTTCTAATGAAATTTATTGTGCAACGTGATCGTCTATTAAGACCTTTGCAGATGCTTGCAAGCGTAGTGGAGCGGCGTCATACATTACCGGTATTAAGTCATATTTTATTTAATGTGCAAGAAGACCAGCTGCAATTAACAGCGAGCGATTTAGAGATTGAGTTAATTTCTCGTGTTCACTTAGAATTTGGGAGTGGTCAAGCTGCTGGTCAGTTCACTTTGCCTGCTAAAAAAGTACTAGATATCGTTAAGAACTTGCCTGATGAGGCGATGGTTGAGTTCACTGTTGATGGTGAGCGTGTGAGCTTAAGTGCTGGACGCAGCCGCTTTACTCTATCTTCCTTATCGGCGCATGAGTTCCCATTACTTGATGAGTCGAGTGAGGGGTTAGGTTTATCTTTGGGTCAGGAAAACCTTAAATACCTGTTTGACCGCGTATCTTTTTCAATGGCACAACAAGATGTGCGCCACTATTTAAACGGTATGTTGCTAGAAGTTGAGGGGAATATATTGCGTGCCGTTGCTACCGATGGTCACCGTATTGCCTTAGCCTCTGTGCCAATGAACGTCGAAGTTAAAGAGAAAAAACAGGTCATTTTGCCACGTAAAGGGGTGCAAGAGTTAACGCGTTTGTTAAATCTAGATGCTGATATTGAGTTAACGTTGACTGAAAACCATCTGCGAGTATTTAGTGATGAGTTTACTTTCTCCTCTAAATTGATTGAAGGTAAATTTCCTGATTATCGACGAGTCATTCCAGAAGGGAATGATAAGTTAATTGTTGTTGATCGTGACTTGTTAAAACAAGCCTTGGTGCGGGTCGTTATTTTATCGAATGAGAAGTATCGTGGTGTGCGTGCAGAGTTTAGTCAAAATACTTTAAAAATTGGTGCTAATAACCCTGAACAAGAAGAGGCTGAAGACTATCTTGAGGTTCAGTATAATGACGAACCCTTGGAGGTTGGTTTTAATGCCTCTTATTTGCAAGATATATTATCTGTTTTAAGTCCGGGGCCGATTCGCTTGCTTGCCAAAGACGCAACGGGGAGTGTGCTTATTCAAGAGTCAGAAGATGCAGATTCCTGCTATGTCGTTATGCCAATGCGTCTATAAAGCTCTATAGTCTGATTAGTAATAGTATTGATTATTCAAGAGCTTAAGCTGGAGAATTTTAGGAATCTAAGTCCGACGACCTTGAAATTTTCGAGTTCTTTTAATTACGTGTTGGGTGTTAATGGTAGTGGCAAATCTAACTTACTAGAAGCGATTGGTTTATTTGGTCTGGGGCGCTCTTTTCGTGCCTCAGGTTGGCGACAAATGTTACAGCACGAGCAGGCTTTTTATCGGCTTGAAGCGCTTTGCCAGTGTGATGGAGTGGAGCAGCGCGGCCTGATTTATCGTGATCAGAGCATGAGGCAGCAGCAACTGTACTTTGACGACGAACGTGTAGGGTCGAGTATTGCGTTTGTAGATCACTTTCCCATTCAAGATATTCACCCAGAGAGCGGACAATTGCTTATTGATGGTCCTTCTGAGCGTCGCCGTTATTTAGACTGGGGCGCGTTTCACGTGAAACGGGATTTATTTGCTCAGGCTTGGCGGCGCTATAATCAAGCATTGCAACAGCGAAATCATTTAATTAAATTTAACGAAAAAAAGAAAAGAGTTGTCTTTATTTGATGACTTTATATGTAAATATGCAGCTTTTATCGATTCAGAAAGGAAGAAATATTTTGCCAGGCTTGAGCAGGTTTGTTGTTATATGTTGTCGCATTTTTTTTGATGATTGTGAGTTTGAGCTGCAGTATTATGCCGGTTGGGATGACACTAAAAGCTTGAAAGAGCATCTAGCTTTAACGCTGGAGAGTGATTTTCGTCGTGGTTATACCTATGTCGGTGCACACCGTGCGGATATCAAAGTACGTGTGCAAGGTCGAGATGTGGCTAAAGTGTTATCACGCGGCCAACAGAAATTATTAGTTTATGCGCTAAAGTTGGCTCAAGGGAAAACTTTGCAGAGTTTAACGGCTAAACGGGCTATTTATTTGTTGGATGATTTAGCCGCCGAGTTAGATGCAGACAATTTAAAGCGCGTATTGACGGTGCTTAGTGAGCTAGGAAGTCAGGTGTTTATCAGTGGTATTGATGTATTGCCTGCGATTACTGAACAGATTGAAGGGTTTGATTTTAAACAGTTTCACGTGGAACGCGGATTTATCAAAGAAGTGGTATAATAGCGGGATGCGTAGATTGAGGGGATAAAAATGACTGAGAATACATACGACTCGTCAAATATTAAAGTGTTAAAAGGGTTAGATGCGGTGCGTAAGCGCCCGGGAATGTACATTGGCGATACGGATGATGGAACGGGCTTGCATCACATGGTATTTGAAGTGGTTGATAATTCGATTGATGAGGCTTTGGCTGGCCATTGCTCTAAAATTGAAGTCATTATCCACTCTGATGAGTCGATTACTGTGCGTGATGATGGTCGTGGCATTCCTGTTGATATTCATCCTGAAGAAGGGCGCTCAGCGGCCGAAGTCATTATGACTGTATTGCATGCGGGCGGAAAGTTCGATAGTAGTTCTTATAAAGTCTCAGGTGGATTGCACGGTGTTGGTATTTCGGTAGTCAATGCATTGTCAGATCAGCTGAAATTAACGATCAATAAAAACGGCAAAACGTATCAGCAGAGTTATGTGTCTGGGGAGCCAGAAGCTCCACTCGCTATTGTGGGTGACACTAAGCGTCAAGGTACAGAGATTCGTTTTCACCCAAGCCCTGCGACATTCACTAATATTGAATTTCATTATGAAATATTAGCGAAGCGTTTGCGTGAGTTGTCATTTTTAAATTCGGGTGTGCATATTATTTTGCAAGATGAGCGCACCGATAAGAAAGATGAGTTTCACTATGAAGGCGGTATCCAAGCCTTTGTAGAGCATTTAAGCCGTAATAAAACGCCGATTCATAATGAAGTGATTTGTTTTGAAGGGATGAAAAATGATATTCAAGTTTCAGCGGCGATGCAATGGAACGAGTCTTATCAGGAAAATATTTTTTGCTTTACTAATAATATTCCTCAGCGCGATGGTGGCTCTCACCTGGCGGGCTTGCGTACTGCACTGACGCGCACATTGAATCAATATATAGAAGCTGAAGGATTTGCTAAAAAGCCAAGGTTAATGCAACCGGTGACGATGCGCGTGAAGGTTTGGTTGTTGTTTTGTCGGTGAAAGTGCCGGATCCTAAATTTTCTTCGCAAACAAAAGATAAGTTGGTTTCATCCGAGGTTAAGCCGATTGTAGAGAGCTTAATTACTGAAAAGCTAAAAGAGTTTTTGGCTGAGCAGCCACAAGAAGCCAAAGCGATTGTCGGTAAGATCATTGATGCAGCACGTGCTCGTGAGGCTGCACGTAAAGCGCGTGAGATGACGCGCCGTAAAGGTGTTCTTGATATTGCGGGCTTGCCGGGCAAGTTAGCTGACTGCCAAGAAAAAGATCCAGCGCAATCTGAGCTATATCTTGTTGAGGGAGACTCGGCGGGAGGATCTGCTAAGCAAGGTCGTGATCGTCGAACGCAAGCGATTTTACCCTTAAAAGGTAAAATTTTAAATGTGGAAAAAGCACGTTTTGATAAAATGCTTTCATCGGCAGAAGTAGGAACGTTGATTACGGCTTTAGGTTGTGGAATCCGCAATGATGATTATAATCCGGATAAAATTCGCTATCATCGTATTATTATCATGACCGATGCTGATGTCGATGGCTCACACATTAGAACGTTGTTGCTCACCTTCTTTTATCGCCAAATGCCAGAACTCATCGAGCGGGGTTATCTGTATATTGCACAACCTCCTTTGTATAAAGTTAAAAAAGGTAAGCAAGAATACTATGTCAAAGACGATGATGCTTTATCCGATTATCTGACACAAATTGCTTTAGAAAATGCCCAGTTGTTTGTGAATAAAGATGCAGCGGCGATCATGGGGAACCAATTGGAAAACTTGGTGCATCAATATAAGAAGGGTGCAGAGATTATCCAGCGCTTATCTAAGCGTTACCCCTCTGCATTTTTGCAAGCTTTAGTTGATTTACCCGCGATTAATGAAGAAGTGCTTGCTGATCGTAATCAGGCTGAGCAGTGGCTTGGTCAGTTACAAAACTGGCTAAAAACGCACCAAAGCCAAGTAGGTTTTAAGGTGAATTATCGTGAGGAAACAGAAGACTCTCTTGCTCTGCTAGATTTGTGTCAAACGATGCATGGCGTAGATACTCATTATTTGGTGCGTTCAGATTTCTTTGCTTCAAAAGAGTATGAAGTGATAGTTAATGTGGGGGCTTCATTGCAAGGTTTGCTTGAGCCGGGGGCCTTTATTCAGAGAGGCGAACGTACGCAATATGTGAGTCATTTTAACCAAGTGATGGACTGGCTGATGAGTGAGGCGAAGCGCGGGCAAAATATTCAGCGTTATAAAGGTCTTGGGGAAATGAATCCCGAACAGCTTTGGGAAACGACGATGAACAGTGAGACGCGCCGTATGTTGCAAGTCACAATTGAAGATGCTGTTGCTGCCGATGAGCTCTTTACAACGTTGATGGGCGATCATGTAGAGCCACGGCGTGACTTCATCGAAACGAATGCTTTGCAGGTCTCTAATTTGGACGTGTAGTATCTACCACTTTTAGTGAGTAATGACTAATGTCTAGCTTAAAATAGCTTCAATTGCTTGAGTTGTGATTGAAGCTATTTTTTTGAGTTCTTCTTTTGTGGTAATTAATGGCGGCAGCCAATATAAGGTATTGCCTAAAGGGCGCAATAGTGCACCATTTTTAATGGCTTCTTGGTAGATGAGGTAACCCCAGCGTGTTTTATCATTGTCGGGAACGATTAAGTCTGCTGCTGCGACCATACCAATACTACGAATATTTTTAAGTTTGCCTGTTTGCTGGGCGGTATCTTCAAGCAATTCACGCATATATTGCCCCTTTTCTTGAGTGCTTTCATAAAACCCTGGGCTGTTTAGGAGTTTTTGCGTGGCTAGAGCGACAGCGGCGGCTAAGGCATTACCCGAATGAGTATGTGAATGCATAAAGGCTTTGCCGGTCTCATAATCATCATAGAATAGCTGGTAAATTTCATTGTGAGTGAGGACTGCACTCATGGGTAAAACACCACCAGTGAGTCCTTTAGATAAGCAGATAAAGTCAGGGGAAATGTTAGCATGCTGGCAGGCGAGCGGTCGTCCTGTGCGGCCGAGCCCTGTCATGATCTCATCGGCAATAAGGTGGATATCATTGGCTTTGCACCAGGCATTTAAACGCTTTAAAAAATCAGCACTATAGATCAGCATGCCGCCAGCGCCTTGGACAATGGGTTCAATTAAGATGGCGGTAAGCTGGTGTTTGACTGCTTCTAACTGAAGCTGAGCTTTTTGCCAATGTAGTGAACAGTCATGCCATAGTGGATCATCTGTGCCACTGACGTAGGGGATATGATCAATAAAGGTAACGTTATTTAGACAGGCAGATTGATAAGGTGCTTTGTATAGGCCCAAGTCGCTCACAGAGAGTGTGGCTAAGGTTTCGCCGTGATAGCCATGACTTAGGGCAGCGAAGTGTTTTTTTTCAGGTTGCGGTTGAATAACTCGGCTATGCAAACTCATTTTCATCGCGATTTCTACCGCGCAAGAGCCATCGCTAGCATACATGACTTTGTCTAATCCGGGCTGTAACGTTGCTAGAGCTTCTGAGAGTTCGACAATCGTATGGTTGGTGGTGTTGGCAAGAATAACGTGCTCGAATTTTTCTAGTTGGTTATGTATGGCTTTTTTAAGAATTGGATGATTGTGTCCGAAGGATTTGCACCACCAGCTAGAGATAACATCGATAATTTTTTGACCGTTATTTAGTGTTAAATAACAACCTTGTGCTTGAATGACTTCAAGAGGAGGGAAGCTTTCATAGTCCTTCATTTGTGAGCAAGGGTGCCAAAGGTGTTTTAAATCGCGCGAAATTAAAGACATAACACAAGCGCCTAGTTCAGTCTAATTATAAAACTAGACTGTAGGTGCTTCGAGTTATGTCTGTCAAATTTTTAAATATATAAAAGTTTACAGGTTTAGTTGTTACTTAAAATAAAGCCATTTTCAATGATCAATCCTTCAGGCTTTAACATTTTTTTACAGCTGATGGAGTAGTAAATATGTTTTTTGGGGTCGAAGTGTGGATGACTATGTTTATGCTCTGTGTTTGTACTTTGGGCGTGAGAAGTATGTTGTAATTTTGTGGCAGTATTCATGCCGGCATCCTTGTTGAGCGTTCGGGTTGAGAGTGAGAACTAAAATATAACTTAGTTCTCATGAGAAGTGAACTCTTTTAGATGCTGCAAAGCAGAAGGAAATTGTCTTGTTAATCTGTTGTTAATGTTATGAATTATTAAAATTAAATTAATATTCTCATTGACTGCTATTGGCTGTAATTTCAACGTTGCCATGCAGTGGCAAGGAATTGATGTTATTATGGCCTGTTTGTAAAGGTTAGGTAGCTGCGATGGAAATTAACTGTTCAATATTTAAAAGCTTACGTCACCACGAGATGTATTTGTATACACAAGCTGGGGTTAATTTAGAAACGTTGCCGACAGAGTTAATGGAGCGTTTCGGCCGTTATGAACATGTGATGGATTTAACGTTGAATGAACAGCGAAAATTAGCACGTGAGAATGTATTTGATGTTATTGAATCGATTGAGAAACATGGTTTTTATTTGCAGATTCCACCTAAGTTAAGTGATTGTGTGGCGCGGACGATTGAGCGCATTGAAATTGCTGAGAACGCATTAAGTGAAGAGTAATTTTTGGCAAGAAAAAACACTCGCACAACTGACGGATCGTGAGTGGGAAGCGTTGTGTGATCGTTGTGGTCGCTGTTGCTTAAATAAGCTTGAAGATGTCGATGATGGGCGGTTTTACTATACGGATGTCGCTTGTGTTTTGTTAGATAAAAAAACGCGCGCTTGTAAAGATTATCAGAACAGACAAGCTAAAGTTTCAGGTTGTGTTAAGTTAAGTCGGGATAATATTAGTAAAATCAAATGGCTGCCGACAACGTGCGCTTATCGTTTGCGTTTAGAAGGAAAAAATTTACCTGACTGGCATCCTTTGGTGTCCGGCGTGGATGTGAGTGTTGAACAGGCAGGCATCGCTGTCGACGATCAAGTATACTGTGAAAGTGAAGTCTTAGAAGACGAGTTAGAAGAGCATGTGATTCATTGGGTGAGAACATAACTAAAGGGTAAAGAATATTAATGGCGCACCAATCTGTTCTATTACAAGAGTCTATTGAAGCACTCGCAATACAGGATAATGAAGTTTATATTGATGGCACATTCGGTCGTGGTGGTCATACATTCGAGATTTTGCACAGTTTAGCTGAAGGTGGTCAGGTTTTAGCTTTTGACAAAGACCCTGAGGCAATTGCTGTCGCAGCGAATCGTTTTGGTGAAGATTCGCGCTTTCATATTGCGCACCGTTCTTTTGCCCAGATGTTCGATGAGGTGCAAGCACGTGGTTGGCAGGGGAAGGTTGCTGGAATTTTATTGGATTTAGGGGTGTCTTCTCCACAGCTTGATAATGATGAGCGTGGCTTTAGTTTTATGCGTGAAGGACCTTTAGATATGCGTATGAACCCTGCTGAGGGTTTATCTGCAAGTGAGTGGTTATGCTCGGTCGAAGAAAGTGAGTTGGTTCAAGTATTATTTGATTATGGTGAGGAGCGTTATGCCAGAAGAATTGCTAAGGCAATTTGTGAGGCTTGTCTGCGTGGACCAATAAAAACAACAAAAGCGTTAGCAGAAATTGTATCTAAAGCACACCCACGCTGGGAGAAAAATAAGCATCCGGCAACGCGTACTTTTCAGGCGATTCGCATTAAAATTAATAATGAGTTAGGTGATTTACATACGGTTTTAAAAGATAGCTTGGCGATATTAAAGCCGGGTGGGCGTTTAGTGGTGATCAGTTTTCACTCCCTAGAAGACCGTATTGTGAAAAAATTTATGCGTAAAGAAGCACGCGGAGATGAGTTTCCGGCGGGGTTGCCTGTCACGGCTGATATGCTTAATCCACAGCTTAAAATAGTGACGAAAGCGATTAAGCCGTCTAAGCTAGAAATAGAAGAAAATGTGCGCGCACGTAGCGCCGTGCTAAGGGTTGGTGAGCGTTTGGGGTAGAGGTAGATGGGTTCTTTTATCGATTGGAGTGTGCTGGGTGTTATTCGCGAGACATTTTGTCGGCGTGCTGCATGGATTATTATGCTATGCGCACTATTGAACTTGTTTAGTGCGCTGGCTGTTGTTTATGTTCGAGATGAAGGGCGAGTGTTATTTGTCCATTTGCAAAAGTTGACCAAAGAGCAAAGTGCGCTGTATACAGAGTGGACACAGCTTTTATTAGAGGAAAGTACCTGGACATCCTATGGGAGAATAGAAGCTGAAGCAAAGGATAAATTGGGCATGATTCAACCTGATTCGCCTCAGCTAATTACGTTGCCTTCTTAATGATATCCCGGCAAGAACCTGGGAAAAGTCGATTAAGTTATCGATTATGGATTATTTTTTTTAATTTTTTTTACTTTAATTCTTGCTTTTTGTGCTCGTGCTTTTTTTATCTGCAAGTTGTCAAACATAATTTTTTAAAGCAGCACAGCCAAGAGCGCTCAACGAGAAATATATTATTGCCAGCCGTACGTGGTAGTATCTTTGATCGCCATGGCGAGCCTTTGGCGATTTCCGCGCCGATATATTCTGTTTTTATTAACCCTAAAAAGTTTATATTAGATAAAAAATGAAGAAAAAAAATCTAGAGAGTTTATTAGATTTAGATTTTAAAAAATAACAAAAAGTTGGAAAAATATAAAAATAGACAGTTTATGTACTTGAAGCGTTCTGTGTTACCTACTATCGCAATACAAGTGAAGTCTCTCGATTTGCCAGGTGTTTATATTGGGCAGTATTATCGTCGTTTTTATCCTGATGGAGCAATGTTAGCTCCTTTGGTGGGTTTAACTAACATTGATGAGCAAGGCCAAGAAGGTGTGGAGCTAGCCTATAATGATTGGTTGGTTGGGGTGAGTCAAAAGAAAAATATTCGCCATGATCGTCGTGGTGATATTATCGATGTTTTGGTACAAAAAACAGGTAGTCAATATGGCAAAGGTTTAGCCTTGAGTATTGATCGGCGCATTCAGCACATCGCACACACTGCGCTTATTGGAGCTATTTATAATTACCAAGCACGTTCTGGTTCTATTGTTGTGCTTGATGCGAAAAACAGTGAAATACTGGCTATAGCCAACCATCCTTCTTTTAACCCAAATAATCGTAGTAATTTGGCTCCGGAACTGATTCGCAATCGTGCGGTGACTGATGTATTTGAGCCGGGTTCTGTAATGAAACCGTTTACAATTGCCTATGCTTTATCTTCTGGGAAATTTCAAAAGAACGATACGATTAATACCGCTCCAGGTTGGTTAAATATCGATGGTCGTAAAATCCATGATGCAAGAAATTATGGTGAGCTGGCTATAGCAGATGTTTTAAAAAAATCGAGTAATGTCGGCATTGCTAAGATGATGATGCAATTGCCCGCGTTGGAGTTTAAGTATTTTCTTTCCCGCTTTGGTTTTGGCGAGGTGAGTTTTAGTGGTTTGCCGGGTGAGCGCTCGGGCGTCATTAGTGGTGAAGGGCGATTAACCCAAGCGAAAGCGGCTTCCCTTGGTTTTGGCTATGGCTTAGCGGCAACAACATTACAACTGGCTCAGGCCTATGCGGTCTTAGCCGCAGAAGGGGTGCGCTATCCTGTTCGTATTGTGGAGGGGCAGGCACAAGGGCAACGAGTCTTAGATGCTGATATCGCTGTTGATGTAGTCAAAATGCTAGAAACGGTTGTGAGTCCAACAGGAACGGGGCATCGCGCTATGATACCGGGATTTCGCGTGGCCGGTAAAACGGGGACGGTGCGTATGGTTAGTAAAAAAGGCTATGACTTGGATCGTTATACCGCGCTGTTTGCCGGCATCGTGCCGGTGAATCAACCAAGATTGGTCGTGGTTGTTGTGATTCATGACCCACGCGGTGATCGGTATTATGGTGGGGAAATTGCTGCGCCTGTGTTTGCAACGATTGCAAAGCGGTCGCTACATGTTTTGGGTGTGGAGCCGGATAATAATAATGATGGATACAAAATTAGAGAATATAAAAAAGCTAATCGATCATCTTAAGATTGATGCGGAACATATTGACTATAAATCAATTACAGTAATGACCGATGACAGTCGTGATGTCAGTGTTGGGGCTATTTTTTGTGCTTATCCTGGTGAGAGTACCGATGGTCGTCGTTATATAAGGCAGGCTTGCGAGCGTGGTGCGTCTATTATTCTTTATGAGGCAAAATGTGCTGAGGATTTCAGCGTTGTTTCAGAAAGTTTCACGGTAACAGCCGTTGCGATTGATAACCTGCGTGAGCAGGTTAGTGAATTGGCCGGATTGTTTTATGGCTGTCCGGCAAATCAGTTGGAGATGCTGGGAGTGACGGGGACTAATGGTAAAACGTCGGTCTCGTATTTATATGCACAGCTATTAACTCAATTGGGAAAGCTGACCGCATTGATTGGAACTAACGGAGCTGGAGAGTATGGTGATTTGCAGAAAAACCAGAACACGACGCCCGGCCCTATTGAGTTACAGCGTTTATTGCACCAATTTAGCAGCCAACAAATAACGGATGTGGCAATGGAGGTGTCTTCGCACAGTTTAGTGCAAGATCGGCTGAGTGCTGTGAAAATTGATACTGCGGTGTATACCAATTTAACCCAAGATCACCTTGATTATCATAGAACCATGGAAAATTATGCGGCGGCAAAAGCAAAGTTGATCAATCAGCCGGGCTTGAAAAATTTAATTATTAATAATGATGATAGTTTTTGTTCTAGTCTGAAAAAAACAAGCGGCTAAACACTTAAATATTATTAGTTATGGTTTGAGTTCGAATGCCGATGTACAGCTAATTAACCCTGTATTTAGCATGACTGGCATGCGCGGAAAATTAGTAACTCCTTGGGGTGAGGGGACATTAGAAGCGCCATTGTTGGGCGAGTTTAATGCGCTGAACCTGCTTGCGGTAATTTCTGCCTTGGGTGTTAGAGGGGTAAGTTTAGGTGAAATATTGCCTTTATTAAAGCAAATTACTCCACCAGTCGGGCGCTTGCAGACATTTTATTATCAAGCATCATTGGTGGTTGTTGATTATGCGCATACGCCGGATGCATTAAAGCAAGTGCTATTAACGCTAAAGAAAATTACTACTGATCGGTTAATTTGTGTGTTTGGTTGCGGGGGCAATCGAGATCAACAAAAAAGAACTATCATGGGAAATATTGCATCGAAAATTGCAGACAAAGTAATTTTAACCAGTGATAATCCGCGAGATGAAGATCCTGTGGCGATTATTAGTGATATTAATGCAGGGGTCGAGTTTGGTGCTGATATTGAGATTATTGTTCAGCGTGATCAGGCCATTAATCAGGCTTTTTCCGTGTTAAAGCGAGGAGATATATTACTGATTGCAGGTAAAGGTCATGAAGATTACCAAGAAATCCGCGGTCAGCGTTATTATTTTTCAGATATTGATAAAATTAAAAATATAATGGAGAAAAACAATGAAAACCTTACAACAGTTAGCCTATGCGATTGATGCCGAATATATTGGGCCTGATGTAGCTGTTCAGACAATATCTCATGATACGCGCACTTTAATGAAGGGTGATACCTATATCGCCTTAAAAGGAGAGCGCTTAGATGGTCATGATTTTATTGATGAAGCTGTTGCACAGGGTGCAGCGGCAGTGATTGTCAGCGAAAAAACAGTCAATATCAACATTCCCCATATGAAAGTGAAAGATACAACAATAGCCTTGGGGCAAATGGCGAAAGTTTGGCGGGAGCAGTTTGATTTAAAGATTGCTGCAATTACTGGTAGTGCTGGAAAAACGACAACACGTAATATTTTACATGCTATTTTGCAAGGCGCAGCTCAAACATTATTGCCGACAAAAAATTATAATAATCACTGGGGGGTGCCGTTAACCTTAATGCGCTTGCGATCAGATGATGATTATGCAGTGTTAGAATTAGGTGCGAATCATGCCGGTGAAATTGCCTATACCGTAGGTTTAACTCAGCCTGATGTTGCGGTATTGACTAATGCCGGTGCGAGTCATTTAGAAGGTTTTGGTTCAATTGACGGCGTCGCTCGAGCAAAAGCAGAAATTTTCCAAGGTCTAAAAGCTAAAAAAGGCACAGCGGTTTTAAATAAAGACGATAAATTTTATGCATTTTGGCAACAGCAATTAGAGTCAGAATGTGTGAATTATTTAAGTTTTGGCCTTGATGAAAGTGCTGATATTTATGCAACTGATATCCAAATGACAGGCGAGGGGAGTTCATTTACATTACACATTTTCTCTGAGTGTTTTGCTGTGATATTGCCTTTATTAGGTGTGCATAATGTTAAAAATGCTTTGGCAGCGGTCACCGCGGCGGTTGCGTTAAAAATAAATTATAAACATATAATCAATGGTCTAGCCCAGGTGAAGCCTGAGCCGGGGCGACTATCGCTGATGCCTACAGTTGCAGGAGTTCGATTGATTGATGATACTTATAATGCAAGCGTAAATGCCGTGTTAAGTGCGTTGGAAGTTTTAGCAGCATTTTCGGGTCAGCGTATTGCTGTGCTTGGAGATATGGGTGAGTTGGGAGCGGATGAAATTAGTTATCATCGTCAAGTGGGTCAAGCTGCACGTGAGCTAGGGATTGAGCAGCTGTATACTGTTGGTGAAAAAATGCATTATGCGGCGCAAGCGTTTGGTGTAAATTCACGGCACTTTGCCAATAAAAACGACTTAGTTGACGTATTAAAAGAGAGTGTTGGTGAGTCGCCGGTCACTATGCTTGTAAAAGGGGCGCGTGCTATGCAAATGGAAAGCATTGTCAAGGCGTTACAACAACATAATGAGGATGTTTTATGTTAGCTTTTCTTGCTATGGATTTAATGTGGCGCTCTTTTTTTGCGCTTATTACCCCGTTAATCATTATTTTATTGACAGCACCTTGGTGTATTCGCCGTTTGCAACGTTATAAGCTGGGCCAAGTTGTTCGGGATGATGGGCCGGAATCACATTTGAGTAAAACAGGGACGCCAACGATGGGTGGCGTGTTGATTTTATTGGGTGTGTTGATTAGTTGTTTGTTATGGGGTGATTGGCAGAGTCAATACCTTTGGGTTGCATTGGTCGTGATGCTTGGCTTTGGTTGTATAGGTTTGGTCGATGATGCCCGTAAACTTATTTTTAAAAACCCAAAAGGTCTTGCGGCGCGTTGGAAATATTTTTGGCAATCTGTCATTGGCCTAGTTGCCGCACTGTTTGCCGTATTAATGCTACATGAGCAGGTTCTATGGCTGCCTTTTTTAAAAGGAGTGGGGATTAATCTAGGCTTAGGCGCAATTTTGCTCGCTTATTTTGCCATTGTTGGCTCGAGTAATGCGGTCAATTTAACTGATGGCTTGGATGGTTTGGCGACATTTTGTGTGATTCTTGTTGCCGCGGCTTTTGCTGCAATTGCGGTTGTGAGTCAAAATTCGATGTGGGCTTTGCAGTTCGGTATTCCTTATGTGCAAGGAGGCTCTGAAGTTGTTATTTTTTGTTTAGCAATTGTCGGTGCTGGCTTGGGCTTTCTGTGGTTTAATATCTACCCTGCGCGCGTTTTTATGGGAGATGTCGGCTCTCTTGCATTGGGGGCGGCGTTAGGCGTGGTTGCTGTATTGTTACAGCAAGAATTATTGCTGGTGATTATGGGTGGAATTTTTGTGGCTGAAACAGTGTCTGTGATTTTACAGGTGGGGTATTTTAAATATTCCGGCGGCAAGCGCACTTTTTTTGATGGCACCGCTGCATCACCATTTTGAAAAAAAAGGTTGGCCTGAAACGCAAGTAATGTGGCGATTTGGCTTAATTACGGTGATTTTGGTGTTTATTGGCTTAGCGAGTTTATTTTTAAGAGGTTGATATGCGGTCTACTCTTGTGATCGGTTTGGGTAAAACAGGTTGGTCTTGTGTAAATTTTTTAAAGAAGCAGGGGCAAACGGTATGTGTGATTGATACACGCAAAAACCCGCCTTATTTAGAAAAATTGCAAGAGTGTTATCCAGATGTTGAGTGTTATTGCGGTGATTGGCCTGATGATTTATTAGAGCGAAAGTTTGTTGGTATGGTGATTAGCCCGGGTTTAGCGATAAATGACCCGTTGTTGCAGCCATTGCTAATTAATAATGAGAAATTTATAGGGGATATAGAATTATTTGCTCGTTATGTTAAAGCGCCGGTTGTTGCAATTACGGGCTCAAATGGTAAAAGCAGTGTGACAAGCTTGCTTGGAAAAGTTGCCGAGCAGGCAGGTGTTCGTGTTGCTGTAGGCGGGAATTTGGGGACGCCGATTCTTGAGCTGTTAAATGATGAGGTCGAGCTTTATATTTTAGAATTATCGAGCTTTCAGTTGGAAACAACCTCTAGTTTAAAGCCAGAGGTTGCTGCTTTATTAAATACCTCGCCTGATCATATGGATCGTTATCATGACTTTTCTTCTTATCAGCAAACAAAGGCGCGTGTTTTTTTAAATTCAAAATATCAGCTGCACCATATTAATGAAGACTGGCTGAGTTTTAGCGATACATCTACATTAGTTACTTTTGGTGGACTAAGTTCAGGTTTAAGCTTATCGGCTCGTAAGCATTGGGGGCTTTTGCAAGCAGGTTTAGAGTTTTGGCTGTGTAATGGTGAGGAAAGAGTTTTAGCGACAAAAGAATTGACTTTAAGTGGGCAGCATCATTTTGATAATGCGTTAGCTGTTTTGGCAATGAGCCAGCTATTAGGGTTTTCTTTAAGTATTACTAAAAAGGTGATTTGTGAGTTTACTGGCTTGCCTCATCGTTGTGAGCTTGTTCAGGAGATTAAACACATTCGGTGGTTTAATGATTCTAAGGCAACGAATGTTGGTGCTGCCGCTGCCTCTATTTGCAGTGTCGGTCAGCAAACAAAAAACAAAGTAATCTTTCTTGCGGGTGGGCAAGGAAAAAATGCTGATTTTGATAGTTTACAAGAAAGTGTGAAAGGGTTTGTGAGAACCGTCATTGTGTTTGGCGAGGATGCTGAGCGTTTACAGTTAAGCCTAAGTCGATTTGCGCCAGTTATTCGTGTAGAGAGTTTGGCGGCAGCTGTATCTGCTGCGGCAAAAGTCGCACAAATGAAGGACAGCGTGTTATTTGCTCCGGCTTGTGCAAGCTTTGATATGTTTGAGAATTTTGAAGCGCGTGGTGAGGCATTTATTCGGGAAGTAAAAAGGCAGTTATTATGACAGGGCGCACTTTGGTGGGTCTGCGCTTAGACGGGCTTTTAATTATTGCAATTTTAAGCTTATTGGGGTTGGGCCTTGTTATGGTCGGCTCTGCCTCGATGGTGGTGGCACAAAGTAATTATGATGCACCTTTTCATTTTCTAATTCGTCAGGGCATTTATGTCGCCTTAGGTTGTGGCGTGATGCTTTTTATGGTGTGTTTAAACACCGAGCTTTGGCGAAAACTTGCGTTGCCTTTGTTATTTTTAGGGATTGGCTTGCTGGTTATTGTATTGCTGCCCGGGGTGGGTAGAGAGGTGAATGGTAGCACGCGGTGGCTACATTTAGGGCCAATCTCTCTGCAGGTTTCTGAGTTGATTAAGTTTTGTATGATTGTTTATGTGGCCGATTATTTAGTGCGTCATGAACAAGCGGTGCAAGAAACTTTGGTTGGTTTTTTAAAGCCGTTAGCGTTGATTGGTGTCATTGCTGTGTTTTTATTATTGCAGCCGGATTTTGGTGCCTTGGTCGTATTAGCCGCCACAGTGTTTGTCATGCTTTTTATGGCTAAAGTACCTTTGCGACGTTTTGTGGTGATTTTTGTTATTGTGGCGATCGGTTTTAGCTTGGTGATGGTAGCAGCGCCTTATCGGCTTGCGCGATTGACTTCTTTTTTAAACCCTTGGGCGGACCAATTTAATACTGGCTATCAGCTGACCCAGTCTTTGATTGCATTTGGCCGTGGTGGTTGGTTTGGTGTGGGTTTGGGTGATAGTGTGCAGAAGCTTTTTTATTTGCCTGAAGCGCATACTGATTTTCTTGTTGCCATTATTGGTGAGGAGTTAGGTTTTATCGGAGTGATGGTTGTTGTTGGTCTATTTGCCTTATTGGTTTTTCGTGGCTTATTGATCGCGCGCCAAGCTGAATATTTGCAGCAGAAATTCGATGCTTATCTTGCTTATGGAGTAAGTTTTTGGGTAGGCTTACAGGCCATTATTAATTTGGGGGTAAATACGGGATTATTGCCGACTAAGGGGTTAACTTTACCCTTGATGAGTTTTGGTGGCAGTAGTTTAGTGATTAATTGCTTGGCTTTGGGGCTGTTGTTACGTATCGATATACAAAACAAATTACAATTACAGCAAAGAGGAGGAGTTCATGGATCGAAATAACGCTCCTATGGTGTTGATGATGGCAGGGGGAACGGGTGGGCATGTTTTTCCGGCGCTTGAAACCGCGAAGGTTTTGCAAGAGCGAGGCTACGCGGTTCAATGGTTGGGAACTGCGACTCGGATTGAAGCGGATATTGTGCCTGAAGCAGGGATAAAGCTGCACTGTTTGCATGTACGTGGTATACGCGGCAAGGGGGTGTTGGGTAAGTTAAAAGGTATTTTTGGCTTGTTATTAGCGACATGGCAAGCATTGCGACTGATGAAAAAAACTAAAGCCCGCTTTAGTTGTTGGTATGGGAGGTTTTGCCGCTGGACCTGGAGGGTTAGCTGCTTGGTTACGTCGAGTGCCATTGTTGATTCATGAACAAAATTCGATTCCAGGCGTGACCAATAAAATCCTTGCGCGTTTTTCTAAGCGCTCGCTGACAGGGTTCCCTGATGTGTTAACAAAGCAAGGGGCCGTGTATGTTGGCAATCCGATTCGCCGAGAAATTGTAGAGATAGCTTCTCCTGAAAAGCGCTATGGTGAGCGTCATGGGCGATTAAACATTTTGGTTGTCGGTGGCAGCTTAGGTGCGCGTACGTTAAATGAAGTATTGCCCAAAGCACTGTTGGGCTTAAAAGAGCAGGTCATTGTTCATCATCAAACCGGCAAAGATAATGTGGCTGCTGTACAAAATGCGTATGATGAAGCCAATATTAATGCGAAGGTACAGCCATTTATTAAAGACATGGCTGATGCGTATCGTTGGGCGGATTTGGTGATTTGTCGCTCGGGCGCGCTTACCGTAGCCGAGATTACTGCGGCAGGGGTGGCTGCACTGTTTATTCCATTTCCTTACGCTGTTGATGATCACCAGCGCAAAAATGCTGAAAGCCTGGTTGAAAGTGGCGCTGCACGTATGGTGTTGGAGTCCGAACTAAGCGTGCAAGGCTTGTTTGATATATTGAGTAATTTGTGTCAGTCGCGTACATACTTATTGGAAATGGCTCAAAAGGCACGTCAACGTAGTCGGCCCAAAGCAACAGAAAGTGTTGTTTGTGCTTGTGTGGAGATGATAAATGAGAAAAGTGATAGAAGAAAGTAACCCGCACCACTTAGCGATGCGCCGTATTCGTCGTATTCATTTTATTGGTATCGGTGGTGTGGGAATGGCTGGAATTGCCGAGGTATTATATAGCCAAGGGTATGTGATTACAGGGTCAGATATTGTAGAAAATACCTTAACACAGCGTTTGAGTATGCTGGGCGTTGAAATTTTTCTGGGTCATCGAGCAAGCAATGTTGAGGGAGCCGATGTGGTGGTGGTTTCAAGCGCTGTGGCTGAAGATAATCCCGAAGTTGTTTTAGCTCATCAGTTGCATATTCCTGTAGTCGGCCGCGCGCAAATGCTGGCAGAGCTCATGCGTTTTAGTCAAGGTGTGGCGATTGCAGGAACGCATGGTAAAACAACGACGACAAGTTTAATTGCGAGTATTTTAAGTGAAGGGGGGTTAAACCCAACCTTTGTGATTGGAGGTCAATTAAATAGTGCTGGGGCGAATGCCGTGTTGGGTTCAGGGCGTTATTTTATCGCCGAAGCTGATGAAAGCGATGCTTCGTTTTTACATTTAAATCCAACGATTGCAGTTGTGACGAATATCGATGAAGATCATATGACAACCTATCAAGGTGAACTTGCTAATTTAAAACAAACATTTTTAGAGTTTGTCCATAACTTGCCATTTTATGGTTTGGCTGTGTTGTGCGTCGATGATTTGGGGGTTAGAGAGTTATTAGGGCATATTAGCTGTCCGACCGTGACTTATGGTTTTCATGAAGATGCGGATTATCGCATTGCTGATTTTTATCAAACGGGTTTAACCAGCCATTTTCGTTTATTATTGCCAGATCAAACTGAGCTCAAGCTAGCGCTTAATTTGCCAGGGCTTCATAATGTGCAAAATGCGGTTGCTGCGGTTGCTGTAGCGTTGGATTGTGGCGTCGGTGTCACGGCAATTAAACGTGCTTTAGAGCAATTTGCTGGGGTGGGGCGTCGCTTTCAGGTGTATGGACCCTTTGATATTCCGGCTGGACAGGTGACATTGGTTGATGATTATGGCCATCATCCCTGTGAAATTAAGATGACTTTGCAAGCGGCACGTGATGCTTGGCCAAGTAAGCGTATTGTGCACGTCTTTCAGCCGCATCGTTATACACGAACACGCGACTTATTTAATGAGTTTGTAGAAGCCTTGAAAGAGAGTGATGTTGTCGTGCTTATGGAGGTGCATGCAGCAGGAGAGGCACCGATTCAAGGTGCAACAGCGTCCGCTTTATTTAAAAGTATTCAAAAAAAAGGGGTGAACGCTGTTTTTGTGCGCAGTGAAGCACAGTTAGAACACACCTTGCGAACACTATTAGCAGACCAAGATATCTTATTATTACAAGGGGCGGGCGGCATCGGTGGCGTGGTGCAGCGGTTTGTAAATAATAAACTGGGTTTTGCCTACAATGAACTCGCTGGTGCAGCATCTTAGGCAGGAGAGTACAATGATAAGTCAGCAATGGGGAAAGGTCGCCGTATTGATGGGTGGAGCCTCTGCCGAACGTGAAGTTTCTCTAGACTCTGGAGGCAATGTATTGGCAGCATTGCTCCGTCAGGGGGTGGATGCACATGTCGTTGATCCGGCTGAAGATGGTTTTGACCAATTAAAAACAGCGGGTTTTGATCGAGCGTTTAATATTTTGCATGGTCGTGGTGGTGAAGATGGTCAGATTCAAGCCTTTCTTGAAATTTTAGGCTTGCCTTATACGGGAAGTGGTATTTTAGGTTCAGCCTTATCTATGGATAAAATGCGCACTAAACAGGTGTGGTCTGCAATAGGCTTGCCAACGCCTGAGGCATATGTTGTCAATTCGGTTGAGAAGCTAGAGCAATATTTTGAAAGCATTAATGGGCCTGTTGCAGTGAAGCCGGTCAATGATGGTTCAACCATCGGAGTTTCTCGTGTTGATAACAAACAAGAGTGTCAGCGAGCATACGATAAAGCCTGCCTATACGGTGAGGTGATGGTAGAGCGTTGGGTGTGTGGTGATGAATATACGGTGGGTATTTTAGTGGATGAAGCGCTACCGGCAATTAAAATTACTCCTGCTCACGACTTTTACGATTATAATGCAAAATATCTTTCTGATGAAACTGAGTATTTATGCCCTTGTGATTTGGATCAAACAACAGAGCGCTTAATTCAAAATATGGCATTGCAGGCTTTTGGGGCGGTTGATTGTCGGGGCTGGGGGCGTGTTGATTTTATGCGCGATAATAAAGGCCAGTTTTGGTTATTAGAGGTGAATACGACACCGGGAATGACCAGCCATAGTTTAGTGCCTAAGGCAGCGAAACAAAAAGGCCTAAGTTTTGATGAGTTAGTCTTAGAAATTTTATCGAATACTTTTCTTGTTGCGGACTCTGGCATGGGGGTGGGCCAGCAGGCAGATAGTATGGAAACTGAGAGTCCGGAATAATGAGCAAGATTCAAGGGCAGGCAAAGGTATTGACGTGTTTGTTTCAGTGGCGTTGGTGGCTGATTGCTTTGCTTGTTGTTTTGTTGAGTTTGTGGGGATACTTTAAATTGCAAAACCCAGATGTTTTGCCTATTCGTACGGTAAAAGTAGTCGGAGATTATAATTTTGTTGCTAGGTCGACCTTAATTAAAACCATTACGCCCGTGGTACATGGCGGCTTTTTTAATATTAATGTTGATCAGATACAAGATACTGTACTCAAGTTTCCAGGTGTTAAAGAAGTTTACGTTAAACGCGTGTGGCCTCACACGATCATAATAAAAATAGAGCCTCAAAAAATACTAGGGCGTTGGGGGAATAGTGAGCTGCTTACTGCAAATGGCCGCTTGGTGCCGATTAGCGATAAAAATATATTGGTGAAATATACGCCGCAATTTAATGCGCCTGTAGGCGATGAGCAAAAAGTGATCCATTTTTACGAGCAATCGACACCATTTTTGAAAAAGTTATCATGGCGAGTAAAGAATGTTATTTTAAGTGACGGTTTGCAGTGGTCAATACGCTTCAACAATAATACAATTGTTAAATTGGGGCAAAGAAATGTTCAGTTGCGTTTACAACGGTTGGCCGAAGTATTTCCACAGCTTTTTGCGAATAATGTGAAAAAGGTTAATTATATTGATATGCGCTATACAAAAGGAATGGCAGTGAAGTGGCAGACACAACAAGCATAAGGATGGGTTGGAGAGAGCATATTATTTTAAGAGAGTGTAGGGTGCATGTCTAAAAGACTTGGAAAAAAACCTGGTAGCGGGCTTGGATGTTGGGACATCTAAAGTGGTTGCGGTGATTGCTGAAGAGAATCTGGATGGCCAGCTGCAAATTGTTGGCATTGGCAAGCATCCTTCACGGGGCTTAAAGCGAGGTGTCGTTGTTAATATCGATGCGACGGTCAATGCAATTCAACATGCCATAGAAGAGGCAGAATTGATGGCCGGCACGCGCATAGACAGTGTGCATGCAGGTGTTGCAGGAAGTCATGTTCGCAGTCGCAATTCAACGGGGATTGTCGCCATTCGTGGCAGTGAAGTGACCGAGTATGATGTCTCAAGGGTGACCGATAGTGCTAAAGCTGTTGCGATTCCAGGGGACCAAGAAGTCTTGCATGTTGTGCCACAAGGTTATCTAATTGATGCGCAAGAAGCGGTACATGATCCAATTGGTATGGCCGGGGTGAGGTTAGAGTCGCGTGTTCATATTGTCACCGGAGCGGTCAGTGCAATTCAAAATGTGATGAAGTGTATTCGTCAGTGCGGTGTTGCTGTTGAACCTGAGACGGTTGTGCTTGAGCAATTGGCTTCTAGTTATGCAGTACTATCAGAAGATGAAAAAGAGTTAGGTGTTTGCTTGGTTGATATTGGGGGTGGTACAACCGATATTGCTGTGTTTATTGATGGTGCAATTCGCCACACTGCGGTGATTCCTATTGCCGGCGATCAGGTGACGAGTGATCTGGCTCATGGTTTGCGTACACCAATTCATTTTGCTGAGCAAATTAAAATAGAGTTTGGTTGTACAGGCGTATTAGAAGGTATGCCTGATGATTTAATCGAAGTGCCGAGTGTGGGTGATCGTCCAGGTAAACGTTTAACCTATGCTGATCTTGCTCAGTTTATTGGCCCACGTTATGAAGAATTATTTAATTTGATTCATGTCGAGCTGCGTCGCAGTGGCTTATGTGATCAATTAACCGCAGGGATTGTGTTGACGGGAGGGACATCAAAAATTCGTGGAGCTGTTGATTTGGCCGAACAAATTTTTGAAATGCCCGTTCGTTTAGGTTTACCTCAGCATGTACAAGGCTTAGCTGATGTTATTCGTAACCCGATTTATTCAACGGCCGTTGGATTGGTTCTTTATGCTGCGCAGGAGCAACAAGGATCTATGGGGTATACTGACATTAGAGGACAAAACGAAAAAGTAAATATTTGGCGGCGGATGAAAAGTTGGTTCCAAGGCCATTTCTAGTTTAGGCTTGAAATAACAGAGATAATTTTTTTGGGGGAGAATGAGTATGTTTGAATTGATGGACAGCGTACAACAAACGGCTGTCATTAAAGTGATTGGTGTTGGTGGCGGTGGCGGTAATGCCGTCGAGCACATGGTTGCTGGCAACATTGAAGGTGTCGATTTTATTTGTGCAAATACTGATGCACAAGCCCTTAAAAATTCTGCTGCACGAACAATCATGCAATTAGGCACTGAAGTTACTAAAGGTTTAGGTGCGGGTGCGGATCCAAGCAAAGGTCGCCAAGCGGCCGAAGAAGATCGTGAGCGTATCAAAGAAGTTTTAGAAGGGGCGGATATGCTCTTTATCACTGCCGGCATGGGCGGTGGTACCGGTACTGGTGCGGCTCCAGTGGTTGCAGAAATTGCCAAAGAGCTCGGCATTTTAACGGTTGCTGTGGTGACTAAGCCGTTTCCGTTTGAAGGCCGTCGTCGCATGCAGGTGGCTGAGCATGGGATTCAAGAATTTTCTAAGCATGTTGATTCATTAATTACCATCCCTAATGAAAAATTATTAAGCGTATTAGGAAAAAGTGTTAGCTTATTGGATGCCTTTAAAGAAGCGAATAATGTGTTATTAGGTGCGGTGCAAGGGATTTCTGAGTTGATCACTCGTGGTGGTTTGATTAACGTTGACTTTGCCGATGTGCGTACAGTGATGTCTGAGATGGGTATGGCAATGATGGGGACAGGCTCTGCATCAGGTGAATCACGTGCACGTGAGGCGGCAGAAGCCGCAATTAAGAGTCCTTTACTTGAAGATATTAATTTGGCGGGTGCGCGTGGCTTGTTGGTTAATATTACGGCAGGGATGGATTTATCAATTGGAGAATTTGAAGAAGTCGGCGATGCCATTAAAGAGTTTGCTTCTGAAGAGGCGACGGTGGTTGTCGGCACTGTGATTGACCCTGAGATGAGCGAAGATTTGCGTGTGACGGTTGTTGCAACGGGTATTGGCTTAGATCGTACTACTGAGCAAAAAGAGCCGACGGTTAAGGTGTTGGAGAGCATGCGTGATCATAATCGCCTAGACCGCCCTCAAGTGATCCGTAAGCAGGAAAAAAGTGAGGAAACTTCAAGTCAACAAAACCAAGATGTAGATTATCTCGATATCCCTGCATTCTTACGTCGTCAGGTAGATTAATACGATAGTTTTGCTTTGGTGGTGCTTTATATTAGAATGGCTGCTCATTATGTTACTTAGGGTGTCGTAAAAATGGTGCTACAGCAGACTTTGCGTAATACAATCAAAGCCACAGGCGTGGGTTTACATACAGGTTGTGAGGTGAGTATTGTATTAAAACCAGCCCCGGTGAATACTGGGATTGTGTTTAGGCGGGTTGACTGTGAACCTATGGTGGAGTTGCCAGCGCGTTTTAATGAAGTGACTTCAACGCAGTTGGCAACAACTCTAAGTCGAGGTGATACCGAGGTCAATACTGTCGAGCACCTTATGTCAGCGCTGTCGGGCCTTGGTATTGATAATTTATATGTTGATGTGGAGACTGCTGAGCTACCTATTATGGACGGTAGTGCAAGTGCGTTTGTGTTTTTAATTGAATCAGCGGGTGTGGAAGAACAAGACGCACCACGCCGTTATATTCGCGTCAAAAAAGAAATCAAAGTCACAGATGGCGATAAATTCGCTAAGTTATCACCTTATGAAGGCTTTAAGCTCTCATATCGCATTCATTATGATCATCCTGTTATTGCAAACACACCTCAGGCGGTATCCATAGAACTGTCGCAGACGCGTTATATTAAAGAGGTGGCACGTGCTCGCACGTTTGGCTTTGTCAAGGAATTAGATTGGTTATTGAAAAATAACCTGGCGAAGGGAGCGAGCTTGGAGAATGCTATTGCTATTGATGATGATCGCGTTATCAATGAGGATGGCTTACGTTATGAGGATGAATTTGTTCGCCATAAGTTACTGGATGCGGTGGGCGACTTGTCATTAGCTGGAGCGCTATTGGCGGAGTTTGAAGGCTACAAATCGGGGCATACTTTGAATAATCAATTATTACACGCATTATTTGCAGATCCTGATGCTTTTGAAGAAGTCACGCTCTCTTAATTTGCTTGTGTTAAGCAAGGCCTCAGCCTTGTAATTTAGTATAAGTGCCCATATTAGTTAGAGGACTGTTTGTTCACGCTGATTTTAAGCGAAGATCAAATACCAATTCAACATTCGGATTTAAAGTAGATATACCATGATTGCACGTAAGCTCATGCAGCAGATTTTTGGAAGTCGGAATCAGCGCTTTTTAAAGGCTCTGTCGAAAACAGTAAGGGCGATAGGCCAGCTTGAGCCGGCGATGCAAGGCTTAAGCGATGAAGAGTTGCGTGCTAAAACGGATGAATTTAAAGGGCGGATACAGCAAGGTGAAAGCTTAGATAAATTACTGGTTGAAGCCTTTGCTGTGGTACGTGAGGCGAGTGTCCGCGTTCTAAAGATGCGCCATTTTGATGTGCAGTTGCTCGGTGGCATGGTCTTGCACTCAGGAAAGGTGGCAGAGATGGCTACCGGTGAAGGTAAAACCCTGGTTGCAACGCTTGCTGTTTACCTCAACGCCTTAACAGGAAAAGGCGTTCACGTTGTGACGGTCAATGACTATTTGGCTCAGCGTGATGCTGAGGAAATGGGTATGCTCTATCGTTTTTTAGGCTTGACCACTGGAGTAATTATTGCCGATTTGTCTCCGGATGAGCGTCGCCAGGCTTATAATGCCGATATTACCTATGGTACGAATAATGAGTTTGGTTTTGATTATCTACGCGATAACATGGCTTTTAGCTTAGAAGAGCGAGTACAGCGCGAATTAAACTATGCAGTCGTCGATGAAGTCGATTCGATTTTAATTGATGAGGCGAGAACGCCGTTGATTATCTCAGGTCCTTCTGATGAACATACTGACCTTTATGAAAAATTAAATACTGTCGTGCCGAAATTAGTGGCTCAAACTGAAAAAGACGGCCCGGGCGATTACAGTTTAGATGAAAAAGCAAAACAGGCCTATTTAACCGAGCAGGGCCATGAAACCGTTGAGAAAATTCTGTTAGAGCAAGGTATTTTGGCTGAGGGTAGCAGCCTATATGATGCGAGTAATATTCGCTTAATGCATCACTTAAATGCGGCTTTGCGTGCACATACCATGTATGCCGTTGATGTTGACTATATTGTGAGCGATGGTGAGGTGGTGATCGTCGATGAACACACCGGCCGTATTATGCCGGGGCGGCGTTGGTCAGATGGTTTACACCAAGCCGTTGAAGCCAAAGAAGGGGTGAAAATTCAGAATGAAAACCAAACCTTAGCTTCGATTACCTTCCAAAATTATTTCCGTATGTACAATAAATTATCGGGGATGACAGGAACCGCGGATACTGAAGCCTTTGAGCTTCACCAAATTTACAGCTTAGAAGTGACAGTGATTCCGACTAATAAACCGATTGCCCGTAAAGATATGTCTGATCTGGTTTATTTGAGCAGCGATGAGAAATATGCGGCGATTGTTGAAGATATTAAGGACTGTATTAAGCGCAAACAGCCTGCACTTGTCGGTACTGCATCGATTGAAACATCAGAATTGCTATCGGCGATGTTGAAAAAAGAGCGCATTGAGCATGCTGTTTTGAATGCAAAATTCCACGGCCAAGAAGCCCAAATCATTGCCAATGCCGGTGAGCCTGGTCGCGTGACGATTGCAACCAACATGGCTGGTCGTGGTACTGATATTGTGTTAGGGGGTAGCTTGAAAGCACAGCTTGCAGCCCTTGAAAATGCCACAGAAAGTCAGATTGATAAGTTAACAGAAGAATGGCAAAAGCGTCATGACCTTGTGCTTAAAGCAGGAGGCTTGCGAGTCATTGGTACTGAACGCCATGAGTCACGTCGAATTGATAATCAGTTGCGTGGTCGTGCAGGTCGTCAGGGTGATGCTGGTTCGAGCCAGTTTTATTTGTGCTTAGAAGATAATTTGATGCGAATTTTTGCCTCAGATCGTATGGCAGGAATGATGCGCCGCTTGGGTATGGGTGAAGGTGAAGCCATTGAGCATCGCTTTGTCACTAAGGCGATTGCTAATGCTCAGAAAAAAGTTGAAAGCCGTAACTTCGATATTCGTAAGCAATTGCTTGAATATGATGATGTGGCCAATGAGCAGCGTAAGGTGATTTATGCACAGCGTGTTGATTTACTCAAAAGCGAGTCGGTCAAAGATATTATCGAGGATATGCGTCAAGATGTGGTTGATAAGGCAATTTCTCTGCATATTCAGCCACAGACACTTGAAGAAGAGTGGGAAATTGATAGCTTAGAGAAGCTTTTAGAGGCTGATTTTGGTTTAAAGCTGAGCTTGCAAGGTTGGCTCGATAATGAAGATGATCTAGACGAAGAAGCTTTGCGCGAGCGTATCCAGGAATCTGTGAAAGATGCATGGCTTGGTAAAGAAGAACTGACTGATGTGAGTACGTTACGTCAATTTGAAAAGATGTTGATGTTGCAATCTTTGGATAGTCACTGGAAAGAACATTTGGCTGCGATGGATCATTTGCGTCAGGGGATTAATTTGCGTGGTTATGCTCAAAAAGATCCTAAACAAGAGTATAAACGTGAAGCCTTTGAGCTATTTTCTAATATGCTCGATAATTTGAAATACGATGTGATTAGTACGCTCTGTCAGGTGCAGGTCCAAGCACCGGATGATGTTGCAGCGATGGAAGAGCAGTGGCAACACACTAACCCTACTCAAATGCAATTCCAACATGAAGACTTTGATCAGCTTGATACTGAAGAGGCGATGATGGCGGAGGGTGATGGTGATCAAGCGGTCGCACAGAAGCCTTTTGTGCGCTCTGGTGTGAAAGTAGGGCGTAATCAGGCCTGTCCATGTGGTTCTGGTAAAAAATATAAACAGTGTCATGGGCGTATCGAATAAAGGGATATCAATCAGGCTTCTGCGGAAGCCTTTTTATTACGTGTGTTGATCTTACTTTGTATTAGGGTATACTGGCGATTTTTGGGTGTGAGTGTGTATGGGGTTCTCTTATATAGTGACCCGATTTTAATTTTTAATTAAAATCATACATTTAGCCACAAAGTCGCTTACACTTAATGTGAGTTAAGCAGAGCGTCAAACAAAGGTATTTATGAATAAATCACAAAAGCAGCCGATCAATTGGAAGAGTACGCTAGTGCTAACATTAACGCCACTCGCTGCGATCATCCTTGTTCCCTATTATGCATTTACCTACGGCTTTAGTATGTGGGACTGGTTATGGTTTAGTCTGTTTATTATCGCAACAGGGTTATCTATCACCGCAGGGTATCATCGTTTGTGGTCTCATAGGGCCTATAAGGCAAATAGTTTTTTAAAGATATTTTTTATGCTTTTTGGTGCAGCGACTTTACAAAATAGTATATTGGTCTGGGCTTCTGATCACCGTAAACATCATCGTTTTGTTGATGACAAAGAGCAAGACCCTTATGCAGCAACACGGGGCTTTTGGTATAGCCATATCGGCTGGATGTTTCGTGCAGCACCTGAAGAAACAAGAATTCAAAATGTGAAAGATTTAGAAAGTGATAAAATTGTTGCTTTTCAGCATCGTTATTATGTGCCACTTGCTGTTTTTATGTGTTTTGGTTTACCGATGTTAATTGGTGCGACTTATGGCAGCATTGGTGGTTGTTTGATTTTAGTGGGCTTGTTTCGCTTGGTAATTAACCATCACTTTACTTTCTTTATTAACTCGTTAGCTCATATTTGGGGGAAAGAGCGTTATAGCGATGAGAATACCGCTAAAGATAATCCACTATTATCAATACTCACTTTTGGTGAGGGGTATCACAATTTTCATCATAAATATGCAGGAGATTATCGTAATGGTGTGCTTTGGTATGATTATGATCCATCGAAATGGTTGATTTTTTTGAGCCTCTAAAATCGGTTGGACCTATGATTTAAAACGTATTCCTAAGCCAACAATAGAAGCTGCTCGTGCGTCGATGCAATTCAAGCGAGCACAAGAAAAACTTAAAGCAAAACCCTATATGGCAAAAGTTGTTGAACTTGAAAAAAGCTTAGAAGCTCAATATAAAGAATTATTTGAAACGATTAAAAAATGGGCTAAAGCGAAGCAAGAACACTTAAATGCGCAAAAAGAAAAACTATCTGCTGCTCATATTGCTCAACTTAAAGAACAGTATGTTCTAATCAAAAAGCAGTTTAAAGCTGAACGCCGTTTATGGCGTGCGACAATGAACTCTCTCGCGGTTTAGATTGATTTATCACTTTTTTAGGGGGAGTATATCCAAACTCTCCCAATTTTTAGTGCTTGGGAAATATAGTTAGAAGGTCTTTTTAAACCCTTTTTTAGTGATTGTTCCAGGCAGATTTCTTATCATTACATGGGAAGTTGAAATCTCACTACAATTGGCTTTATATTTATAATATTTGCTAAGTTTATGGTGCTTTCCAGTCAAACCAAATTTTCATATAAAGTTTACAATTTTATTAATTTAAAAGTTTCTCATTATTACAATGACTTTAACTGAAATAATTATGAGCTGAAAATGATTTGAAAACCAGCCGTTTAAATGACTTCTAATCATTATGGTGTGCTGTAAAGAAAAATGATAAACGTGTGGTTATTAAAGTCGAAGATGAAATCGAGGGGATTGGATTGCAAGCTCTGTGTAGGCATGGCTTGATGAAACAGGCTCTTGTATAAGATCATTGCCAAGAGCCTGCTCTATTATTTAATTGATTACTCTGGAACTTAAAGACTCATCAACGTCGACTGGGTAAAGACAAAAACATCACGATAACCTTCATTATCCGTGGGTTTTACTGCATCAGTAAAGTGAAAAACTTCATTATCATCGATGATTAACATTTCTCCAGGCTCAAGGATTTTTCTGACAACGGGGGGACGGGCGCCAGCCTTATCGGTATAAATGTGTGTCTCTCCTGCTGTGACTTTGTGACGGTTGATACAGAAGATGCCAACATGATTAACCGCATCGCGGTGAATGCCCTCAGGTGCGGCTTCGCCTAGCTGCTCTGAGGTTGTCACTGTGCGCAACATATGGATATCGATTAAGTCGCCAAACTGAGCATTGATAGTGTCGCAAAATTGTTGCAATGCAAGTTGTAGTGTTGGCTCTTGAATAAGTTTGTCAACGACAATTGGGTACTGTCGTTTGATGCCGCCGGCGACTGGATTAGTTTTGTCATCTTGGAAGATATATTTATGAGGTTGCTTTTCCCAAAGACTACGATCGATATATTTAAAGCATGAAAGCCCATGATGACGATAGCCCCCTGGAACATAAGGATCTACAGGAAGTTGCTCAAAATACTTGGTTAAAGAGGAAAAATCTTCATTGAACTTAAAGAGATTTATAATGGGATTTACCAATGATTTAATGCTCATAAAAACTCCATGTTATAGCAACTTGATATTGCAATGCGGTAAAATACAATTGTTTTTAACATATAAATTATTACCTGAAATATCTATTTTAGGCAAATAACTCATTTTTTATGTAATTTTTATAAAACTAACTACTCCTTATTAAGCGTTATAGTACACCGTTAATAAGCTTATAAAGCAACATTAATTTTATGATTTAAGGCGCTTGTTTTAAATTCAGTATTTGTGAGTGATACTATTTTTTGATAATAAAGTCATTTAGGTTTGGGGCGGCGCATTTTTCTTGAA
Organism: Piscirickettsia litoralis; assembly: GCF_001720395.1. Classification (NCBI taxonomy): domain Bacteria; kingdom Pseudomonadati; phylum Pseudomonadota; class Gammaproteobacteria; order Thiotrichales; family Piscirickettsiaceae; genus Piscirickettsia; species Piscirickettsia litoralis. The sequence continues at coordinate 1,858,670 of NZ_MDTU01000001.1, forward strand.
TAAGGCGGTCAACTTTAGCGTTATCAGGGCCAATAGCAATTTTAGCTTCAAACTCTTTCATCGACTGTTCTGGGCCGCAGGCGATGATTTCCACTGAGCCCGTAGCTTGATTTTGTACCCAACCGGCTAAATTAAGGTCTTTTGCAACCTGTAATGTAAACATACGAAAGCCTACACCTTGGACTTGGCCATAAACAACGTAGCGTTTACATAGATACATAAGGCGATCCTGATCATTATCCCTAATAATATCAAGAATAGGATAAATCTTCTTAAAGCGCTGCATATGCTATGATCTGGTGTGCCGAATTGTTGTAGGAGTAAGTTGTGAGAGTTGTAGTGCGTAGTTTGTTTTTTGTTTTTCTTATAAGTCCATGGTTGAGCTTTGCCGCAAATCAGCAGGTGGTGGTGAAGCGGCAAGTGAATCTTCCAGAACGAATGGGAGTATTAAAAACATTAGAGGTTCGGTCTTCTGGGGCGCTACCTATCAATGTTCATGCTGTTATTCTAAAGCGAGGTTTGTATCAATCTCAGTTATATTTGCAACCTGCCGCTTCAATTGATTGGGTTAATGAAGTGGTCAAGCAGCAAAAAGCGGTAGTAGGGATTAATGCGGGATACTTTATGGAAAATTTTAAGCCCAATGGTTTGCTTATGATTGCAGGAAAACGCCGTTCAGCCATGAAGTATAATCGCCTGCTATCGGCGCTAGTCTTGGTTAATCAACAAAAGGAAGTAGACCTTAAAACACGTTCGCAAGGTTATCAAGGAGCCTACAGTGCTTTGCAAGTAGGGCCGATTTTAGTGGCTAATGGTAAAGTGGCAGTGAAGCCTAACTTGCGCTATCACCGCCGCACGGTGCTTGCGAAGGCGGCTAACGGTGATTTAATCATTTTGCAATCTTCTGCCAGTAACTTGTATCGTTTGGCCGACTTACTAACGCAGCATGCAGCGATTTTTGGAGCAGAAAAAATCACTTTTGCGGTGAATTGTGATGGCGGTAGTTCCAGCGCCTTAATGATCAATGATAAAAATAAGCCTGTATATCTATCAGAGGCTACCCCTGTTAAAACCATGCTACTGTTTAAGGGAGTGAGTTAAAAGTTATAAAATCTGTTATCTTTATTTAATTCTATCTGCTAGCTTATGGGGCCTGCGATCGGTTTATAGGTTATTTTCTTTGAGTTATTAAAGAGTGCGAGAGCCGTTTTTTATAGTTTGATCAATAATGCAGTGGCTATTATGAGGTTTACTTGGGGAAGCCTTATTTTTTAAGCTTGGCATATGGGGATCGCGGTCCTGCTGATTCTCTCCGCGTTCACAAGCCTTAGTTTAAGATAGCACTTTAAGACGAAAACTCCGGACTAACACGGTAATCTTCAGCATAAAAGCCATCAATATCTCCCAACAAAACAGCATAACTTTGTTCGGTAATCAGCTTTTGTAAAGCGCTAAATGCGCTTTGGCTGCTGTCATAATGCCTTGCTAGTTTTGAATGGTTGACCCAGGCGTTTTCCCAACCCTTATGTGTACGTTGTTGAATTTCATACATAGACTGTACTCCTTGGCAATATTACAGCCTTATTGTATAAATCCTTGATGACAGCAAGATGACTACAATATGAAAATTTTGTAACAAAGCGATAAGACGATACCAGTAAAATTAAAATTGGTTTAAGGCAACTTTGTTATGCTGGCTCTACTCGATCGTAGTAAAGGGTGCTAGAATAGCCCCTACTTATCGGTGTGCAACAAATCATTTCAGTAAAAGGCAAACCATGAACAGCTGGAAGAAGTTTATTCAATATCGGCGTTTATATCAGCACTCTAAGCAAGCGCTCTCTTTTGAGTTATGGTTCCGGCGGCTACTGTTTTGGTCAGGTGCAATTGCTGTCGGCCTTGTCGCTGTAGGGTTTGCAATTATTGCTGAAAAAGCTAATCATATTTCTAATGGTTGGTTTCAGGACTACCCTTATTTGCCCTTGGCGCTGTGTCCATTGGGTTTTATGTTAATTATCTGTTT